>CAJFFX010000099.1 GCA_904374485.1 Candidatus Pseudoscillospira falkowii | reverse complement strand
TGTGGCCAAGGGCGACGAGGGCACATGGTACAAGGGCACAGCCAACGCCATTTACCAGAACATCGGCTTTATCGATTTGTATGAGCCCGACTATGTGGTGATCCTCTCCGGCGATCATATCTACAAAATGGATTACGCCGAAATGGTCAACCGCCACAAGAAAGCCGGCGCCGCCTGCACCATCTCCGTCATGGAGGTGCCCTGGGCGGAGGCGCCCCGCTTCGGCATCATGAATGTGGACGGTGAGGACAACATCGCCGAATTCGAGGAAAAGCCCAAGCAGCCCAAGAGCAACCTGGCCTCCATGGGCATCTACTGCTTTTCCTGGGCCGACCTGCGCCAGTATCTGATCGACGACGAGGCCGATCCCGCTTCTCAGAACGATTTTGGCAAAAACATCATCCCCAAAATGCTTGCCGACGGCAAGAAGATGGTGGCCTACCGGTTTGAGGGCTATTGGAAGGACGTGGGCACCCTGGACAGCTTGTGGGACGCCAACATGGATATGCTGGCGCGCAATGGCGGTCTGGACGTGTTCGACACCGAATGGCCCATCTATGCCCGGCCCCCGCGCAAGGCGCCGGCCTATCTCGGCGCGCACGCCGCGGTCAGCCACAGCGTCGTGACCCAGGGCAGCACCATCGAGGGCTCTGTGGAGAACTCCGTCATCGCCCATTCCGTCACGGTGGGCGAGGGCGCCCAGGTGCGCTACAGCGTAGTCATGCCCGGCGTTTCCATCGCTCCCGGCGCCGTGGTGGAATATGCGATCCTCGGCGAGGGCGCGCAGATCGGCGAAGGCGCCCATGTGGGCGCGCCGCCGGAAACTGCGGAGCAGCCGGAGGCATGGGGCATCGCTGTGGTGGGCCCCTTCTGCACCATTGAAGACGGCGAGATCGTGGAACCCAACAAAATGCTCAACAGCGAACACAAGGAGGTGGCAAGAAAATGAATCGGATGCACGGTATCATTTTTGCCTATGGAAAATGCGAAAAACTGCAGACCCTGGTCGAGCAGCGCGTGGCCGACTCCATTCCCTACGCCGCCCGCTACCGCATTATCGACTTCATGCTCTCCAACCTGGTCAACGCCGGCGTCACCGATGTGGGCGTCATCCTGCAGGACAAATACCAGAGCATGCTGGACCATCTGGGCTCCGGCAAGGACTGGGATCTGAGCCGCAAGCACGGCGGATTGCGCCTGCTGCCCTCTGCCCCCAAGAACGACCCCAGCCGCGCCTTCCGCGGCAAGATGGAGGCCCTGGCCTCCGTGGAGAGCTATGTGCAGCGCATCCGCCAGGAGTATGTGGTGCTGGCCAACGGCGCGCTGATCTGCAATATGCCCATGGGCGACGTGCTGGAAGAGCACATCCGCTCCGGCGCGGACATCACCTGCGTCTGCACCCCACGGCCCGTGGGGGAGAAGGGCATCACCTATCTGGTGGACGACGCCGGAAACATCACCGACGTGATCAGCCGCAGCACCATGGCCGGCGGCTACGGCGCGCTGGAAGTGTACGTCATGAGCAAGAAGCTGCTGCTGGAGCTCATCGCCGAGTGCGACGGCCACAACGAATACAGCTTCCACCGCAGCGTGCTCCAGGATATGAAGGGCAAGCTGAAGCTCCACGCCTATGTATTTGAGAAATACGCCGCCCGTATCACCTCCATCGCCGACTACTATGCCCGGAGCATGGAGCTGCTGCAGCCGGAGGTGCGCGCGGACCTGTTCATCCCGGCCCGGCCCATCCGCACCAAGGACCGCAGCGACGCCTCCACTTACTACGGCCCCGAGAGCAAATGCGTCAACTCCCTGGTATCCGACGGCTGCATCATCGAGGGCGAGGTGGAGAACAGCATCGTTTTCCGCGGCGTCCACGTGGAAAAGGGAGCGAAGATCAGCGGCTGCATCCTGATGCAGGACACGGTGGTCCATGCCGGCGCCACGCTGAAATGCGCCATCGCCGACAAGAACGTCACGGTGACGGAAAACCGCATGCTGATCGGCCACACCAGCTATCCGCTGGCCATTTCCAAGTTCAGCGTGGTGTGAGCGCGGCGGCCGGAAAAACGCTGCGCCATCCGGGAATTTCTGACGGGCTCGGCGGAATCTGGAGCAAAAAGCCCATGATTTTTGTGAAAATAGTCACTCGTATGACAGCGCGGAAACTGCTATAATAATTTCGCTTTGCGCGCCTGCGGCGCGCGGAAGATCGGAGGAAAAGATGAGGGTATTATATG
>CAJFFX010000098.1 GCA_904374485.1 Candidatus Pseudoscillospira falkowii | reverse complement strand
GTGGTCGCCCCCACAGTCACGGCTGCGCCGTGCCAGCTCCCCCGCAGGGGGAGCCAAGTAGAAGTAAGAGGTAAGAGTGAATAGTGAAGAAGTGACGGGCCGCAGACCGTGGCTTGGTGGTCACCCCTTCAGTCTGGCCGCTGCGCGGCCAGCCAGCTCCCCCGCCGGCGGCGAGGGAGGCAAGAAAAAGGTAAGAGTGAATAGTGAAGAGTGAAAAAGTGCCGCCCTGCGGGCGGCAGGGCGGCACGTATTTACCGGCTGCGGCGCTGCCGCAGTTTCCGTATATCTTCGCCGAAAAAGCGCAGCATCCGATACTCCCCGCACAGCCGCGAGGCGATCTGGGGCGAGTAGCGCTTGCGGATGGCGGCTTCGTCCAGATTCGAGTTGACGATGGTGGCCCGCTCGGTCACGATGCGGCCGTTGATGAGCTGGTAGAGCGCGTCCTGGACGAAGGGCGTGGCCAGTTCCGTGCCCAGGTCGTCCACGATCAGAAGGTCGCAGTTCAGATACCGCCGCACGTCGGCGGCGGCTTCCTCCATTTCCTCCTCCCCGCCCCGGCGGAATTTATCCGTTTCAAACTGGGCCACGATGTGGCCGGCGGTGTCGTAGACCACGGAGAAGCCCTGGCGGGACACCTCCCGGGCGATGCAGGCCGAGAGGAACGTCTTGCCCAGGCCCGGCGTGCCGGTGAGCAGCAGGCTGCCGCTGCCTTTGCCGAAGCTGCGGGCATAACGCCAGCAGGTCTCCCGGATCAGATCCATATTGTCATAGGGCGACATGCCGTATTCCGGCCACACCGCCTTGGAATAATACTCCATGTCAAAGCTGTCGAAGCTCTGGGCGCCGATGTTCAGCAGCTTCGAGAGTTCCCGGTTCTGGGCGCGGACGTAATAGGCCTGCAGGCATGTGCACATGGCCCCGTCGGGCAGGTAGCCCGTGTCGCCGCAGGCGGCGCAGAAGGGCTTTTCCGTCAGGGCGTCGGGTTCACACCCCGCCGCGGTGAGAATAGCCGCGCGCTCCTGCTGGAGGGCCAGGTTTTCTGTTTTCAGCCGATCGATCTGGGCTGCCGGGTCCTCCCCCCGGCGCAGCGCCAGGGCGATGAGTTGGGGCGCGGTGCGGCGCAGGCGGACGTCGATCTCCTTCAGCCGGGGCAGGCGTGCCCAGAGCGCCTCCCGCTGGCGGCGGAACTCCTCCCGCCGGCGGGCTTTGTCGTCTTCAAAAGCGGCGCGGGCCTGCGCCAGCAGTTTTCCGTCATAGGCCACGGTCGTTTCCTCCCTCCTGCTCCGTCCGGCCCAGATATTCCTTCATCCAGGCCACGCTGTTCTGCACGTCTGCGGCGGCCGCCGCGGCGTCGTCGCTCTCTTTCCGGCGGCGCGGCGAAGACGCGCCCAGCTGGTCCCGCCGGCGGATCTCCGCGGCGTCGTGCAGGCCCTTTTTGTCCAGGTCCCGCAGAATGCCGTTGAGGTAATTCCATTCCAGCTTTCCGCATTTGAACACGGTTTTTTCATAGGCGTACTCCACAGCCTCGGGGGAAAAGCCCCAGCCGATCCAGCGGTCCAGGAATTTTGCCTCCTGGCTCACCGGGGCGCGGCTGCCCAGGTGCAGGACCTCCATCATGCGGGGGACGAGCTGCTGGCGGCGGGCGTACTCCTTCAGATATTCCTCGGCCAGCGCCTGAGTGACGATCCCCAGGCGTTTCCAGCGGTAGCCTTCCTTTTCGACCTGCCGCATGGTGGGGCGGCGGTGGGGGCCGTAGCGCCGCTCGGTGCGCTCCACGCAGTGGCCCACCAGGGTGAAGATCACGTCGGCGTCCAGGCCCAGGTAATTGTACAGGCCCAGGAGCATCTCGTCGTCCTTTTCCGTCATGATGCGGTTGAGTTTTTTGCCCACGGCGTCCCGCAGGGCGGCAAAGCCGCCGTCGTGCTCCAGCACGGCGGCAATGTCGGCGCGGCTGTAGTCGGGCGCGCAGCGCGCCGGGGCCTCCGGGGTTTCCGTCGCGGCCTCCGCTTCTCCCAGCAGGCCCAGGTGCTCCAGAGTCTGCCGGGCGGCGTCCAGGGCGGCGCGGTCCCAGTGGAGGGCGCGGCAGAGCTCCGCATCCTCCAGCGGCGCGGCGGCGGAGGCCAGATAGAGATACAGCAGCGCGGCGGCGCCGTCCCCCTCGCGCACCAGGGCGTCCACCTCGGCCCGGGGCAGGGCCAGCACGGCGCTCGGGCGCAGCTTCAAACGGTATCCCACGGCATCGGCCTCCTTTGCAGAGAATTTCATGCTCTATTGTACACGAAAAGATGACATTTCTCAACAGGGAATCTGGGCCGCCGCCCTGCTGTCCGGTTGGTCTCGAAACGCCGCTGCGGCGGCAGCCCCGCAGGGGGAGCCAAGTGAATAGTGAAGAAGTACCGGGCGAAGCCCGGCGACCTTCTGGATTTTGCGCTATCCCAAGAGACGCAAGATCCAGAAAATCCCAATCGGTGTCTACCCGGTCTACCTGATGTCTACCAAAAAT
>CAJFFX010000097.1 GCA_904374485.1 Candidatus Pseudoscillospira falkowii | reverse complement strand
GGGCGCTGATGCGCCCGCCCCGTTTTTATTTTCTGATCCCGTCGTAAATGCGGCAGGGCAAATGTCAAAGAGGTCAAAGCAGCGCGCTGTGAGGAGCCACAGCGCGCCGCTTTCGTTTTTCCTGGGAAAATCTGCCGTTTTTTCGGCGGCGGAAGGACTGAAATCTCAGACTTTGGTCTGAGTGCTCTGCTTTTGGGCGGAGACGCCGCCGGAAATTCAGACCCGGAATCCATCCTCTGCTGGATAGCGGCCAAAGCGCGCCCTTTTTATAATAAAATCAACAAGTGAAACAGCACGCTTGTGGAAAAAATTATGAAAAATTTATAAAAAGGGAGGCTTTCTTATGGAGAATGCTGTGACAGGAAAACGGCTGGAAGAGATTCTGGCAGAGCAGGGGCTGTCCACAGGATTTGTCTATGGCGCGCCGCAGGACGAGAGTTGGGACGGCGTGGTGGACAGGGAGATCAAGCTGGAACCTACAAAGCGCGTGAAATGGCTGATGGATAACTTGTTCTATCAGAGTTATTCCACCGCAAACACGGAGTTCCCCTATTGGTATACAAGAAAATTTGACGAGTGCGCCGGCGACGTGCTGGAAGTGCGCCGGGCCAAAGCGCTGGCCTGTGCCTATGCGCACACCACGCCGTCGGTCTATCCGAAGGATCTGCTGCCCGGCGGCAAGACCAGCTATCTGCGCGGCGGATTCCCGATGCCCTGGCTGACCAACTCCTTCTATCTGGCCAAAGAGGATGAATTTAAAGAGCAGGCCAAGCACACCTCCGCCGTCATCGACGAAATGGCGCAGCTGGGTACCGGCGGCGGCAACGTGGTCAAGAACAACGGCAAGATCATCTCCCTAGCCGGCAAGTTCGGCATCCGCGCCGAAGAGGTGCCCGTGATGACCAAGCTGGCCCACGAGTGGAAGGGCAAGTCCGTGGAGGATCTGGGACTGCATTACGAGCATATGATGCCGGACTTCCAGATGAAGGACGACATTATGAAGACGGTCCTGGTATTCTGCGACAGCGGCTACACCATCCCCCAGGGCCGCGAGATCGCCAGCTATTACTATCCGCTGGAATACGGCCTGGACAAGATGATGGAGCTGTGCGAAGAGCGCCGCGGGGAAGTGGCCGGCAACGCCGACGGCGACGGCATCCTCGGCATGAAGCGGCTGTACTTCTATGAAGCGGCCCGCATCGTCTTGGGCGGCATCCAGCAGTTCTGGCTGAACTATGTCACCGAGCTGCGCAGTCTCGCCGAAGCGGAGCAGGATACGGCCCAGAAGGCGGAGTACCTGCAGCTGGCCGAGCAGATGGAGTGGATCGCCCACAAGCCGCCCAGAAACTTCCGCGAAGCGTTGCACATGACGTATCTGATCCACGTCACCGTGCTGAACGAGGACGCCATCTCCGGCTATTCCCCCGGACGCCTGGGCCAGGTGCTGTATCCCTATTTCGAAAAGGACATCGCCGACGGGACCATCACCGAGGACGAAGTCCTGGAGCTGCTGGAGAACCATCGCTTCAAGTTCAGTGCCATCGAGCTGTTTGCCAGCACCGGCATTTCCGGCGGTATCTCCGGCAACACCTTCAACAACCTGTCCCTGGGCGGCCTGAATAAGTTTGGCCGTCCCTGCGGCAACCGTCTGGAGTGGCTGATCCTGCACGCCGGCATGACCAACCCCTGCCCGCAGCCCACGCTGTCTGTCCTTTATGACGAGCGCCTGCCGGAGGAGTTCCTGCTCAAGTGCGTGGAATGCACGAAGATCGGCACGGGCTATCCCGCCTGGATGAACAACCGCGGCGGCATGGAGTTCCTGATGAACCAGTACCGCTCGGAGGGCATGACTGTCGAAGAGGCCAGAGCCGTGGCCATCGGCGGCTGCCTGGAAACGGCGCCGGCGTCCTGGATGCCCCTGCATTTCAACGGCAAGGTCCATTACATCCCCACCGGCTCCAGCCAGACCACTTCCGTGGGCGTCCACTTTGTGAACAACCCCAAGATCCTGAACGTGGTCCTTTTCAACGGCGTGGATCCGCGCACCGGCATTCAGGTGCTCCCGCCCCACAACAAGAAGCTGGAAACCTATGAGGAACTGTGGGAGCAGTACAAAGAGTACTACGCGCTGATCCTGAACGTTTCCGTTCGGGCCAACAATATCGAGCACGATATCTGGCGCGACCGGAACATGTCCATCGTCAACTCCATCATGAAGCCGGACTGCCTGGCCAAGGGCCACCACATCGGCCACATGGGCACCCGCTACAATGGCACCTACAACATCGAGTCCTGCGGCACCATCAACATGGTCAACGCCCTGGCGGCGCTGAAGCAGCTGGTCTACGATGAGAAAAAGTACACGCTGGACGACTTCCGCGACGCCATCAAGAACAACTTTGGCTTCTACACGGCGATGGAGTCCAAGGCATACTCCCTGGGCGAGCAGGTCAAGAAGCCCGACGAGACTAAGTACGACGCCATCCACGGCGACTGCCTGAAGGCGCCCAAACACGGCAACGGCGAGAAGATGACCGAGGAGATCCTGACGGAGTATGAGGAGTGGTTCTGCGATCTGTGCAACCAATACCAGTCTTTGTATGCGAAGCAGATGTACGCATGCCAGATCTCCGTGGCGCTGCACGCCGCGGTGGGCATGGCCACC
>CAJFFX010000096.1 GCA_904374485.1 Candidatus Pseudoscillospira falkowii | reverse complement strand
TGTGGGGGAGCCAAGTGAAGAGTGAATAGTAAAGAAGTGCCGGGCCGGGGCCCGGCAAGAAGTTTCAGGGCCCTCAGCCCTGAAACTTCCTGCTCTCCGCCACGGCCATGGCATCGCACCTGTTATTATATTCATTATCTGCATGTCCCTTGACCCAGTGGCAGCGGACTTCGTGGCGGTCGGTGAGGGACAGGAGGGCGTCCCAGAGGTCGGGGTTCAGGGCGGGCTTTTTGTCGCTCTTGACCCAGCCCTTCGCCTTCCAGCTTTTGGCCCAGCCTTTGGACAGGGCGTCGATGACGTATTTGGAGTCGGAATAGAGCTCCACGATGCAGGGCTCCTTCAGCTTCTGCAGCCCCGCGATGACGGCGGTGAGCTCCATACGGTTGTTGGTGGTGCGCGCTTCGCCGCCGGAGAGGGCCAGCTCCCGCGCGCCGTAGACGAGGATGGCGCCCCAGCCGCCGGGGCCGGGGTTGCCGCTGCAGGCCCCGTCGGTATAGAGGGTGACTGTTTTCATAAAAGCTCCTTGCAGAGATGTGCCCGTCGGGGGCGCATCAAAAATTCTTCGGGCGGATATCATTTCGGCCCGGGACTTTTTCGCGGATATTTCTCCCACAGGCGGGACAGATCCAGGCGCAGTTTGGCGAACAAGCTGTCGTCGTCCATGGCATTGCGCCGGGTGCGCAGGGCTTTGCGCTGCAGAGGGACGCCGCAGCGCAGGCATTTCAGGGTTTCTTCCATGGCTTCTCCTCCTCTTCCGATGGAGACGGCCGGCATTCCCATCCGCCGCGTCAGACTTTTGCCACGTCCGTGCCGGCGTCTTCCAGCAGCTCGATCTCGTCGAGCCAGAGGCGGGCGACGGCGTCGCTGGGCATGCGCCAGTCTCCCCGGGGAGACAGGGCCGCGGAGCCCACCTTGGGCCCGTCGGGCAGGCAGGAGCGCTTGAACTGCTGGGAGAAGAAGCGGCGGTAAAAGGTCTTCAGCCAGTGAAGGATCACCGCGTCGCTGTAAGCCCCGGCGAAGGCGTATTTCGCCAGGCGGTAGACTTTGCGGGGCGGGAAGGCCCAGCGGACGATATAGTAGAGGAAGAAATCGTGCAGCTCGTAGGGGCCCACCAGATCCTCGGTTTTCTGGGCGATCTGGCCGTTTACCGCCGGCAGCAGTTCCGGGGACACGGGGGTGTCGAGGATGTCCTCCAGCACGCCGGTGAGCTCGGCGTCCTTTTCCACATTGTCCTTGGCCACATAGTCCACGAGGTAGCGCACCAGGGTCTTGGGGATGGAGGCGTTGACGGCGTAATTGCTCATGTGGTCGCCGTTGTAGGTGGCCCAGCCCAGGGCCAGCTCGCTGAGGTCGCCGGTGCCGATGACGAGGCCGCCGGTCTGGTTGGCGATGTCCATGAGCACCTGGGTGCGCTCCCGGGCCTGGGCGTTTTCAAAGGTCACGTCGTGGTTTTCCATGCTCTGGCCGATGTCGGCGAAATGGCGGCGCACGGCCTGGGAGATGTCGATGACGCGCAGGGTGGCCCCCATGCGCTCGGCCAGCAGCTCGGCGTTGGATTTCGTGCGGTCCGTGGTGCCAAAGCACGGCATGGTGACGGCAATGATATCCGTGGCGGGGCGGTTCAGCATGCCCATGGCCAGGGCCGTGATCAGCAGGGCCAGGGTGGAATCCAGCCCGCCGGAGAGACCCACCACGGCGGTTTTCGCCCGGGTGTGCTCCAGCCGCTTTTTGAGACCCAGAGAGGCGATGCGCAGGATCTCCTCGCACCGCTCGGCCCGGGAAGCGCCGTCCTCGGGCACGAAGGGAGCCGGGGAAACGTACCGGGTCAACCGGGTCTCCGCAAGGGGCAGGGAGAAAGAGGCGCGCCAGATCTCCGGCGTCTCCCGGCCCGGGGTGAAGGTGTTGGTCCGGCGCCGTTCATAGGCCAGCCGGTCCACGTCGATCTCGCTGACGGTGAGGCCTGCGGCGAAGCGCCGCTCGGCCAGCAGGGTCCCGTTCTCCGCGATCAGATTATGGCCGGCAAACACCACGTCGGTGGTGGACTCCCCTTCGCCGGCGTCGGCATACACATAGCCGCACATGAGCCGGGCGGACTGGCCCGTCACCAGGGAGCGGCGGTAGTCCGCCTTACCCACCAGTTCATTGGAGGCGGAGAGGTTCAGGATCACCGTGGCGCCCTTCCGGGCCAGCTCCACCGAGGGGGGCGCCGGGGCCCACAGGTCCTCGCAGATCTCCACGCCGATCACCAGATTGGGCATGGTGTCGCAGGCAAAGGTCTGGTTCGTGCAGAGATCCACATGATGTCCGCAAAGCTCGATCCCATGCTCCACGCCATTGCCGGAGGCAAACCACCTCTGCTCGTAAAACTCCCCGTAATTGGGCAGATAGATCTTGGGGATCAGCCCCAGGATCTCTCCTTTTTGTATGACAGCGGCGCAGTTATACACTTTGTTGTCCCACTTGTCCCGCACGGGCAGGCCCAGGGCGGTCACAACGTCGAGATTCCGGGTGGCGTCCAGGATGGTCTGGAGCCCCTCCTCGGCGCCCCGGAGCAGGGTATCGTGCAAAAAGAGGTCGCCGCAGGTGTAGCCGGTGAGGCACAGCTCCGGCAGCGCCAGCACCTTCACGCCCTGCTTGTCCGCCTCGCGCATGAGGGTGAAGATCTGCTCGGCGTTGCGGCGGCAGTCGGCCACGGCGATCCTGGGGGTGCCGGCGGCCACTTTGATCAATCCATCTTTCATATCGGCTCACTCCTTCGGAGAACATAGACCCCGCTCCGGCAGCAAACGCGCCGCCGCGCGGGTGGATAACATGCTATTTTATATTATAGCATATTGGGGGCACAAATGGAGGAAAAATTTTTGCCGGGCGAAGCC
>CAJFFX010000095.1 GCA_904374485.1 Candidatus Pseudoscillospira falkowii | reverse complement strand
ATCGGTTTGGGAAATGCGTCAATAGTGCTGCTCCAACGCCTGCCGCAGAGCGATGGACAGCTGGTCGGGGCAGGAGGTGGGGCGCATACCGCAGCGGATGCCCTGCAGGCGGGCGATGGCGTCCTCCACGCGCATGCCCTGCAGCAGGCTGGAGATGCCCTTGAGGTTGCCGTTGCAGCCGCCGAGCACGTCCACATGGCGGATCATGCCGTTTTCGATCTCCACCGTCATCTGGCGGGAACAGACACCTGTGGGCGTGTAAATATAAGTCATAATACAGCGCTCCTTCACAACATCGATTTTTCGACATTATACCGCACAATGTTCCCCGGCGCAAGGCGTCCGCCGGCAAAAATGCGCCGCCGGGCGATAAAAACCGTGAAAGGGAGGCATGATAGGACTGCGCGGCGCATAGAGATCGGAGGGATGAAAGCGATGAAAAAGGTACTGGCTCTGGCGGCCCTCTGCGTGGCCCTGACGGCCCTGGCCGGCTTTTTCGCGCCCCGGGTCCAGGTGACGGCGCTGGATGTGGGCAAGGCGGACGCGATCCTGGTCACCGCCCCGGGCTGCGCGGTGCTGATCGACACCGGCAGCGCCGAAACGGCGCCGCGGGTGCTCCAGGCCCTGCAGGCGCGGGGCATCCACCATCTGGACGCGCTGATCGTCAGCCATTTTGACCAGGACCACATCGGCGGCGCGGCGGCGGTGCTGGCGGCGGTGCAGGTGGACGCGGTCTATCAGCCGGACTATACACGAAAGACCGGCGCTTTCGCTTCCTATTGCCGGGCGCTTTCAGCGGGCGGCAGCGCGGTGGTCACGGTGCGCGCCGAGGAAACGGTGCAGATCGGGCCGCTGCGCTTCGTGCTTCTGCCGCCGCCCGGCGGCAGCGCGACGCGCTCCAGCAACGACCATTCCCTGGTGACGGCCCTCTACTGCGGGGACGTTTCCTTCCTCCTGCCCGGGGACGCCTCGTCCCAGCGGCTCCAGGAGCTGCTGGACGCGCAGATCGGCGCTTTCGACGTGCTGAAAATACCCCACCACGGCATCGCGGAGGAAAATACGGCGGAATTTCTGCGCATGGTGGCGCCGGACTTCGCCGTGGTGACGACGGCGACGGCGGACTATGCCGACGGGGACCTGGTGGCCCAGCTGCGCGCCATGGGGACCGACGTTCGCTCCACCTGCGGCAGGGCGGTCCATTATTACTGCAACGGGCGCACGGTGTACGCTTCCGGCGGCTCCTGCCTGGGATTGACAAAAAAGAGATTGTAAAGAATCTGTAAATTACACAGTTTGTCCATAGTACTTTTTCGCGAATATGGTATACTGTGATGCGGAATATCTGTCGGCCGGCTGCGGTCGATATTAAAGGAATTTTAATGGATTTGCCGCTTTGTTTTTCAACGGAAGTGTGGTATCATTGCATCTATTCCAAATGGCGCTGCGCCATTTCCGCCCGAAATCCTTTCGGGCGGAGCGGGAGAGAGCGGCAATAAGGAGCTATGTATACAATGTCCATTGTCAAACGGATCGGGATCGAAGTGCGGACCACGGCGGCGTCCCGGCTGCTGGCGGCGATCATCACCGGCGCGCTGGCGGTGTTCATCGCCAAGGAAGTGTCCGTCTTTTTTGAAGAGGATGTGGTCCTGGGGCAGCTGCAGCTGCTGTGGAGCGTTCTGTGCGCCCTGGGCGCCGGCGCGGCGGAGCTGCTGTGCCTGACCTGGACCGGCGAAAAGGCGGCTTCGCGCCAGCGGCGGGCTATGGTGATCTTATATCTGCTGATGCCGGTGGCGACGCTGTGCATGATGGAATTCCTCCACGGGACCTTCATCTACAACTGGTCGCCCATGGTGTTCACCCAGAACTATATTTTCATCCTGCTGCTGTATATGGTGTTTTTTGCCATCACCGGCAATATCCACACCCCCATCACCCTGGCCAACACCCTGTGCTACATATTCGGCATGGTCAACCACTTTGTGCTGGAATTCCGCGGCACGCCCTTCCTGCCGGCAGATATCATCAGTGCCGAAACGGGCCTGAGCGTGGCCGGCGGCTATACCATCGCGCCGGACAACCAGGTGGTGCTGTCCACGGCGCTGTTCGTACTGCTTCTGGTGGTGGCCCACAAAATGCGCATGGAGAACCCGGACAAGCGCATCGTGCGCACCATCCGTGTGGGTGGCCTGCTGGTGGCGCTGCTGTTCTGCGGGCTGCTCTACAGGACCGACTGGTTTGCCGACAACGGCATGAAGCCCGACTTCTTCAACCAGACCCGCGGCTATACCAACCGCGGCTCCCTGTTCCAGTTTTTTATCAACAGCAAATATCTTCAGGTGCAGGAGCCCAAGGACTACAGCGCCGACGAAGCCAGCGCCGTTGTGGAGGATATGCTTTCGGGCAGCGACGTGCCGGCCTCCGGCGGCGTCGGAACGGACGACGTTGTCCGGCCCAACGTTATTTGCATCATGAACGAGACCATGTCTGACCCCAGCGTGGTGGGCGAATTTGAAACCAATCAGGATTATTTCCCCTTCCTGCGCTCCCTGACGGAAAACACCATCAAGGGCTATGTCTATGTACCGGTCTACGGCGCCGGCACGGCCAATTCCGAATTCGAATTCCTCACCGGCGACTCCATCGCCTTCCTGCCCACGGGCGCCTGCGCCTATGAATCCTATATCAAGAGTCCCCAGCCCTCTCTGGTCTCTTCCATGGATCTCCTGGGCTATGAAAAGATCGCCTTCCATCCCTATTACGGCGAAAACTGGGACCGCGACAAGGTCTACCCCCTTCTGGGCTTCGACGAATTTGTGGACATCGGCACGATCCTGGGCGACGATATCGTTTCCCAGTACCAGGAGGACAAGAACTTCAACAAATATTCCCAGGCCGTCCAGGAGCGCTATCCCGACGATCAGGTGTTCCTGCGCCGCTATGTCAGCGATTCCTTTGATTATAAAAAGGTGATCGAGATGTATGAAGAAAACAACGCCGCCGGCGACGTACCCTTCTTCATGTTCAATGTGACGATGCAGAACCACTCCGGCTATACGGGCCACTACAGCAATTTCACTCAGGACGTCTACC
>CAJFFX010000094.1 GCA_904374485.1 Candidatus Pseudoscillospira falkowii | reverse complement strand
GGCGACGCCGTCGCCATCACCTACACCGGCACGCTGGGCGAAGAAAGCGAAGACGTCACGGCGGAATTGGTGCATATTGAGAAAAAATGAATAGGTGCCGGGCTGCCGCAAAGCGGCAGCCCGGCACTTTTTCACACTTCGCGCTTACCTTTTCCCTTTTTCGGAAGCCCGGCGATGACTTGCAGCCATGTCCGGGTTTCGGCCCCTCCTCTTCTTCTCCGCGGAGCCGAGAGAGCGCATTTTCTTTTTGCTTGTCCCACAAAAGCTGCGCTTTTGCGGGAGCCCTGATTGGAATAAGCTCCGGGCGGAGTGGATCCGCCCTGCGCCAAGATTTTTGCTGCGCAAAAATGCTCGTGACAGCGCACTTGCGCCGAAGGGCAAACAAAAATGCGCAGTTACTCTTCGTCCAGTTTGAGGACCGCCATAAATGCTTCTGTGGGAAGCTGCACGCTGCCCAGGGAGCGCATTTTCTTTTTGCCCTCTTTTTGCTTTTCCAGCAGCTTCTTTTTGCGGGTGATGTCGCCGCCGTAGCATTTGGCGAGGACGTCCTTGCGCAGGGCTTTGACGGTTTCCCGGGCAATGACCTTGCCGCCGATGGCGGCCTGGACCGGCACCTCGAAGAGCTGGCGGGGAATATTCTCCTTCAGCTTTTCGCAGATGCGCCGGGCCCGGGGATAGGCCTTGTCCCGGTGGACGATGAAGCTCAGCGCGTCCACCTGCTCGCCGTTGAGCAGCAGGTCCACCTTCACCAGGTCGCTGCTCTCATAGCCGGACAGCTCGTAATCCAGGGAGGCGTAGCCCCGGGTCTTGGCTTTCAGGGCGTCGAAAAAGTCGTAGATGATCTCGCCCAGGGGCATGGAATAGTGCAGCTCCACCAGATTCGTGTCGAGATACTGGGTGTCCTTGTAAATGCCCCGGCGCTCCTGGCACATGGGCATGATGTTGCCGATATATTCCGGCGGCGTGATGATGGACACCTTGGCATAGGGTTCGTAGGCCTCGGCGATCTCCGCCGGGTCGGGATAGTTGTGGGGGTTGTCCACATAGACGGTGCTCCCGTCGGTCTTGACCACCTCATAGATGACCGAGGGCAGCGTCGTCACCAGGTCCAGATCGAATTCCCGCTCCAGCCGCTCCTGGATGATCTCCATGTGGAGCATGCCGAGGAAGCCGCAGCGAAAGCCAAAGCCCAGCGCTGCGGAAGATTCCGGCTCGAAGGACAACGACGCGTCGTTGAGCTGCAGCTTCTCCAGGGCGTCGCGCAGGTTGGGGTATTTGCTGCCGTCCTCGGTGTAAATGCCGCAGTAGACCATGGGCTGAGCGGCCTTGTAGCCGGGCAGGGGCTCGGCGGCGGGGCGGTCGGCCTCGGTGATGGTATCGCCCACCCGGGTGTCCTTCACGTTTTTGATGCTGGCGGTGAAGTAGCCCACCTCGCCGGCCATGAGGGCGTCGGTCTTTTCCATGCCCAGGGGCTTGAGATAGCCGCACTCCAGCACGTCGTACTCCGCGCCGGAGGCCATGAGCCGCACCTTCATGCCGGTCCGGAGGGTGCCCTCCATCACGCGGAAATAGACGATGACGCCCAGGTACGGATCGTACTGGCTGTCGAAGATCAGGGCCTGCAGGGGGGCCGCCGGGTCGCCTTTGGGGGCCGGAACGTTCTGCACGATGTCCTCCAGTACGGCCTCGATGTTGATGTCCCGTTTGGCGGAGATCTCCGGCGCGTCGGCGGCGGGCAGGCCGATGATGTCCTCCACCTCCTGCTTGGCGCGCTTCGGGTCGGCGGCGGGCAGGTCGATCTTGTTGAACACGGGCAGGATCTCCAGGTCGGCGTCCAGGGCCAGATAGGTGTTGGCCAGGGTCTGGGCCTCCACGCCCTGGGAGGAATCCACCACCAGCACGGCCCCCTCGCAGGCGGCCAGGGAGCGGGAGACCTCGTAGTTGAAGTCCACGTGGCCGGGGGTGTCGATCAGGTTGAGCTCATAGGTCTCGCCGTCCTTTGCGGCGTAGGTGAGCTTGACGGCCCGGGCCTTGATGGTGATGCCGCGCTCGCGCTCGAGATCCATGTTGTCCAGCAGCTGGCTCTCCATCTCCCGTTCGCTGACGGCGTTGCATTTCTCCATCAACCGATCCGCCAGCGTCGACTTGCCGTGGTCGATGTGGGCGATGATAGAGAAGTTGCGGATGTGGTCTTGTTTTGTCATAGTAAAAAAACCTCCTCAGGCAAGTCGACGCTGGCCGCGCAGCGGTTCCGGCGCGTATGCGCCGTTACGAGCATTTTTGCGCAGCAAAAATCTCGGCGCAGGGGCAATTCATTTGCCCCGAAGCTTTTTCAAATTAGGGCTCCCGCAAAAGCGTCAGCTTTTGTCCCGGCGCAAGTGCGCCGTTACGAGCGTTTTGCCGTCAGGCAAAACCTCGGCGCAGGGCGGATTCACTCCGCCCGGAGCTTTTTCAAATTAGGGTTCCCGCAAAAGCGTCAGCTTTTGTGGGACAGCGACTTGCCGTGGTCGATGTGGGCGATGATAGAGAAGTTGCGGATGTGGTCTTGTTTTGTCATAGAATTGAAAACCTCCTATGCCGCGCCCTTCGGCGCGGCATTGCTTGTTTCTCCTTTTTTGTTTGGCGGGTGGTTCTTTTGTTAGCAAGGCGCTTTTTTACGCTTACCTTTTTCGGCAGCAAGGCAAAGACTTGCCGTCTTGTCCAATTTTCGGCCCCCTCCTCTTCTTCTCCGCGGAGAAGAAGAGGAGCGCCCCGGGGTGGAGGAGAAGAAGAGGCTTTGGGTACAAACGAAGATGGACCCGTGCTTCGACAAGATAATCTTGTACAAGGTGGCAAGCATGGCAGAAGTTTGGGCAGACCTGAATGCCCCGCCCTTCTCTTTCCGCTGCCGCTCCCCTGGAGCGCAACCGCGCCCTTGGCTCCCCCGCCGCTGGCGGGGGAGCTGGCTGGCCGTGCAGCGGCCAGACTGAAGGGGTGACTACTGGGCCTTCGTCCTGCACCCCCCCGGCCTTGGCCGCTTTAAGGGAAAAGAATCCTTAAGGGAAGGGGGAAATCGGAATCGAGTCCCACAAAAGCGTTGCTTTTGTGGGAGCCCTGTCATTAAAAATGCTCCGGGCGAAATGAATCCGCCCTGCGCCGAGATTTTTGCTGCGCAAAAATGCTCGTAACGGCGCACTCGCGCCGGGGCCGCGCAGCGGCCCACTTCTTCACTCTTCACTCTTACTTCTTACTTTCGCGAAGCGTGTCCGGGGCCGGGGAGGCCCCGGAGGT
>CAJFFX010000093.1 GCA_904374485.1 Candidatus Pseudoscillospira falkowii | reverse complement strand
GGCAGCGGAAAGAGAAGTGCAAGGCATTCAAGTCTGCACCAAACTTGCACACGCTTGCCACATAGCGTAAGACTATCTTGTAGAAGCACGGGTCCATCTTCGTTTGCACCAAAGCCTCTTCTTCTCCTACACCGTGCACGGCGCTCCTCTTCTTCTCTGCGAGAAGAAGAGGAGGGGGGTGCATTTCGGACAAGACAGCAAGTCATTGCCTTGCTGCCGAAAAAACGAATAATGAAGAATGAAAAATTGCCGGGCTGCCGCCCGGCGGCGGCACCCCAGCACTGTCAACTCCTTTTTGCAAAATCCCCCGCCCTGTGGTACACTCAGGGGGAAAGCCCCGGCTTTTTCCCCTGCACGGTGGAAAACGTTGTGCAAAAAGTGAAAAACTAACCAAAAAATTTCTCCCTTTTTCTACGGGAAAGGGATTGACGAGAAATTTCCCGCGGATTTTCGTAAATTTTGCTGTGCTTTGCACAGCAAAATACCATGTGCCGCCTCCGGCGGCACGGCCATAAAATTCCAGCGCGCGGGCCGAAGCGGCCCGCATGCGCGAAAACTTCACGCGCTTTAGCGCATGAAGTTTTCTGTGCTTTGCACAGCAATATTTGCCATGTGCCGCTTTATGCATCAATCTTTTTTATGAATCAATCTTTTGCAGCTACGCCAAAAAGGAGGGCGACTTATGAAACTGATCTCCTGGAACGTCAACGGCCTGCGCGCCTGCATCGGCAAGGGCTTCCTCGATTTTGCCGCCGGCAGCGGCGCGGACATGATCTGCCTGCAGGAAACGAAGCTCCAGCCCGAGCAGGCGGTGTTCGACCTGCCCGGCTACCGCCGCTATTTCAACAGCGCCGACAAAAAGGGCTATTCCGGCACGGCGGTGCTGACCCGCGAGGAGCCCCTCAGCGTGGCCTACGATTTCGGAAGCGACCTCCACCGCCACGAGGGGCGGCTCATCACGGCGGAATACCCCGCCTTTTATCTCGTGTGCTGCTACACGCCCAACGCCCAGGACGAACTCAAGCGCATCGACTACCGCATGGCCTGGGAGGACGACCTGCGGGCGTATCTTATGGAGCTGGACGGCAAAAAGCCCGTGGTCTACTGCGGCGACCTGAACGTGGCCCACGAGGAGATCGACCTGAAGAACCCCGGCCCCAACCGGGGCCGCGCCGGCTTTTCCGACCAGGAGCGGGAAAAGATGACCGCTCTGCTCCAGAGCGGCTTCTGCGACACCTTCCGCACCCTCTACCCCGACACGGTGAAATACTCCTGGTGGAGCTACCGCTTCCGGGCCCGGGAGAAGAACGCCGGCTGGCGCATCGACTATTTTATCGTCTCCCGCCGGCTGATGGACGCCGTGACGGACGCCGACATCCTCACCGACGTCTACGGCAGCGACCACTGCCCCGTCAGCCTGACGCTGCAGATATGACCGCCCCCTCCCCCGCCGGCCTTGACAGCGGCGCGCCGCGGTGCTATCATGGCGACGTTCATCGGAGGGCAGGAAACACAGAAGATGTTTTGCGCCGGATAAGATGGCGGGTGAGATCCCCGCGCTCTTATCCGGCGCTTTTTGTTTCCCCCTCTTTCGCGGAGGTGTGCTGACCATGAAAACCCTGCCCCTGACCCAGGGAAATATCCTGAAATCCCTTTTGACCTTCGCCGTGCCCGTGCTGCTGGCCCTGTTTCTGCAGGCCATGTACGGCGCGGCAGACCTTCTGATCGTGGGCCGCTTCGCCGGCACGGCAGAGCAGTCCGGCGTGGCTACCGGCAGCCAGCTGTTCAACCTGATCACCATGGTGGTGGCGGGGCTGTCCATGGGCGTCACCGTGTTCGTGGGCAACGCCGCCGGCGCGGGGGACGCGGAGCGGGCCGGGAAAGGCATCGGCACGGCCGCCGTGCTCTTCACCGTCATCGCCGTCCTGATCACCGCCGCCGCGGTCCCCGCCAGCGGCGCCCTGGCCGCCATGATGCACGCCCCGGCGGACGCCTTCGCCCAGACCAGCGCCTATATCCGCATCTGCGGGGCGGGCACGGTGTTTATCGTGGCCTACAACGTGCTCAGCGCGGTGCTGCGCAGCGTGGGCGATTCCAAAACGCCCCTTTTGACCGTGGCCGTCGCCTGCGCCGTCAATATCGCGGGGGACCTGATCCTGGTGGCAGGCTTCGGCATGGGGGCGGCGGGCGCCGCCATCGCCACCGTGGCCGCCCAGGGCGTCAGCGTGGCCTGCGCCCTGTATGTGCTGAAGCGCCGGGGGCTGCCCTTCGCCTTTTCCCGTCGCTTTTTCCGGCCCGAGGGCCGGTGCCTGCGCGCCCTGCTGCTGGTGGGCGCGCCCATCGCTCTGCAGGAACTCCTGGTGCAGTTCTCCTTCCTCTTTATCCAGATCATCGTCAACGACATGGGCGTGGCCGAATCCGCCGCCGTGGGCGTGGCGGAAAAGGTCTGCGTGTTCCTGATGCTGGTGTCCTCGGCCTATATGCAGTCCATCGCGGCCTTTGTGGCCCAGAACAACGGCGCGGGCCTGCCGCCGGGCCCTGGTCTACGGCGTGCGCACCGCCCTGGCCGCAGGCTTTGCCATGGGCCTGCTGGCCTTTTTCGCCGGCGACGTCCTCGCGGCGGTTTTCTCCAAGGAACAGGCCGTCATTTTGGCCGCCCACGACTACCTCCGCTCCTACGCCATCGACTGCGTGCTGACGGCGGTGCTGTTCTGCTTTGTGGGCTATTTCAACGGCTGCGGCCGGACGCTGTTCGTCATGATCCAGGGCATCGCGGGGGCCTTCTGCGTGCGCGTGCCGGCGGTCTATCTCATCAGCCGCCTGAGTGGCGTCACGCTGTTCCACATCGGCCTGGCAACGCCCCTGTCCTCGGCGGTGCAGATCGCGCTGTGTCTGATCGCGTATCGGTATTACCGGCGGCGCGCCGCCCCGGCGGCGCCGCGCTGATTTGCTGCGGATGCTTTTCTCGCCGGGCGAAGCCCGGCGCCTGGCCGCCGCTCCGCGGCGGCACTTATTCACTCTTCACTATTCACTCTTACCTTTTTCGCCAACAAGGCAATGACTTGCCGGCTTGTCCGAAATGCACCCCCCTCCTCTTCTTCTCCGCGGAGAAGAAGAGGAGCGCCGTGCACGGTGTAGGAGAAGAAGAGGGCTGGGGTGCAGACCAAGATGGACCCGTGCTTCTACAAGATGTTCTTGTACAAGGTAGCAAGTCCGGCGCAAGTTTAGTGCAAACCAGAATGGCCTGCCCCTCTTTTTCTGCCGCTCTCATGAAGCTTGCGGAAGCAATAGAAACTCGCACCCCCGCTCCACGCCCTGGGGGCTGGATCCAAGGCGGGGGCCCGCAGGCCCCCGGCCTTGGCCGTTTTAAGGGAAAAGGATTCTTAAGGGAAGGGGGAAATCGGAATCCCCCTTCCCTTAAG
>CAJFFX010000092.1 GCA_904374485.1 Candidatus Pseudoscillospira falkowii | reverse complement strand
GAATTGAATTGAAATCATTTTTCCGAGGACATGCGCCTCGGAAAAATACCCCGACCCAGCCGCCCTGGGCGGCGTCACCAGTGACCGACGTCACTGGTGGTGGGGGATCTAAAGGGGGAGCCTGCTCCCCCTTTAAGCCTCGAGCACTTTCCCATCATACAGCTCCATCGCCGTGATCAGCACGCTGTCGCCTTCCCGCAGGCGGGAGGAGGAGGTGTTTTCGGTGTCGTCGGCCAGTTTGGCGGGCTCCACCAGGTAGTATTTGTCCCCCTGATAGACCACGTCCACGGGCTTGAACACCGCCTGCATGCCCACAAGGCAGTACACGCCGGTGACGCCGCCCTCCACCCGCAGCGCCTCGGTGGGCACACGGATGCCGCTGTAAGAGGCGTGGATGACGTTGGCGGTCTGGCGGCGCAGCAGCGTTATCTCGCTCAGGTACTCGTCGCAGGAGAACACCACCAGCTTCTGCCCGTCCTCGCTGTCGCTGACGCGGTAGACGGTCATGGTCAAATCCCGGGACAGCTCCTTGACGAAGCGCAGCGTCACGGTGCTGCCCACTTTATAGGCCGCGGCGGTCTGCTCGTCCATATTGGCGGCGTAGTACCAGGTGCCGCCGGTGATCAGCTTGCCCACATTGGAGGAAGCGCTGCCGTCGGCCTGGACCCCCGCCAGCTGGCGGGGCGTCATGGTCTCCAGGGCCGTGGGGGTCAGCACGGTCTCATAGCCGTCCACCACCGCCGAGAAAATGCCCGAAACCGGGGCGGACACCGCCCGGGCGTTGCGCTCCTGCTGGGCCTCCAGGGTGTCGATGCGCTGCTGCACCTCGTCGCGCTGGGTCTGCAGCGCTTCGGCGTCCGCGCCGCCGGCGGAGTAATCCCGCTTGATGACCAGGGCCTCCACCGAGGAAACGTCCTGCTCCAGGGCGCTGTACTGCCGGCTGTTGAGGTTCGTGAGCATGGAGAAGATGCCGCTCTGGATGCTGCTGTCCAGCTTGACGGCCACGGTGGCGCCGCTGCTCTGCTCCAGGGCGAAATCCAGCTGGTCCCGCTGGGCGTACAGGGTGTCCAGCTCCGTCTCCCGGTCCACGGCGCTGCTGTCGGCATACACGGTGGCGAGGCGCTGGCCCTTGCCCACCCGCTCGCCTTCGCTGCGGTTCAGGTCCAGCACGCCGCCCTCCTGGCTGGGGAGCACCGTTTCCTGGCGCACGACGTAGCCGGAAAAGGCCGTCTCGTCGTCGGCTTCGTAGTAATAGGCCCGCATCACCCGGTAGGGGGTGTTCAGCTGCCCGGCGATCTGCACGGCGGCATACAGCGCCACCATGATCACCAGCAGGGTCAGGATCAGTGTGGTGGCCCGGGAGGGGCCGGTTTTCGGGGGTTTTTTGATCGTTGTTTTTGCCATAGTCGTTCATCCTTCGGGCGGCCCCGGCTGCGCCCGCCGGGCCGTCAGTTTTCCCCGCTCAGATCGAAAGGACGCAGGGGGATCATGGTGGAGATCGCGTGTTTGTAGATCATCTGCTGCTTGCCGTCGCTGTCGAGCAGGACAACGAAGCTGTCGTAGCCCTTGACGACGCCGTGCATCTGAAATCCGTTCATCAAAAAGACCGTGACGGAGGTGCCGGCGCGGCGGGCCCGGGCCAGGAAGGCATCCTGAAGGTTCAAGCTGTTTTTCTGCATATCGTCTTTCTCCTTTTTTGCCGGAAACGGCGTTTTTTCTCCGGCGGACGATATGTAGTTTTCAGCACCTCGTCCGCCGGGTCTATCCTAACCCCGCGGCGCGGAGGATTTCTGTCGAAATTTGAAGGGCGCGGGGGAAATCCCGCTCTTTTTTCCACAGGATCCAGTGGATGGCCTGGTTGCGCCGCAGCCAGGTGAGCTGGCGCTTGGCGTACTGCCGGGAGCGGAGCTTGATCTCCTCCGCCGCCTCGGCCACGGTCCGCTCCCCCGCGAGGGCGGAGAGCAGCTCCTTGTAGCCGATGGCCTGCAGGGCCGTGGCGTCTTTCGGCACGCCGCTTTCAACCAGGGCGCGGACCTCGTCCAGAAGGCCCGCTTCCATCATGGCGTCCACCCGCCGGTCGATCAGCGCGCGCATGTCGGCGCGGTCCTCAAAGGCCAGGCCGATGTACACCGCCCGGTAGCGCGGCGGCTGCGTTTTGGTCCAGGCGTCGTGCTCGGTCATGGTGCGGCCCGTTTCATAATAGATTTCCAATGCCCGCAGGATGCGCTTTTCATCCTTCAGGTGGAGCCGCGCCGCCGTGGGGGGGTCGATGCGCCCGAGCTCCGCGTAGAGGGCCTCGATGCCCTCCGCCGCCCGGCGCTCCGTCAGGGCGCGGCGGACGGCCGTATCCGCGCCGCCGGCGGCGAAGCTGCGCCCGGCCACCAGCGCGTCGAGATAAAGCCCCGTGCCGCCCACGACCACGGGCAGCTTTCCCCGCGCCAGGATATCGTCCACGCAGGCGGAGGCCTCCGCCACATAGCGCCCGACGGAATAGGCCTCCCGCGGGTCGGCGACGCCGATCATGTGGTGGGGCACCCCCAGCATTTCCTCCGCCGTGGGGGCGGCGGTGCCGATGGCCATGCCCCGGTAGATCTGCATGGAGTCAGCGCCCACCACCTCGCCGCCGAAGCAGCGGGCGAGCTCCGCCCCCAGCCGTGTTTTCCCGCAGGCCGTGGGGCCCACGACGCAGAGGATCTGCCCTTGTTCAGCCATGATACCGCCTCCTTTCTCCGCGGCGCGCCGCGGTCAAAACGTCTTTGCCAGCGCCTGTGCCTGCGCCAGGGTCTTTTTCAGGATGGCCTCGTGGTCGATCTCCTGCACGTCCTGCATGGGCGCGCCCAGGAACAGGAACTGCCCGATGCCGTACATGCCGCACAGGGCGCGCAGGTGGTCCGCGCCGCAGTTGGCCTTTTCGATGTCGCCGCCGGCGGTGGTGAGGAAGAGCAGCTTGTCCGCCCGGCACAGGCCCAGGGGCGCGCCGTTTTTCGCGTAGCCGAAGGTGATGTTCAGGGCGGAGACGTACTCGATGTACAGCCGCAGCTGGGCGGGGAAGGAGAGCTCCCAGTAGGGCGCGGCGAGAACGATGCGGTCCGCCGCGGCAAACTGGCGGGCCAGGGCGAATTCCGCGTCATCGGTCTCCCCGCGGCCCAGCAGATCCTCGTGGCGCACCAGCACATCGCCCACCAGAGGCGGCAGGGTCATGGTCTTGAGATCCACCAGTTCGACCTCATCCGCCGGATGGGCCTCCCGCCAGGCGGTGAGGAACGTGTCCGCCAGCAGCTTCGTGCGGGACACCTTGTGGATGGAAAGACAACAGTCGACAAAAAGCAATTTCATAGGAGTTTGTGTTCTCCTTTCTGCCGCGCCTGCGGCGCGGCACTTATTCACTATTCACTCTTCACTATTCTCTTGTCTGCAAGGCATAGGCTTGCTTCCTTGTCCGTCATGCACCCCCCTCCTCTTCTTCTCTAAGCGAGAAGAAGAGGAGCGCCGTGCACGGTGGAGGAGAAGAAGAGGGCTGGGGTGCAAACTTAGCCAGTACCGTGCTTCTATTAGATGCGCTTGTGCGAGGT
>CAJFFX010000091.1 GCA_904374485.1 Candidatus Pseudoscillospira falkowii | reverse complement strand
TACGTGCCGCACCGTTTGCAGCCTTACGAAGCGAACGGGGTTACGATTTTGGACGACGCGTACAATTCGAACGTGCGCGGCGCGGCCGCGGCGGTAGACGTCCTGCGCCTGTTCGGCGGCAGAAAGTTCGTCGTAACGCCGGGACTTGTGGAACTCGGCGTATTGGAGGAGGAAGAAAATCTGCGGCTCGGCGAACGTCTGGCCGGGCTCGACCGCGTGATTCTGGTGGGCCTGAGCGCCGCGCGCCTGAAACGGGAGGACAACGCGGATGAATGGTCCATGGAAGAATTGGCGGCCCTGACGGAGACGGCCGGCGGAGAGGTCGTCGCCCAGGTGCTGCAGAATAAGGACGCCCCCGACCCCCGCACCTTCATCGGCGAGGGCAAGGTGGCGGAAGTGCAGACGCTCATCGAAAACGAGCGGGCGGAGATGGTCATTTTCGACAATGATCTTTCCCCCTCCCAGATGCGGGTGCTGACCGACGCGTTCGGCGTGCAGGTGCTGGACCGCAGCGGTCTGATCCTGGATATTTTTGCCAAGCGCGCCAAAACAAAGGAGGGTCGCCTGCAGGTGGAGTTGGCCCAGTATCAGTATCTGCTGCCCCGGCTGACGGGCATGTGGAGCCACCTGGTGCGCCAGACGGCCTCCGGCGGCAAAAGCCCCATCGGCACCCGCGGCCCCGGCGAGACCCAGCTGGAAACGGACCGCCGCCACATCCACCGCAAGATCGACAAGCTGCGCGCCGACCTGGAAGAGGTGCGCCGGGTGCGCAATACCCAGCGGCAGATGCGCACGAAAAACGAAATTCCCGTGGTGGCCATCGTGGGCTACACCAACGCGGGGAAATCCACCCTGCTCAATGCCCTGACCGGCGCGGCCATTCCCGCCAACGACCGCCTGTTCGACACCCTGGACACCACAACGCGGCTGCTGGCCGTCAGCGATATGCTGGACGTGGTCATTTCGGACACCGTCGGCTTTATCCGCAAGCTGCCCCACCAGCTGGTGGACGCCTTCAAGGCCACGCTGGAGGAGCTGGAATACGCGGATCTGCTGCTCCATGTGATCGACATTTCGAACCCCATGTGGCGCGAGCAGGCGGAGGTCGTGGACCGGCTGATCACCGAATTGGGGGCGGAGACGACGCCCTGCATCCGCGTCTACAACAAGGCCGACTGCGTCGGCGAAGAGGACCGGCCCCGCGGCGCCGGCAGCGTGGCCATTTCGGCCAAAACCGGGGCGGGCATCCCGGACCTTCTGGCGCTGATCGAAAAGACCCTGGACAAGGGTTCCCGCCGCGTGACCCTCCACCTGCCTTACGACAAGAGCGGCCTTCTGGACATGCTCTACCGGGAGGCCAAGGTGCTGAAGGTCCGGTATGAGGACACCACGGTGGTGGACGCGGTCTGCACGCCGAAGACCCTGGGCCGGGTGCGGCCTTACGTCTATCCGCCGCTGGAAGAAGAAAAAGAGGAGTGGGAGCGGTGAGCGAGGAAAAGGAATATCTCATCCCTTTTGAAGCGGCAGACAGCGAGTTTACGGAGAAAAAATCCCGCTTCATCAGCCATATCTGGCCGGTGGAGAGCGAAGAAGCGGCCCGCGCGCGCATCGAGGAGATGCGCAGAAAGTATTATGACGCCCGCCACAACTGCTGGTGCTATCTCCTGCGCGAGGGCGGCGTCCTGCGCTACAGCGACGACGGCGAGCCCCAGGGCACGGCCGGCCAGCCCATGCTGAACGTGTTTCAGCACCGGGAGATCTGGAACGTGTGCTGCGTGGTGACGCGCTATTTCGGCGGCATCCTGCTGGGCACCGGCGGCCTGACCCGGGCCTACAGCCGCGGCGCGGCGGACGCCCTGGCGGCCTCCGGCATAAGCCGGGTGTGCCTGTGGGAGTGCGCGGCGCTGACGATTCCCTACGGACTTTACGAGCAGGTGAAGCTTCTGGCGGCAGAGTGCGGCGGCGTTATCGAGGATACACAGTACGGCGCGGAGATCGTCCTGCGCTTGCGGTTTCCCGCCGGCGGCCGGGAGGCGATGCAGCGCCGCCTGACGGAGCTTTCCGCCGGCCGCTGCGCTCTGGAAGCCCAGGGAGAGCAGTTCATGCCCGGTCCCCGGGAGGAAGTCCGCTGATCCGGCGCATCAGCAGCGCCCGATTTGTACAAAGATACAGATCGGGCGCTGTTTTTTATTCTTCGCGCTTGACAAAATATAACCGATATGCTTAAATAGTTAAGTAAATTTATATAAATTAGCTTAACTATTAGAGGAAAGGAATAATGCAGATGGATGCCGATCTGCGGGACGTATTGAACCGCTACTATTATGATGCAACGGTTTGCGATTTGCGGCACCTGAGTAAAACGGGGCAGGGAGAACTTTCGTACAACAGCGTTATGTACCTGGATGTGATTTCCTATCAGGAAGAGATGCTGCAGGAGGGCTGCACGGTGGGCAGCCTGGCGAAAACACTGCGCATTTCCAATTCCGCCGCCACCATGAAGGTTCAGGAGTTGGTGAGACTGGGGCTTGTGGAAAAAGAGCGCAGCGCGGCGGATCGCCGGGTGCTCCGCCTTCATTTGACGAAACAGGCCGGCGATGCGCTGAAAGCCTATGACCGGCCCTTTGAGCGGGCCGTTCAGCGGGTCGAGTCCACGTTCAGCCCGGAAGAGGTGCAGACGTTCTGCGCCATTCTCCAGATGTTTATTGACGAATACAAACAGGAGTTTTGATTTGATGTCCAGACCAAGCGAAATTTACGAGACCCTTTCGCCCACACGGCTGTTTTTCAAATATGCCGTTCCCAATATGATCAGCATGGCGGTCATATCCCTCTATATGATCGCCGACGGCATTTTTGTGGGCCGCTTTATCGGTGCGGACGCCCTGGCGGCCATCAACCTGGTCATGCCGTTTGTCAATATGAGCTTTGTCTTTTCCGACATGATTGCCGTGGGTTCCGCCGTGCAGATCGCGATCCATCTGGGGGAAAAGAAGGAACTGGAAGCCAGCCGGATTTTCACGACCTGCTCCGTTTTGATCGTGGCGTTTTCCGTGCTGATTGGCCTTGCGGGCTTTTTTGCCATCGGCCCCATTCTGCAGCTCCTGGGCGCGGACGCCGCAGTCACGGCGCTGGCAGACAGCTATGTCAAGGTCTACGCCCTTTTTGCGCCGCTGATCATGGTGTTTTTCGCTGTGGACAACTATCTGCGCATCTGCGGCCGCACCCGCTACAGCATGGCGGTCAACGTGGGCACGTCCCTGCTCAATATCGCCATGGACTATCTTTTCCTGGGCGTGCTGCACTGGGGCATCGGCGCGGCGGCGCTGTCCACCTGCATCGGCATGACGCTGGGCACCTTTTTGAGCTATGCGCCCTTCGTGCGCGGAAAGCTGCCGCTGGGCTTTGTGCGGGGCCGGATCTCCCTGCGCCTGATGCGCAATATCCTCTTCAACGGATCTTCGGAATTTTTTACGAATATCGCCGGCTCGGTCATGATGCTGGTGTTCAACGGCGTTCTTCTGTATCTGGCGGGGGCCATGGCGGTGGCGGCTTTTTCTGTGGTGATGTATGTGGACAGCGTGGTGATCTCGCTTTTGTACGGTATGACAGATTCCATGCAGCCGGCCATCAGCTACAGCTATGGCGCGGGGAACCGGCGGCGGATGCTGGCCTTTGAAAAGCGGGTGCTGCTGGCGGGGGCGCTGATCGCCGCCGCGGCCTGGGCTGCGCTGCGGCTGGGCGGCGGGGAGATTTTGGCGCTGTTTTTGAAAAACGAGGACCC
>CAJFFX010000090.1 GCA_904374485.1 Candidatus Pseudoscillospira falkowii | reverse complement strand
GGGCAATGATTACGGTGGTCGCTCCCTGCACCGGCAGGTACGACGAGCCTGCCGCATACTTTACAGGTAAAACTATCGTTGCACCCATGTGTTTTATAGTATCCTTTTTCATACTGTTTTCGTTTGTTCTCTCTGTTCATAACTGCTCCTTGTTGTGTGGGGCGGGGCAGACTACAAATCTTCACGCAGGTACTTTTTTAATAAGTCCCGGTATGTTTGTGAGAACAATAAATATTTTTCTTGTTCATCGACTGTCCATGCGCCCCATATTTTATCTTCAATTTGAAATAGTGGGAGGATTTTTTCGGAAGTAAAATCCTTCCCTTTTTCGGTCAAACAAACCGTGGTATTCCGGCCCTCTCCCTGTTCCAGATAGGTAAGCCCATCTCTCTCTAATTTACGAATTGCCGAATTGATTGTTTGCCGACTGATACCTGTCAGCCTGAAAATGTCGCTCTGGAGACATTGACCATCCCGTTCGCATAGCACATACAGAATGTTCAAAACAGTATCAGAAATGCCCAGCTTTACAGCCGCTTCATGATATAATGAAGTGATTTCCGCTGACAAATAGGCATACATTCTCGCTTTCTCGCAGTCCATCACGGCCTCCTTAATATCCGAATTCATATATATTATATCCGTTTTCGGATATATGTCAATAGATAATTCAAATAAACGCAGCTTATTTGATACAGGGACAGCAAAAGGGCCAGGACATTTTTGACTGTCTGCCCCGGTCAGAGGAGGAGTACAGGGATCGTTTGCGGTCTTTTTCTGTCTATTTCCGCTGTTTGTCGGCTATGAAGTTCAATTCGCTTTTTTGATATTTTCTTATCGGCGTCCGCCCAAAGGCGGCCGCTGTTTCTTTTGTGCGCGGCATATTCCCGGCGGTGCGTCGCGCAGCAAAAAAGCCCTGGGGCCGGTTCGATCTTCCGGCCCCGGGGCTTTCGGGGGGTGTGGACGCGATTATTCGCCCACGAAGAAGTTTCTGGGGTTGTCGATCAGCAGGGCGTCGATGGCCTTCTGGTCCAGGCCCTTTTCCTGCAGGGCGGGGAGCACCCGGCGATGGATGAAGGTGTAGTCCTCCTCCAGGTGCATCCAGTCGGAATTCTTGGTGGTTTCCCAGCTGTCCCAGAAGGCGAGGTAGGCGGCCCAGTCGTGGCTCAGCAGCAGGCGGTGGCCCCAGCCGGCCTTGCACAGCGCGGCGATGGTGTCCACCCGGGGCTCCAGGCCCAGGTCCTTGTCGCAGAAGCCGAAGCGGTCCATGCCCAGCCAGCAGCCGCGCTCCAGCATGGCGGTCAGGTATTCGAGATCGGTGCTGTCGCCGCTGTGGCCCAGGATCACTTTGGAAGCAGGCACGCCGCATTCGCCGAACAGGTCCAGGATCTCGCCGCCGTTTTTGATGGCGGGATCGTGGTGGCAGAAAATGGGCAAGCCGGTTTCCTTGGCCACCCGGCCGGTGGCGTGGAGGATCTTGTGGAGCAGGGGCGTGACGCCGGCGCGGGCCACGCCGGCTTTGAGGATGCCGGGCTTGCTGTCGGTGCCGGAAATGCCGTCGGTGCAGTCGCTCATCAGCAGGTCGTAAACCTGTTCCTCGTCGCGCATGCCCAGCCAGGGCTCTTCCTGATAGTAGAAGCCCGTGGAGGCGATGAAGTTCAGGCCGGTGAGGCGGGCCACTTTCCGGATGAGGTAGATATCGCGGCCCAGATTGATGGGTGTGCCGTCCACCACCGTGGTCACGCCCAGGGCTTTGGCCTTGCTCAGCTGGCCGGCGGCCATGTTCGCCACCTGGTCAAAGTCGAAGAACTTTCCGCCGAAGTTCATGCGCATGGACCAGTCTGCGCAGGTCAGGTGCTCGTGTACCAGCGTCTGTCCCAGATCTGCCGGATCGATGGGACCGAAAATTCCTTGGATCGTCATTGTGCATCCTCCTTGGTAAATGAATTTGTATTTTTGCTTTGCCTTCATTATACCATGGCCGCGCGCCCGCTGCGTATATCGGGTTTTTATAGAGGTATTGCAGGGAGATATAAGAGCCCGGCACGTTCGGACGCCTTGCGCAGACTTGCGCCCTGGTTGCGGGTGAATCGTGAATAAGTGCGCCGCGCGTGCGCCGCCGCGAGCGTTTTCGCCTGCGGCGAAAACGCTCGGCACCGGGCGAAGTAAATTCGCCCGGTGCATTTTTTGATTTTGGAGCGGAGGCGGCCTTTGGCCGCCGGAACCAAAAAAGAAGGACAGCCTTATGGCTGTCCTTCTTTTTGGTGACCCGTCGGAGATTCGAACTCCGGACCCATTGCTTAAAAGGCAATTGCTCTGCCAGCTGAGCTAACGGGTCATTTTTCTGTTGTGCGATCTATCAAAAACGCTGCCGCGCGGAAAAGCTGGCTGGGATGGCTGGACTCGAACCAGCGAATGAGGGAGTCAAAGTCCCTTGCCTTACCACTTGGCTACACCCCAATACAGAGGGAGAAGAATTCGCAGGGGCCGGATGGAACCATCCGACCCCGCCGAATTTTCTGGGGTGGGTGAAGGGACTCGAACCCTCGGCCTCCAGAGCCACAATCTGGCGCGCTAACCAACTGCGCCACACCCACCATAGTGGATTCCGTTGGGTGGAACCATGGAAAGAAACTGTCATTCGCCCGGGCAGAAAATGGTACGCCTGGAGGGATTCGAACCCGCGACCTACCGCTTAGAAGGCGGTTGCTCTATCCAACTGAGCTACAGGCGCGTATTGGAGCAGGTGATGGGAATCGAACCCACGTCCCCAGCTTGGAAGGCTGGTGCCCTAGCCGTTGTGCTACACCTGCAGATCATACAGGAGAATGTCAGCCTTGATATGATAGCACAGCGGCACATGCTTGTCAAGGTTTTTGCGCAAAAAAGTCCCGCTGCGCAGGGCAGCGGGACGGAATTTTACACATCTTCGTCGGCAATGTTTTCCATGGGATAAATTTCCCGGCCGCAGTAGGCGCAGCACTCCACGCCGTTGACTTTCTCCGTCAGGGGCGGAAGGTACAGCTCCGTCTGGGTGATGCAGCGGGAGTTATGGCACACGGGCAGCGTGCCCACGGGCACTTTTTCCGGCGCTTTGCGGCCCTGGGCGATCAGCGTTTTCAGCAGGGACATGCGGATGAACATGCCGTAGCGTGCCTGCTGGAAATACACGGCCCGGGGATCGTCGTCCACTTCCACGGCGATCTCGTTGACACGGGGCAGGGGGTGCATGATGAGCAGGTCATCCCGGGCTTTTTCCAGCTTGCGCCCCGTCAGGATGTACACGCCCCGGTTGCGCTCATAGGAGGCCATGTCGGTGAAGCGCTCCTTCTGGATGCGGGTCATATACAGCACGTCCAGCTGGGGGATGACGGCGTCCAGATTCGTGACCTCCACATGGCGCAGGCCGTGGGCGTTCATGTAGTCGATCATATAGTGAGGGATGGCCAGCTCCCGGGGGGAGATCAGATAGAACTTGATATTTTTGAATCGGGCCAGGGCGGTGATGAGGGAGTGAACGGTGCGGCCGTTTTTCAGATCGCCGCACAGGCCCACGCACATGTCGTCCAGGCTGCCCCGCAGGTGCATGATGGTGGTCAGGTCCGTCAGGGTCTGGGTGGGGTGCATGTGGCCGCCGTCGCCGGCGTTGATGACGGGCACGTCGGAGTAGAGGGAGGCGGCCTTGGCCGCGCCTTCCTTGGGCGAGCGGATGACCACCACGTCGGCGTAGCCGGAGACCATTTTGATGGTGTCCTTCAGGCTTTCGCCCTTGGCGACGGAGGAGGAGTTGGGGTCCGCAAAGCCGAACACGCTG
>CAJFFX010000089.1 GCA_904374485.1 Candidatus Pseudoscillospira falkowii | reverse complement strand
AAGACGAGGTGGGGATGATTGTGGCCAGCACCAGAAGATAGCCCGTGGTGATCCACTGTACGGCGGAGGTGCCCACGGCGAATTCCCGCATCAGCGTGGGAAAGGTGACGTTCATGGCCGTTTCCACCACAATGCCGGAAAAGGTCATGATGCCCGAGGCCAGAATGGCCAGGATCAGTCTGAGATCGATCTTTTTTTCCACCGGCTCCACAGGCGCCCCCCTCTCGTCGCGATGCTCCCTGAGATTCATTATACCGGCCGGTCCCTGTTTGTCAATCCGCGTGCGCCTTTTTAAGGTCTTTGCACTTCGCCGGCGGCGCTTGTCCGCTTTCAGCAAACTGCACAAAAATGGGCCGCGCTTTTTTCTCACTTCCGGACGGCTCCGGTATTTACAAAAATAATTTAGTATGGTAAACTGCTAACGTATTAACGAAGCAGATTGCTTCGCTTTGGAGGATTTTGTATATGAAAACGACGAAGAAACTTTGGGCCGCAGCGCTGGCAGTGGCCATGCTGGGTTCCCTGGCCGCCTGCGGCAACGGCGGCGACACCGGTTCCGGCGATGAGGCCGAGCTGACTTACGCCGTGGAAGCCGGCAGCGCCGGCGAAGAGATCGCCGAGGCCAATGGTTACAAGTACACCCCCGTTCCCTCCCAGGCTGACGCGCTGATGGAGGTCAATTCCGGCAACTCCGATGCCGCCATCATCGACCTGCTGATGGCCGGCGCCATGATCGGCGAAGGCACCAGCTATCCCAACCTGACCTATACCGAATCCCTCACCGAAGAGGAATACGGCGTAGGCTGCCGCCAGGACAGCGATCTGGCCGACTTCATCAACGTAGTGTTCGCCGAAGCCTATGCTGACGGCACCATGGCCTCCCTGGCCGATACCTACCAGATCCCCGCCGACCGCCTGATTGAACAGGGCGAGGTCACGGAGTTCACCCCCACCGAAGGCGGCGATGTGGCTTACATCCAGGAAAAAGGCACGCTGGTGGTGGGTATCACCGAGTTCGCCCCCATGGATTATAAGGACGAAAACGGCGAGTGGATCGGCTTTGACGCCGACATGGCCAAGCTGGTGGCCGAAAAGCTGGGTGTCGACGTGGAGTTCACGGTCATCGACTGGGATATGAAGATCATGGAGCTGGATTCCAAGAATATCGACGTGGTCTGGAACGGCATGACACTGACCGACGAAGTCACCGCTTCCATGAACTGCACCAATCCTTATTTCTCGAACGCACAGGTTATTGTCGTTCCCGCGGAATAAGACAGAACAACATCAGACTGCAAAGGCAGAGGGCCTTCCGCTCTCTGCCTTTGGTCGGTTTATAGAATCAAACGATTGGGGAATCTGCCATGCTTTTTGGAATCGATTTATCGACCCTCGGCAGCGTCACCGTCTCCCTGGCCCAGGGCATGTGGGTGGCGGTGGAGATCTTTTTCCTGACGCTGCTTTTCTCTCTGCCTCTGGGTCTGCTGGTGGCCTTTGGCTCCATGAGCAAGTGGGCGCCGGTGCGCTGGGTGTTCAACACTGTGGTCTGGGTCATCCGCGGCACACCGTTGATGCTGCAGCTGCTGATCATCTTCTATGTGCCCGGCCTGCTGGACCACAACATCTGGGCCCACATCGGCAGCGGCCGTCTCGTGGCCACGGTGGTGGCCTTTACCATCAACTACGCCTGCTATTTTTCCGTGATCTACCGCGGCGGCATCCAGGGCGTGCCCATCGGCCAGCGGGAAGCAGGCGAAGTGCTGGGCATGACCCGCAGTCAGATCTTTTTCAAGGTCACCCTGCTGCAGATGGTCAAGCGCATCATGCCGCCCATGTCCAACGAGATCATCACCCTGGTCAAGGATACCTCCCTGGCCCGGATTATCTCCGTGTACGAGCTGACCTTCACCGGCTATTCCTTTATGAAGAGCAGCGGCCTCGTTTGGCCTTTGTTCTATACAGGCGTGTTCTACCTGCTGTTTGTCGGCGTGCTGACCATCCTGTTCAGCTACATCGAGCGGCGGCTCAATTATTTCCGCTGAGGAGGGCGCAGTTATGGCAATTTTGGAAGTTTCCCATCTGGAAAAGCACTTCGGCGCCACCGCTGTGCTCAACGACATCAGCTTTTCGCTGGAACAGGGCCAGGCCCTGTCCATTATCGGCGCTTCCGGCAGCGGAAAAACCACGCTGCTGCGCTGCCTGAACTTTCTGGAAAAGCCCGACGGCGGCGCCATCTCCGTGGCCGGCAGCAAGATCTTCGACGCCGCCGACAGCCAGGCCGCCTATGAAAAGGACATCCGCACCAAGCGGCTCCACTTCGGTCTGGTGTTTCAGAATTTCAATCTGTTCCCCCAGTATACGGCCCTGCAGAACGTGACATTGGCACGGGAGCTGATGAGCAAGGAGACCGGCGAGACAAAGACCTCCATCGAGGAGGCCGGCCGGGAGCTGCTCGCACAGATGGGCCTGGCTGACCGGGCGGATCACTATCCCCACCAGCTCTCCGGCGGCCAGCAGCAGCGGGTGGCCATCGCCCGCGCCCTGGCCATGCACCCTGACATTCTTTGTTTTGACGAACCCACCTCCGCCCTGGATCCGGAGCTCACCGGCGAAGTGCTGCGGGTCATCCGCGCCCTGGCAGAAAAGCGCACCACCATGATCATCGTCACCCATGAGATGACTTTCGCCCGGGACGTGGCCGACCAACTGATCTTTATGGACGGCGGCGTGATCGTAGAGCAGGGTGATCCCCATCAGGTCATCGACCATCCGCGCATGGAACGCACACGACAGTTCCTGGCGCATTACAGCGAAACTTAACAGATGCTCCGGCTGCTGAACGAGCCGGAGCACTTTTTTTCAAAAATTATCCTTTTCCTCTTGACGCAAGTCCTTTATTGTGCTAAAGTGGTTGCAACAAAACCGTTGAGAAAGCGTAAGTACCCTGCAGGGAACGGTTCAGCGAGCTGCCGATGGTGAAAGGGCGGTACGGGAAGCGCAGGCGAATGGGCTTTTGAGGGCGCGCCGAATCCAAAGTAGGCAAGCCGGAGTTGGCATCTCCGTTAGCAAAATGCAGCGTATGATTGTACGCGCAAAGGGGGCGGATTGTTCCGTCAAGCCGGGTGGCACCGCAGAAGCATTGGCGCTTCTGTCCCAGCAGATCTGCTGGGACAGAAGCGTTTTTCTTTTGTCCCGGAGCACATTTTGAAAGGAGACCTTATCATGAAAGACCACAACATCCCCTACAAAATTTATCTGGACGAAGCCGAGATGCCCACCAGTTGGTACAATGTGCGCGCGGACATGAAAAACAAGCCCGCGCCGCTGCTCAATCCCGGCACATTGCAGCCCATGACCGCCGAAGAACTGGGCGGCGTGTTCTGCGAAGAACTGGTAAAGCAGGAAATGGACAACGACACCGCCTATATCCCCATTCCCCAGGAAATCCGCGATTTTTATAAAATGTACCGTCCCTCTCCCCTGGTGCGGGCCTATTGCCTGGAAGAAAAACTCCAGACCCCGGCCAAAATCTACTATAAATTCGAGGGCAACAACACTTCCGGTTCCCACAAGCTCAACAGCGCAATCGCCCAGGCCTATTATGCCAAAAGGCAGGGCCTCAAGGGCGTGACCACCGAAACCGGCGCAGGCCAGTGGGGCACTGCCCTGGCCATGGCCTGTTCCTATTTCGAGCTGGACTGCAAGGTATACATGGTGAAATGCTCTTATGAGCAAAAACCTTTCCGCCGCGAAGTGATGCGCACCTATGGCGCCAGTGTGACTCCTTCCCCTTCCGAGACCACCGCCGTAGGCCGCAAAATCCTGGCGGAGCACCCCGGCACCACCGGTTCCCTGGGCTGCGCCATTTCTGAAGCTGTGGAAGTGTCCACCTCCAACCCCGGCTACCGCTATGTGCTGGGCAGCGTGCTCAACCAGGTGCTGCTCCATCAGAGCGTGATCGGTCTGGAAAGCAAAACCGCCATGGATAAATACGGCATTGTGCCCGATATCATCATTGGCTGCGCCGGCGGCGGTTCCAATCTCGGCGGCCTGATTTCCCCCTTCATGGGCGAAAAACTGCGGGGCGAACGGGATTACCGTTTTATCGCCGTGGAACCCGCCAGCTGTCCCAGCTTCACCCGCGGAAAGTTTGCCTATGATTTCTGCGACACCGGCATGGTCTGTCCACTGTCAAAAATGTACACCTTGGGCAGCAACTTCATCC
>CAJFFX010000088.1 GCA_904374485.1 Candidatus Pseudoscillospira falkowii | reverse complement strand
CGGCCAAGGCCGGGGGCTCCGGCCCCCGCCTTGGATCCAGCCCCCGGGGGGCGGGACGGGAGTGCGTGGCTTCTATTGCTCCCTCAAGTGCCAGGCCAGCGGCAGCGGAAAGAGAAGGGCGGGGCATTCAAGTCTGCACCAAACTTCTGCCATGCTTGCCACCTTGTACAAGATCATCTTGTAGAAGCAAGGGTCCATCTTGGTCTGTACCCAAAGCCTCTTCTTCTCCTCCACCCCGGGGCGCTCCTCTTCTTCTCCGCGGAGAAGAAGAGGAGGGGGCCGAAATTTGGACAAGGCCACAAACTTGCGCCCTGGGAGCGAATGAAAAATGAATAATGAATAATGAATAGTGAAGAAGTGCCGCCCGGCCGGCGGCAGGACGGCACGCCGCAGAAATCCAATTTGTAATTTATATAAATAAAATTACAAATCGTATTTCCCCGCTCCAGCCGCTGGAGCGGGGTCCAGACAACCCCGACATCGTTTTTCCCATTTTTATCCGCTCCAAACGGGTTTTCCTCGGAAACCATTGCGGCGCAAGGCTTTGCGCCGCAGATAATTCAATCACCGGCGCAATGATTTCCGCCCGCGCCCCGGCGGGGCGCAAAACAAATCGCCCCGCCGGGGCGGGAAGTATGCCGCGCCGCGACGGGGCGCGCCCCCCTCCCCCACTTTGACAAAAAGGAGATCCCCCATGTCCGCAAGAGAAAAGACCACCGGCTTTATCGCCGAGTTCCGAAAATTTATCGCCCGGGGCAATGTGCTGGACCTGGCCGTCGGCGTCATCATCGGCGGCGCCTTCAGCAAGATCACCACGTCCCTGGTGGAGGACATCATCAACCCCGTCCTGGGCATTTTCACCGGCGGGGGCGAGGCTCTCTCCGCCCTGGCCCTTTCCCTGCCCGGCGGCGGCGCCCTGATGCTGGGCAATTTCATCAACGCCGTGCTGAATTTCCTCATCATGGCCTTTGTGGTGTTCTGCATCGTCAAGCTGTTCAACGCCGCCCACGAGCGGGCGGAAGCCGCCCTGCGCCGCCAGCAGGCGGATCAGGAAGCGGCCCAGGCCGCCGCGCCCCCTCCCCCCTCCGCCGAGGAGGTCCTGCTAACGGAGATCCGCGATCTGCTGCGGGAGCACCAGGAGAACGGCCATGCGTGAGATCATCCGCCAGGGACTCATCGAGATGGGCCTTGACAAACGGGTCAGCCCCATCGCGCCGGAGCATCTCACCCGCTACGGGCTGATGCTCCTGGAAAAGAACGCCGTCATGAACCTGACGGCCATCCGCGAAGCCGACGACGTGGCCCGGCTCCACATGCTGGACTGCGCCGCCCTGCTGGGCTGCTGCGATTTCGCGGGCAAGCGCCTGCTGGACGTGGGCACCGGCGCGGGATTCCCCGGCATGGTGCTGAAGATCCTCACCCCCTCTCTGGACGTGACGCTGCTGGACAGCCTGCAAAAACGCCTCTCATGGCTGGACGAGGTCATCGCCGTCCTGGCCCTGCAGAACATCCGCACCGTTCACGGCCGGGCCGAGGAGTGCGCCGCCGAGAGCGGCTTTCGGGAGCAGTTCGACCTCGTCACCTCCCGGGCCGTGGCGGACCTGCGGGTCCTGTGCGAGCTGTGCCTGCCCTATGTGAAAGTGGGCGGACAGATGCTGGCCATGAAGAGCACCGGGAGCACGGAGGAAACCGATGCCGCCGGCCGGGCCGTGTCCATTCTGGGCGGCCGGATGCTCCCTGCCTATGACTACGTCATCCCCGGCACGGAGATCGCCCATCGGGTGGTGCGCATCGAAAAGATCGCCCCCACGCCGGCCAAATATCCCCGCCGTTTTTCCCAGATCAAGAAAAGCCCCCTGTGAGTGGGAGCACGCTCCCGTTCCCCCTTCAATTCTGCCAAAGGAGCTGAAGCCGTTTTGGGCACTTCCTATGTGGTGGCCTCCGGAAAGGGAGGCACCGGCAAAACATCCTTCGTCGCCGGCGTCGGCGCCGCCTTGGCCCGCGCCGGGCACAAAACGCTGTGCATCGACGCCGACGTGGGCCTGCGCAACCTGGACCTGGCCCTGGGCATGAGCGACCGGGCGGTGATGAACTTTGCCGACGTCATCGCCGGGCGCTGCACGCTGGAGCGCGCCGCGGCCCGGCACCCTGTCCTGTCGGACCTCTACCTGCTGACGGCCCCCATGGCCCGGGACGCCCTGTCCATCACCGGCGAGGAGATGCGCGCCTTTCTGCAGCAGGCCAAAGCCCGCTTCGATTTCTGCATCATCGACGCGCCGGCGGGGCTCGGCGCGGGCTTCCGCCTGGCCGCCGCCGGGGCCGACCGCGCCATCATCGTCACCACCACCGACACCTCCTCCCTGCGGGACGCCCAGCACACGGTGATGGAGCTGGCCGATTATCCCTTGCGCTCCCGCCACCTGGTGGTGAACCGGGTGGAGAAAAAGCTGCTGCGCAAGCTCCACCGCAATATCGACGACGCCATCGACACCGCCGGCCTGCCCCTCATCGGCATCGTGCCCGAGGACAGCGCCGTCCGCCTGGCCGCCAACCGGGAGATCCCCGTGATCCTGGCGGAGCACCGGGGCGCCGCCAGGGCCTATGAAAACATCGCCCGGCGGCTGTGCGGCCAGCGGGTGCCGCTGATGAAAATTTAGGCTTTCCTTTTTTAACAGAATCTGGTAATCTATAAGTAGCAGCGCGCGCCCGCGCGGTTCTTTGAAAAATAAGAGAGAGAAAGGGGATCCGTCACATGAACATTGCCCTCATGGCAGAGGACAGCAAGAAGGAACTCATGGTCCAGTTCTGCATCGCCTACTGCGGCATCCTGGCCCAGCACACCGTCTGTGCCACGGACGTCACCGGCCGCCTGGTCACCGAAGCCACGGGCCTGCCCATCCACCGCTACCTGTCCCATACCCACGGCGGCGTCCAGCAGATCGGCGCCCGGATCGACCTCAACGAGATCGACATGGTCCTGTTCTTCAAGGATCCCAGCAGCGATGCCCTCACCGACGACGTCAACTACATCGCCTGCCTGTGCGACGCCAACAATATCCCCTTCGCCAGCAATATCGCCACGGCGGAGGTCCTGATCCAGGGTCTGAAATGCGGCGATCTGGACTGGCGCAACATCGTCAACCCGAAGCTGGCCAAGAAATAAGGTCAAAGAGACCGGAATTTCCCGAAAAAGCCGGGGAAAATCGTCACTTTTTCCTCTGCTTTGCATTGACACGCCCCTTTGGCCCATACTATAATAAAGACGCTGCGGCCGCCCAGGCGGCGCGCAGCAGCGGTGATTTCTGCACTGACGGCGCAGCAGTACGTCCGCATCGACCGGCACAGAGAATGGGGCCACCGGCTGGAAGCCCCTGCGGCAGGCGAACGGAAGACAGCGCCCGAGCAGGGGCGGCAACGCCCGCGGTCCTCTTCCCGCGCCGCAGGAAGAACAAAAGGAAAGGGCTCCGCCCTTTTGAACCTTGGGTGGCACCACGAAGCAGTTTTTTGCTCTCGTCCCGGGAACTGTTCGTTTCCCCGGCGGGAGCATCTTTTTTTGCCGGGCTGCCGCCCGGCGCCTAGCCGCCGCTCCGCGGCGGCACCTATTCACTTATTCACTATTCACTATTCACTTGGCTCCCCCTGCCGGGCTTCGCCCGGCACCTCTTCCTTCTTCCCTCTTCACTCTTACCTTTTTCGCCAACAAGGCAATGACTTGCTGGCTTGTCCAATTTGCGCCCCCCATTTCTTTTTCTCCCTGCAGGAGAAAAAGAAACGCGCCGCGCCCGGTGCAAAGGAAAAAGAGGGGCTGGGGTGAAAACCAAGCCAGTACCGTGCTTCTATTAGATGCGCTTGTGCGAGGTGGCAAGCTGGTGCCGTTTGGTACAAACTTGACTTGCCCCGGCGTTCCCCATCCGCTCGCTCGCTGGCCAGGTGCTTGTAGAGGTGTAGTGCTTGGGGTACAAACTTGTGCCCCCTGCTTCTCTTTCCGCTGCCGCTGGCCTGGCGCGCACGTTGCCCGTCACTTCTTCCCTCTTCACTCTTACCTCTTCCTTCCGCGAAGCGTGCCCCTGGGGGCTGGATCCAAGGCGGGGGCCGGAGCCCCCGGCCTTGGCCGTTTTAAGGAGATAGGATCCTTAAGGGAAGGGGGAAATCGGAATCCCCCTTCCCTTAAGCGGCTCTTTGGTGACTTTCTGGCCGCGCAGAAAGTCACCCGGGGTCTGGGGCCGGGGAG
>CAJFFX010000087.1 GCA_904374485.1 Candidatus Pseudoscillospira falkowii | reverse complement strand
GTTGGCCATACGAAATTCGGAAAAACGGAGCAGAACTTTCTCGACCTTTTGGGGGAAGCGGCCCTGCTGTGCCTGGACGACGCGGGCCTTTCCCCCGGGCCGCCGGCAAAGATCGACCAGGTGTTTGTGGCCTCCATGGGCGCGGCCATGGTCAGCCGCGTCAGCGGCAGTGCCAGCGCGTTGGCGGACAGCCTCAACCTGTGCCCGGCCATGGCCGAGTGCGTGGAAAACGGCCCGGCCAGCGGCGCCAGCGCCGTGAAGCTGGGCTATATGGCCATTGCCAGCGGCATGTGCGACTGCGTGCTGGTGGTGGGCGGCGAAAAAATGAACGGCCGCGGCGGCGCGGCGGCCACGGACTTTGTGTCCACCATGCTCCATCCCGAGGCGGAGTATGTCTACGGGCTGACGCTGACGGCTTTTGCCGCCATGTTTACCCGGCTGATCATGGAAAAATACGGCGTCACCATGGAGGATCTGGCCCGGGTGGCAGTGAAAAATCACGCCAACGCCATGCTGAATCCCTGCGCCCAGCTCCACAAGGCCGTGACCCTGGAGGAGCTGACGGCGGGGTCCGAGCGGGACAAAAAGAATCCCCTGGTGGCCGACCCCCTGCGGCGCTATGATATCTGCCCCATGTCCGATGGGGCGGCGGCGGTGCTGCTGTGCGCCATGGACTGTGCAGACCGTTTTCCCAAAAAGCCCGTGCGCATCGCCGGCATTGGCCAGGCGACGGATACCCATGTGGTGGCCCATCGGGCCGTGCCCACGGATCTGCTGGCCGTGCGCCTGGCGGCCCGGCGAGCCTATGCGATGGCCGGCATGGGGCCGCAGGACATGGATGTGGCCGAACTGCACGATGCTTTCCAGATCCTGGAGATCGTGGAGAGCGAGGAAGTGGGCTTCTTCCCCCGGGGCGAAGGGCATCTGGCGCTGCGCCGGGGCGAAACGGCTCTGGGCGGCAGGATCCCCGTCAACACCTCCGGCGGCCTGAAAGCCAAGGGCCATCCCCTGGGGGCCACCGGCGTGTCCCAGATCATTGAGGTCGTCCGCCAGCTCCGCGGCGAAGCCGGTGCGCGGCAGGTGCACGGCGCCCGGGCGGGGCTGTGCGTCAATTTCGGCGGTTTCGGCAACAATGTGGTGGCCACGGTGCTGGCCGGGGACTGAGGAGGGAACGGATATGAAATTATGCGCTTATCGCTGCCGCAGGTGCGGAGCAACGGACCATCCGAAACCCCTGGTGTGTGCAGCCTGCGGCGGGCGGGCGTTCGACGAGGTCCCCCTGGAGGGAATGGTGACGCTTCTGACTTACACCCGGGTCTACAATCTGCCGGAGGGGATCGACAAGCCCTATCTCGATTTCGGCATCGTGGAATTTGAAAACGGCGTGCGCGTCACGGGCCAGCTGGAGGTGCGGGGAGAGGCGCGCATCGGCATGAAGCTGAAAGCGGAGACCGGCGTGGTGCGTCTTTTGCCGGACGGGCCCCGGGAGGGCTTCATTTTCAAAGAGCTCTAAGGGGCAGAAAAGAGAAAAGCGGCGCCGTCCGGAGCGGTATGCTCCGGGCGGCGCCGTTCTTGCGCGCGGAAAGGGTCAGGAGAGATAGAGAATGAACAGCAGTTCCGCGGCTTCGGGGTCCAGGGCGCCGCTGTCGCCGGCGTAGGGCGTGTAGGGCACCGCGGCGGCGTCCAGCGCGGCGCAGACGTCGTCCTCGCTTTCGGTGCTGACCACGTAATACGTCACGGACCGGCCATCCTCCAGGTTTGCGTTGAAGGAGCGCAGGGAGTATTGCGACAGGATCGGAATGGCGGCGCTGTCCGCCGTGTAGATCGAACGGTACTGCTCGCCGGCGGGGATCAGGGTATCACTGGTGCCGCCGCCGGGGACAATGGCGCCGCCTTCGTCGCCCTGGCCCTCTTCCTGGCCTTCTTCCGGGGGCGTCTGGGCGTCGGGATTTTCGGGATCGGTCTCGCCGTCCTCTTCTTCCGGCGGCGCAGGATCTTCTTCCGCCGGCGGTTCGTCCTCCTCCGGCGTTGAGTCAGGATCGTCCGGCGTGACGGTCTCCTGACCGGGGGTCGGGTCGTTCTGCGTCCCGCCGGGCAGGGAGAAGCGGCCCAGGATACCGTTGGAATAGGCCAGCAGCACCAGGGCGATGCACAGGGCGATGACGGTGAAGCGGCCGAAGGCGGGGCGGAAAGCACGGCGCTTTTTGGCGGGCGCGTCTTCGCCGCCGTTTTCCTGCTGGATGCGGCGCATGATATACGTTTCCATATCGCCCGGCACCTCGCATTTCATCACGGCGATGCCGTGGTGAATGGCCCGCAGGGCTTCATAATAGCCCTGGCAGCCGGGGCACTGGGCCAGGTGGGCCAAAAGCATCTGTTTTTCGCTGTTGGTACACAAATCGTCCGCCGCCGCGGAGAGCACGGGGAGATACGTCTTGCAGGCGCGGTATTTCGGCGCGCTGTCCTTGTCCCGGGCCCCGGCGGCGGGGAAAAAGCCGCCGCCCAGGATGATCTGCCGGCGCACGAAGCCCTGGGCACGCTGCAGGTCGCTGTGGACCGCTTCGGCGGTGGAGTCGGTGATGTCGGCGATCTGGGTGTCGGCCAGGTCGCCCATCTCATGCAGCAGCAGGATGCGGCGGAAGCGGAAGGGAAGGGCGCGGATGGCCTCTTCGATATCCGTCTGCAGCGCCAGGTGCTCCATATTGGTGCGCGGATCATAACGCAGGGGGCCGAAGGGGAAGTTCAGCGCGTCCTCGTTCTGGGCCGGCGGCATGGGGCTACGGCGGCGGTGCTGCCGCCGAGCCAGCTCGGCGCTGTCGATGCACACCAGCTGCAGCAGCCGCTCCCGGAAAGAGACGTTCATGGAATTGAGGTAGGGCAGCTGCCGCCAGGTGGTGATGAAAGCGTTTTCCGTGACGGTCTGGGCGTCTTCCTCGCCGGCCAGTGCCCAGGCGAAGCGGTACACGCCGGCCATGTGCAGATGCAGAAGTTCCCGATAGGCGATCTGACTGCCCTGCATCGCGGCGGACAGCAGTTCCCGCTCGTTCACGCGTTCGATTGTCATGGGATCATTCCTCCTTTCGGGGCCTCGTCGGAGAGGTCCCGCTTGATGCCTGCGGTGATGCGGTACACATCCTCCAGGGTGTTCATGCGGACGATCTGCTCTTTATAGTAATTGGCGTAGGGCACGCCCTTGAGATACCAGCAGTAGTGGCGGCGGGCCTCCAGCACGGCGATTTTTTCGCCTTTGTCCGCGGCGGCCAGCTCGATCTGGCGCACGGCGGCGTCGCAGCGTTCGGCCAGCGGCGGGATGGGCGGGATCTCCCGGCCCTCCAGGGCGGCCTGGGCCTGCCGGAAGATCCAGGGGTTGCCGAACACGCCCCGGCCGATCATGGCCATGTCTGCGCCGGTGCGCTTCAGGATGCGCACGGCGTCCTCGCCCTTGAAAATGTCGCCGTTGGCGATGACGGGGATGCGCAGGGCCTGCTTGACCTCCGCGATGGCGTCCCAGTCGGCCCGGCCGCTGTACATCTGCACCCGGGTGCGGCCGTGGACGGCCACGGCGGCCACGCCGACGCCTTCCAGCCCCCGGGCCAGCTCCACGGCGTTCAGGTGCCCCCGGTCCCAGCCGATGCGCATTTTCACCGTAACGGGAACGGGAACGGCCCTGACCACGGCTTCGGCCACCCGCAGGGCCTTGGGAACGTCCTTCATCAGGGCGCTGCCGTCGCCGCTGTTGACGACTTTGCCCACGGGGCAGCCCATGTTGATGTCGATGAAATCGGCCCCGGAATACCGGAGGGCCAGCTGGGCCGCCCGGGCCATGCAGTCCGGGTCGCTGCCGAACAGCTGCACGGCGCAGGGATGCTCCCCCGGGAAGAGATGCAGGAGCCCCCGGGTCTTCTGATCCTGATAGCACAGGGCTTTGGAGCTGATGAGCTCCGTATACGTCAGCCCCGCGCCCAGCTCGCTGCAGATCTGGCGGAAAGCCATGTCGGTCACGCCGGCCATGGGGGCCAGGGCCAGTTTGGATTGAATTTCCAGATCGCCGATCTTCATGTGCTTCCGCCGCCTCCTTCTTCTTCGCACGCATATCTTATGGGTCCCGGCGCGTCTGCGCGCCGCGGGCGCGATAAAAATGCAGGATGATATTATAGCAAAACTGCGAAAAAGTGCAAGTATTTTTTCAAAAATTGGGTTTCTTCGGCGAAAAAGCGAAAAACCGGGACGGGCCGCACGATTGCGGCCCGTCCCGGTCAAAAAGGAGGGAGGGAAAGAGTTTCAGAAAATGGCCGGCAGGCAGAGGGAAACGCCCACCGCGGCCCCCAGCAGCGCCCAGACCGGCGGAGGAAGGGCCCGCCGCCGGCGCGGCGCATAGCGCTTTGCGCAGCGGTTTGCGATGCGGCAGGCCTCTTTCAGGATGGGGGCGCAGTCCCGGCCGTCCGGCCCGGGCGCGCCGCTGCGCAGGATCAATACAGCCCGCTCAAAATCGGTCTGCGCCGGAACCTCCACCACGATGACCCGCCGGGAAACGCATTTGATCATTGGCGATCCGTCCTTTCCGGCCGCCGCGCCGGCAAAATGCGCCGGCGCGGCGGCGTTCTGCTTTCAGGATGCCCCGTCTGCGGGAAAATTATACCTCCTTGGCCGACGCGGCGGGCAGGGGCGGCAGACGCAGGGCGATCAGACTGGCGTCGTCGGCCCGGCCGCTGCGCCGGGCGGCGGCGTCCATCAGGGCGGCGGTCAGGGACTGGACGCTGCCGCCCTCCCACTGGGCCAGCATGGCCTGCAGCCATGCGTCGTCGGCGCTGTCGGCAAAACCGTCGCTGGCGAGGATCACATAATCCCCCGGCAGCAGGCAGACGGTAGTGGTGTCGGGGATGCGCTCGCCGCCGCTGAGCCCTGCGGGCAGCACGCTGCCGGTGATCCGGCGGACGCTGCCGCCGTGCTTGATATAGGAGGGGGCGGCGCCGTATTTGTAAAAAGCAGCGGTGGCGCCGGCGGGGGCGAAGACCATCAGGTCGATGGTGGTGAAGCTGCCCGCCTCGTCGGTGTGCAGGGTCAGGGCCGTGTTCAGGGTTTTCAGGGCGGTGGGCGCTTCGATGCCGGAGCGGAGGAATTGCTCCAGCAGACGCACGGTCATGGCCGATTCCCGGCGGGCTTCCTCGCCGCAGCCCATGCCGTCGGACAGCAGCAGGAACACGGTGCCGTCCTCCCGGCGGAAGGTGGAAACGGTGTCGCCGCTGACGCTTTCGCCGGCCTTGGGCCGCATGGCCGTGCAGATCTCGCAGTCCGCCGCGCCGGCGGCCGGCGCGGCGTCCTCCTCCCGGCGCAGGCGGTCAGCCGATTCGCTGAGCAGTTCCGAAATGCGGGCATACTGTTCCTTGGCCCGCTGGCGGGTGCTGTCCAGTTGGCGGGTGTACTGCCGGCGCATGAGCAGGGCGGTGAATTCGGCGTTGACGGCGGCGATGAAATCCGGCAGGCGGACGCACCGGGACGTGAAATGGGAGGGGAAATCCGAGGACAGCAGCCGCCCGCGCTCCGTCAGGAACTGGGTCACGTCATTGAGGGTGTTGTAGGTGGTGACATAGTCGTTGTCCCAGCAGGTGCCGCACAGGGGGCAGACCCGGCAGACCTGGTCGGCGGCCCGGTCGAACACCGTGGCGATGTTTTCGTCGTTGAGGGGTGGCGCGGCGTGGGTCAGATTGTCGTACAGAGCGCGGAAGGCCGCGGCGGCGCTGCGCAGCTGGGCCTCCAGCGCCCGGGGCGCGGCGGCGCCGGGAGACAGCGCTTCTTTTTTGACCCGGGCCCGGCGGAAGGCGTTTTCCGGGATCAGCAGGAACAGAATGCCGGCCACGGCGCTTTCCAGCACGGCGTAAACGGCCGCGTCGCCGCTGGCCCAAAGCAGGGCCGGCAGCGTGCCCGCCACATACAGCAGGGTGTACATCGCCCGGCCACGGCGGGCCAGGCCGGCGATCACGGCAGCGAGGCTGTAGGACACGGAAAAGTAGAGAACGCCGCCGATGGCGTCCATGGCGAGGCCCGCGCACAAACCGGCCATGCAGCCCGCCCCCGCGCCGCCGAGACGCCCGGCGGTCAGCACCAGCACCACTGCGAAAATGCGCCCCAGGGACAGAGAGCCCACCAGCGGAATGGAGGCCACGGCGATGAGCATGGTGATCAAAAGGACAAAAAAGCTGAGCATCTGGCGGCGGGACAGGGGGAAATCCTCCGCCCGCAGCGCCACGCGGTAGGCGCAGGTACACAGGGCGGCCAGCAGGATCTCCAGCAGATAGTAGGCCCCCGACAGGCTGAACAGCCCTGGACCGGAGAGGTAGACGAAACCCACCGCCGCAGTGCAGGCGGCAGTGACCATGGGCAGGAAGACGTTTTTCTGATACAGCTTCGTGTCAAAAAAGGCCATGGAGACCGAGAAAATCAGGATGGCGATGGCGATGTACTTCATGGCGGCGGTGAAGGGCATCAGGAGCAAAGCGCCCGTCAGCAGGCCCAGCAGGGCGCACAGCCCCTCCATGCCGGAGCCTGCCGCGGCGACAAAGCCCAGGGCGAAGGGGGCATATCCCCCGAAGATCTGGCTGCCGGCCAGGATGGCCGCGCAGAAAAACCGCAGGGCGTAAAAAAGAAAGGGGTGCGCGCCCGCGGAGAGAAGTGTTCTGTCAAACTTCATGGCTTGTCCTCCTTTTTGAGTCCAGTGTACACATTCAAAGGAGGATATTTCGTCGGGAAATAAAGCCGCCGCCCGGAAAGGAACAAAAAAACCGCCGCTCCGGCA
>CAJFFX010000086.1 GCA_904374485.1 Candidatus Pseudoscillospira falkowii | reverse complement strand
CGTGAAAAAGCGCCGGGCCTTTCGGCCGGCAAAAACCGGCGGAAGAGGGGATACTCTTCCGCCGGTCTGTCCATTGTTTTCGGTTTTCTGCGCCGCCGTTATTCCTTCGGGCCCTGCTTCTTTTCCACCGCGTGGCGGGCGCACTTGGCGATCACGTCGGCGGTGAGGCCGTAGGCTTCCAGCACTTCGCCGGCCTTGCCGCTGCGGCCAAACTGGTCCTTCACACCGTGGCGGATCACCGGCACGGGATAGTGGCAGGACAGCAGTTCGCAGACGGCGCTGCCCAAACCGCCGATGACGTTGTGCTCCTCGGTGGTGACGATGGCGCCGGTCTCCTTGGCGGCCTTCAGGATCAGCTCCCGATCCAGGGGCTTGATGGTGTGGATATCCAGCACCCGGGCGTCGATGCCCTCGCCGGCGAGGGTCTCGGCGGCCTGCAGGGCCAGCTGGACCATCATGCCGGTGGCAGCAATAGTAACGTCCTTGCCGTCGCGCAATGTCACACCCTTGCCCAGCTCGAAAGTGTCCTCGCCGGTCTCATATTTCGTGACGGTCTCCACGGCGCTGCGGCCCAGGCGCAGATAGGCGGGGCCGTCGTATTCGATGAGGGCCTTCACCGCCGCGCGCATTTCCGCGCCGTCGCAGGGATTGACCACCATCATGCCGGGGATGGTGCGCATCAGGGACAAATCCTCGATGCACTGGTGGGTTGCGCCGTCCTCGCCCACGCTGAGGCCGCCGTGGGAACCGACGATCTTCACGTTCAGGTGGGGATAGGCCACGCTGTTTCGCACCTGCTCATAGGCGCGACCGGCGGTGAACATGGCGAAGGAGCAGCAGAAGGGCTTTTTGCCGCAGGTGGCCAGGCCCGCGCTGACGCCCACCATGTTGGCCTCGGCAATGCCCATGTCCAGGAACCGCTCGGGGCAGGCTTTCTTGAATTCGCCGGACTTCGTGGCGCCAGCCAGGTCGGCGTCCAGCACAACCAGTTCGGGATACTCCGCGCTCAGTGCCGCAATGGCTTTGCCAAAGGCTTCGCGGGTCGCGATCTTTTCTGCCATTTTACATCGCCTCCAATTCTTTGATCCGGGCGGTGATCTCTGCCCGGGCCTGTTCCATCTGTTCGTCGCTGGGGGCCTTGCCGTGCCAGCCGGCGTCGTTCTCCATGAAGGAGACGCCCTTGCCCTTGGTGGTCTTGGCCAGGATGACGGTGGGCTTACCCTTGACGGTCTTGGCCACGTCGTAAGCGGCGGCCAGAGCCTCGTAGTCGTGGCCGTCCACATGGATCACGTTCCAATTGAAGGCGGCAAACTTGGCGTCCAGGGGCTCGGAAGGCATGACGTCGGCGGTCTTGCCGTCGATCTGCAGGCCGTTCACGTCCACCAGGGCGCAGAGGTTGTCCAGCTTGTACTTGGCGGCGGCCATGGCGGCCTCCCAGACCTGGCCCTCTTCGATCTCGCCGTCGCCCAGGGCGGCGTAGACGCGGTAGTCCTTGCCGTCCAGCTTGCCGGCGAGGGCCATGCCCACAGCGGCGGAGATGCCCTGGCCCAGGGAGCCGGTGGACATATCCACACCCTTGACGTTCACCATGTCGGGGTGGCCGGACATGTGGCCCTTGATGGAGCGGAACAGCTCCAGCTCCTCCACCGGATAGAAGCCCCGCAGGGCCAGAACGGAGTAGAGGGCGGGGGTGCAGTGTCCCTTGGAGAGGACAAAGCGGTCCCGGTCAGGGTCCCGGGGATTTTGGGGATCGATGTGCATGGTGTGGAAATAGAGCACCGTCAGCGCATCCATCACGGACAGGGAGCCGCCCGGATGGCCGGAGGCGCACCGGTGTACCGCCTCCACGGCCAGCAGCCGCGCCTTGGCGGCGGTCAGGGCCAATTCTTTTACTTCATTGCGATCCATGGTATCTTCCTTTCCCTTTTGCGTTTGTGCAAATTATTTTTCCGCGTTCTTCCGCCCGTAGTAATCGGACTCGAGAAGCAGATTGTTTATACGGATATATTCCTGGGCAAATGCGTTCATTTCCTCGATCTCCGCGTCCGTTGGGCCTTCATCGGTGAAGGCGGCGATGACGTTTCCGTCCTCATAGACGCCGGAGGGGCTGATCCAGGACTGGTCCTGGAATACGACGCAGCCGCCGTAGCTTTCGTCGAAGGCGTCGCGGCCCAGGTAATGATATTCGCTCTTCATGCCGAAGAGGTTGATCACCGTGGGTGCCAGGTCGGAGGTGTTGAGCACCTTGTCCACTTCCAGATCCGGCCCGTCATAGGCCCAGATGAAGCAGGGCGTCTTTTCCACCAACAGGTGCTTATCCACGCCGGACTGCTCCATGACCAGGTTCTGATCCTGCATGCCATAGGCGTAGTGATCGGTGACGCCGATGATAACGGTGTTTTCCAGGCACCCGTTTTCCTCCAGCGTTTGCAGGAGATAGGCGAACAGGTCGTCACAGCAGCGGGCCTTGGCACGGATGCAGTCCAATTCCTCATCGCCGGTGCTGCCCCTGTACTGGGGATACTGCCCCAGGGCGAACTGGCTGAGTTCCTCGTTGTAGGTATAGGTCATGTGGGCGCTGCGGGAGATGATGAAGTTGAAGAAGGGCTGGCCTTCGCCGCCCTCTTCCCTGCCGAAAAACAGGTCCATCAGCTCCTCGTTTTCAAAAAGGCCGGTGTCTGAGAGCAGGGCGTCGCCCACCATGCCGAAATTCATGTAGCTGTTGTAGGCCTCGTAGCCCATGGCCGGCTCCATGACGCCCCGGTTGTAGAACATGGGGTCGTTGTAGTGGAAGGACTGGGCGCTGTAGCCCGCGGCGCGGAATCGGCTGGGCAGACTTTCGGAAAAGTCGTTGGTGCAGTAGTCAAAGGCGTAGCGCCCGTTAGTGGGCAGATAGAGCCCCGTGTTGATGCAAAGCTCCGTATTGAACGTCCGCACGCTGCCAAAGCCCGGGGTGTAGAAATTCGTGAAGTTGATGCCCTCGTCCATCAATCGGGCAATGGTGGGCGTGTCCGTTTCGTTGATAAGGAAATCGTCCATGCTTTCCATCAGCACCAGCACCACATTTTTGCCCGCGAAAATGCCGGTCATATCGTTGTCCTGGTGGGGGGCGCGTTCGTCGAACCACGCCTCCGCCTCGCCGGCGCGGCTTTCGATCTGGCTGCGGTACATGGGCGTCAGGGGGAAAAGATTGTGCTCCCAGATGTCCTTCACCGTGGTCTGATAAACGCCGCAGATCTGATAGAGCTTGTGGGCGTCGTACATGGTGGTGTAGATGCCCTCCCGGGACAGGGCGCGCTTGTATTCCGACTGCAGGCCCCAGGCATTGGCGTCCTGGGCGAAGACGGACTGGGGATAGGCCCAAAGGCCCACGGCGGCGGAGAGGCCCAGCAGCAGGCAGGTCACGCGCAGCCGCGGCGGCCGGGGCCCCCGGGGCACCAAAAAGCAGCCGATGCAGCCGATGACCATCAGCGCCACGGTGGCGATCCACCAGCTCCGGGAGAACATACCCAGCACGTCCCCCAGGAAGGCGCCGCCCTCGCCGGCATAGCGCACGTCGCCGATCCACAGCATGCGGCCGAAGATAGCGTAATACCCGCACTGGGCGGCGGCGAAGATGGCGAAGAGGTAAAAGGTCAGCCCGTAGACCACCTTGCCGATCCACCGGGGCAGGGCCAGGACGACGCCCGTCAGCAGCAGCGCCCACAAAAAGCCGAAGATCAGGCCCGTGTCATATACCGGGTCGAGATAGCGGCTGGCATAGACCTCCACGCCCCAGTAGGACAGCGCCATCCACCCGGCGCCCAGGACATAGAGGGCCCGGGCGCGCCGCCGCCGCTGCGGCGTCATGGGCGGCCTTGCTTTTTCTCTCTTTTTCCCGATCATGTCAGTTCCCCGGACGCGGTCTCAGAAGTCCACCCGCGCGGCGATATAGTCGGCCACCTGGTCGATGGGCAGGCGCACCTGCTCCATGGTGTCACGCTCGCGGATGGTGACGCAGCGGTCGGCCGCGATGCCCTTGTCCGGGTCGCCCACGGTCTCAAAGTCCAGGGTAATGCAGAAGGGGGTGCCGATCTCGTCCTGGCGGCGATAGCGCTTGCCGATGGAGCCGGTGTCGTCGTAATCCACCATGAAGCGGCGGGACAGCTGCTGCTGCAGCTCCCGGGCGGGGCCGGCGAGGACTTCCTTCTTGCTCAGGGGGAGCACGGCGCACTTGAAGGGCGCCAGGGCCGGGTGCAGATGGAGCACGGTGCGCACGTCGTCCTTGCCGTTCTTGTCCTGGCCCACGACCTCCTCGTCATAGGCTTCGCACAGGAAGGCCAGGGCCACACGGTCGCAGCCGAGGGAGGGCTCGATGACATAGGGGATATACCGTTCGCCCGTCTCCTGGTCGAAGTAGGTCAGGTCCTTCTTGCTCGCCTCCATATGGCGGCGGAGGTCGTAGTCGGT
>CAJFFX010000085.1 GCA_904374485.1 Candidatus Pseudoscillospira falkowii | reverse complement strand
CAAGAAGTTCGGCTGTGAGATCATCGAGGTGGTCTCCGGCGGCGAGGACGTGCAGAAGGCCGCCTTCACCGCCAAGGACGAGACCGGCATCCTGGTCAATTCCGACTTCCTCAACGGCCTCACCGTGAAGGATGCCATCCCCGTCATCACCAAGTGGCTGGAGGAGAAGGGCATCGGCCGCGCCAAGGTGAACTACAAACTGCGCGACTGGGTCTTCTCCCGCCAGCGCTACTGGGGCGAGCCCATCCCCATGGTATACTGTGAAAAGTGCGGCTGGCAGCCCCTGAGCGAGGACCAGCTGCCGCTGGTGCTCCCGGATGTGGAGAGCTACGAGCCCACCGACGACGGCGAGAGCCCCCTCTCCAAGATGACCGACTGGGTGAACACCACCTGCCCCTGCTGCGGCGGAAACGCCAAGCGGGAGACCGACACCATGCCCCAGTGGGCGGGTTCGTCCTGGTATTTCCTGCGCTATATGGACCCCCACAACGACCAAGCGCTGGCATCCAAGGAGGCCCTCAACTACTGGAGCCCCGTGGATTGGTACAACGGCGGCATGGAGCACACCACCCTCCATCTCCTTTACAGCCGCTTCTGGCATAAGTTCCTCTACGATATCGGCGTGGTGCCCACCAAGGAGCCCTACCACAAGCGCACCTCCCACGGCATGATCCTGGGCGAGGGCGGCGAGAAGATGAGCAAGAGCCGCGGCAATGTCATCAACCCCAACGACGTGGTGGCCCAGTACGGCGCGGACACCATGCGCATGTATATTATGTTCATCGGCGACTTTGAAAAGGCCGCCGCCTGGAGCGACAACGCCGTCAAGGGCTGCAAGCGCTTTTTGGACCGTGTCTGGAACCTGCACNNCGCTTTTTGGACCGTGTCTGGAACCTGCACGAAGGCGAGATCGCCGAGGGTGCGGCTTACAGCGCCGCCAACGAGGGCGCCATCCATAAGACCATCAAAAAGGTGTCCGACGATATCGAGAACATGAAATTCAACACGGCCATTGCCGCCCTGATGGCCCTGGTCAACACCTTCTATGCCAACGGCGTCAACAAGGCGGATATGCGCGCCCTGTTGCTGATGCTGTCTCCCTTTGCTCCCCATATTGTGGAGGAGATGTGGGAGCATCTCGGCTTTGCCGGCGAAGGCATGGCCTGCACCCAGCCCTGGCCCGCCTACGACGAGAGCAAGACGAAGGACGCCGAAGTGACCGTCGCCGTGCAGATCTGCGGCAAGATGAAGAACACCATCCAGGTGCCCGCCGACAGCGAAGAGGACGCCGTTTCTGCTGCCGCCCAGGCCGATGCGAAGGTGGCCAAGGCCCTGGAGGGCAAGAAGATCGTGAAGGTCATCTACGTCAAAAACCGCCTGATCAACCTGATCGCAAAATAAGGCCCTCCCGGGGAAACGGGACGCAAAGACCGCTTTGCAGAAATTTTACTTGACATTTTGCCGAAGTATGGTAAACTAATCCTACCAAAAGGGAGTAGTTTACATCTTGTAAGAGATGTTTGTGTTTTCGTCATCTCGATCACATGGTTTCATGTGTCCGGAGCACAAGTAAGAAGCGAGACTTTTGTTGCAGCGCAGCAGAAGGATCGCTTCTTTTTTTTGCGCCGATTTGATAGCTGCGCCGAAAACCGCAAAGAATACCGTAGGGAGCTGATGTGAAAATGAGTGTGTATCAGAAAACAAAAGAAGAGGTGCTGCAGGAATGCGAGGCGTCCCGCAGCGGCCTGACTGCGCAGCAGGTAGACCAGCGCCGGGAGAAGTATGGCTACAACGAGCTGGTCGAGGGCAAGAAGAAGCCCATATTCGTGATTTTCCTGGAGCAGTTCAAGGATTTCCTGGTGCTGATCCTGATCGTGGCCGCCGTCGTGTCCATCGCCCTGGGCGACATCGAGAGCGCAGCGGTCATCCTGGCGGTCATCGTGATGAACGCCATTCTCGGCACGGTCCAGCAGATCAAGGCCGAGCATTCGCTGGAGAGCCTGAAGAAGATCTCCATGCCGACGGCCAAGGTCTTGCGCGACGGAAAGACCGTGGTGATCTCCTCCCGTGAGGTCACCGTGGGCGACGTCGTCTTTCTGGAAGCCGGCGACTCCGTGTGCGCCGACGGCCGCATCCTGGAAAACGCCAGCCTGAAGATCAACGAGAGCGCTCTGACCGGCGAGAGCCTGAACGTGGAAAAGGAAGACCGCGTCATCGAGGGCGAGGTGCCCCTGGGCGACCGCAAGAACATGGTCTTCTCCGGCAGCTTCGTGACCTATGGCCGCGGCAGCTTCCTGGTGACCTCCATCGGCATGGACACCGAGGTGGGCAAGATCGCCCAGCTGCTCAAGAGCGCCTCGGAAAAGAAGACCCCCCTGCAGGAAAACCTGGACGATTTCGGCAAGAAGCTGGCCGTGCTGATCCTGGTGATCTGCGCCGTGGTATTCGGTATGAACGTTTTCCGCGGCGGCGAGATCATGGACGCCTTCCTCTTCGCCGTGGCCCTGGCTGTGGCGGCCATCCCCGAAGCCCTGAGCTCCATCGTCACCATCGTGCTGGCCTTCAGCACTCAGAAAATGGTGCGCGAAAACGCCATCATCCGAAAGCTGCAGGCTGTGGAGGGTCTGGGAAGTGTTTCCATTATCTGCTCGGATAAAACAGGCACCCTGACCCAGAACAAGATGACCGTCCAGAAGAGCTATTTCGGCGGCGAGATCCATGAGGACGCCGATGTGAACTTTGAAAGCGGCGTGGCCAAAAAGCTGCTGCATGCTGCAGTTTTGTGCAGCGACGCCGTGATCGCGGAGGATGGCAAGGAGATCGGCGACCCCACGGAGGTGGCCCTGATCGCCATGGCGGCCAAGCACGGCCACGATTGGGCGCAGATCCGCAGGGACGAGACCCGCGTGGGCGAGATCCCCTTCGATTCCGACCGCAAGCTCATGTCCACCGTCAACCGCTGCGGCGGGGAAACGGTGTTCTACACCAAGGGTGCCGTGGACGTTCTGCTGGGCCGCACGATCAGCATCGACACCGGCAGCGAGGTGCGCCCCATCACGGAAGATGACCGCGCAGCCATCCAGCGCGCCAACGAAACGTTCTCTGAAAACGGTCTGCGCGTGCTGGCCTTTGCTGCAAAGACAGTGTCCGCCGATATGACGGGCACGCTGGATACCGATGAAGAAAACGGCCTGACCTTCCTCGGCCTGATCGCCATGATGGATCCTCCCAGAGAGGAATCCAAGGAAGCCGTGGCCAAGTGCATCCAGGCCGGTATCCGGCCCATCATGATCACCGGCGACCACAAGGTGACCGCCGCGGCCATCGCGCGGGAGATCGGCATTCTCCAGGAAGGTACCCACGCCGTGGAGGGCAGCGAGATCGACCGCATGAGCGACGAGGAGCTGCGCCAGGCGGTACCGGAGATTTCCGTCTACGCCCGCGTTTCGCCGGAGCACAAGATCCGCATCGTGCGCGCCTGGCAGGACCGCGGCAATATCGTGGCCATGACCGGCGACGGTGTGAACGACGCCCCGGCTCTGAAGCAGGCGAACATCGGTGTGGCCATGGGCATCACCGGCACGGAAGTGGCCAAGGACGCCGCCTCTATGGTGCTGACCGACGATAACTTCGCCACCATCGTCAAAGCGGTGGAGAACGGCCGAAACGTTTACGCCAACATCAAGAAATCCATCAAGTTCCTGCTGTCCGGCAACACCGCCGGCATCCTTTCCGTGCTGTATGCCAGCATCATGGCCCTGCCCGTACCCTTCGCGGCGGTGCATCTGCTGTTCATCAACCTGCTGACCGACAGCCTGCCCGCCATCTCCCTGGGCCTGGATCCCCACACCAGCGAAGTGATGAAGGAAAAGCCCCGGCCCAAGGATGAGCCGATCCTGACCAGGGATTTCCTGACCGGCCTGCTCATCGAGGGCGCGGTCATCACCCTCAACACCATGACCGCATTCCATGTGGGCCTGCACTATGGCGCGTCCATGGCCGCCGGCGCCGCGGCCGTGGGCAGCACGATGGCCTTTGCCACGCTATGCCTGTCCCGCTTGATGCATGGTTTCAACAGCAAGGCGGACCATCCCGTGATCTTCACGAAGGAGATGTTCAACAATAAGTATCTGAACATTTCGTTCCTGGTGGGCTTCCTGCTGCTCTCCGCAGTCCTGCTGCTGCCGCCTCTGGAGCCCCTGTTCCAGGCGGCGACCCTGACGCCCATGCTCTACGGTGTCATCATCGTCTGCGCGGCCATGAACGTGGTGGAGATCCAGATCATCAAAGCCATCCGCACCCATCTGCGCAAGAGAAGAAAGTAAATCCACAGCATCAGCGCCGCGCCCGGCATTGCCGGGCGCGGCGCTTTCGTTCTTTTTCGCCGGCGCGGCGCATAGGGTAGGGGGGAAAGGGGATGGTTTTATGAAAAGGGAAGCGACGCGCGGCATTGCCGTTTTCTGCATTGCGGCGATGCTGAGCGTCCTGCTGTACTGCGCCTGTCAGCTGTGGCCGGAGAGCGTATTTGCCCTGCTGGCGCCCGGAAACGACAGCGTGTGGGAGCTTTCCAAGATTGCCTTGTGGCCGCCGCTGCTGGCGGCGCTGGCGGTCCATATCCGGAAAAGCAGCCGGGGAAGCCTCGGCGCCTATCTCATGGTCCCGGCGGCGCTCCCAGTGGCGCTGCTGTTCGTGCTGTGGTTTCTGCGGATGGTCTGCGGGATCTGCAGCGGCGCGGTGGATCTGGCGGCGGCGCTGCTGCTTCTGGCCGTGGGCGACGCCATGGCGTTTTCCCTGCGGGAAGCGACCTTCCTCCGGCGGATATTGCCGATGATCGCGGTGATCCTGCTGATCTGGATCGGGCTGTATACCGCCTTTACCCTGCGCGCGCCGGCGCTGGGGATCTTTTTGGCCGTGGCTTTGGCGGCCTCTTTCCTGAGTATTTCCCCCGCTGTGTATGTGCTGATTGCAGCGGCTTTAGGCGTAGTCCTGGAGGCGTTGCATGTTATGCCTGGTGAAAGGGGGAAGAAAGCGTGATCTATCTCCTTCTCTTTTGGGAATTCTTCAAAACCGGCCTTCTGGCAGTGGGGGGCGGCCTTGCCACCCTTCCTTTCTTAAGCGATATGGCAGACACTACCGGATGGTTCACTCACGGCCAGTTGGCAGATATGGTTGCGGTTTCGGAATCCACCCCTGGCCCTATGGGGGTAAATACAGCGACCTATGTGGGCTTCCACATCGCCGGCGTTGCCGGTGGCGTGACTGCTACCCTGGGGCTGGTGTGTCCTTCCATTATTGTGATTTTGATCATTGCTGGGTTTTTGAAAAAATTTCGGGAGAGCCGGGGGGTAGACGCGGTGTTTTACGGAATCCGTCCTGCCTCTACCGCGCTGATTGCCGCCGCTTTGGCAGAGGTGTGCGCCATCGCTTTGATGTTCCACACCGCCATCTCGCCGCAGACGGGCCAGGCGGAGACCCAAATCCTGTATTGGCCGGCCATTGCGCTGGCGGCTGCCGTTTTTTTGTGTCTGCAGATCAAGCCTCTGAGCAGGCTGCACCCCATTGTCTATATCGGCCTGTCTGCGTTGGCGGGTGTTGTATTCCAGCTGTGATCCTGCGGCTGCGGAGCTGCCGCCCTCTCGACTTTTTCTGCCGGATATGATATACTGGATAAAAATAAACTGCCCATTTT
>CAJFFX010000084.1 GCA_904374485.1 Candidatus Pseudoscillospira falkowii | reverse complement strand
GTTGCGGGGCCTGCCGGAGCCGGCTCTTCAGGCACCTCGCCGACCATGACATAGGTCAGGGTGGTCTCCTGAGTTTCAAAGTTCAGCACATCGAACACAAAGACCTCGCCGGCCTCTTCGCTTGTGGGCTGATAGAAGTTGTCCATGGCCACAAGGCTGCCAGGGGCCATGTAAAACTGCTCGGATGTCTCTTCGCGGTCTTCCCAGCTGAAGGTCGTCCCCACGGGGTAGACATACACGGTGTTCTCAGTCGTGTTGACTTCCAGGTCACGGCTGACATAGATGGTGGTACCGATGGACTCATTGGATGCGGTAAGACGGCCGTCCGAGCCGGGGACTTCGGCGGCCAGCGCCGGGACTGCCAGCAGACCCAGCACCAGCACGGTCGCCAGCATCATGGAAACTTCCTTTTTCATGCGGCTTGTCTCCTCTGTCGATATATTTCGGAAAGCCGGCGGATCTGCACGCCCCGCAGGCCATATCCTTCTGTGTAACCGCCTGTTTCGGATGATTATTCTTATTGTAGCATATTCACACAGAAAACGCCACACGCATCACGATTTTTTTGCATCGTGTACGCAGAGTCTGCCAAAGCTTTGGCATCAGGCAAAATTCCGCGGCCTTTGCGCGCGGTCCGGCCAGACATTTTCGGGCAGCGCGCACACCCGCCAAATTTTTTTAGTTTTTCACGCCGTTTTTGTGCGCATCCCCGCCTGAAAAGGCTTGACTTTTGAGGCATTGCGATTTATGATAATTACGGAAGCCAGAAAAGGCCACCATTTCCGTCAAAACGGTGGAAAATTGCAACCCAACAACAATAGTGGAGGTAGCAGAGTCATGAATGCTTACATTGAAGAAGTACTTGCCAAAGTCAAGCAGCGCGACGCTCACGAGCCCGAGTTTCTGCAGACCGTCGAGGAGGTTCTCAAGTCCCTTGAGACCGTCATCGACCAGCACCCTGAATATCAGAAGGCCGGCCTGCTCGAGCGCCTGACTGAGCCTGAGCGCGTCATCGAGTTCCGCGTCACCTGGACGGACGACGCCGGCAAGGTTCACGTCAACCGCGGCTACCGTGTCCAGTTCAACAGCGCCATCGGCCCCTACAAGGGCGGACTGCGCCTGCACCCCTCTGTGAACCTGTCCATCATCAAGTTCCTGGGCTTTGAGCAGATCTTCAAGAACAGCCTGACCACACTGCCCATCGGCGGCGGCAAGGGCGGCAGCGACTTTGACCCCAAGGGCAAGTCCGACACCGAGATCATGCGCTTCTGCCAGAGCTTTATGACTGAGCTCCAGCGCTACATCGGCCCCGATACCGACGTGCCCGCCGGCGACATCGGCGTGGGCGGCCGCGAGATCGGCTATATGTACGGCCAGTACAAGCGCCTGCGCAACGAGCACACCGGCGTCCTCACCGGCAAGGGCCTGAACTGGGGCGGTTCCCTGACCCGCACCGAGGCCACCGGCTACGGCCTGTGCTACCTGACGCAGGAGATGCTCAAGTGCATGAAGAACGACTCCTTCGCCGGCAAGACCGTCGTCATCTCCGGCAGCGGCAACGTGGCCATTTACGCCACCGAGAAAGCCACCCAGCTGGGCGCCAAGGTCGTGGCCCTGTCCGACTCCAACGGCTATATCCACGATCCCGACGGCATCAAGCTGGACGTGGTCAAGGACATCAAGGAAGTGCGCCGCGGCCGCATCAAGGAATATGTGGACGCCGTGCCCACCGCCACCTACACCGAGGGCTGCAGCGGCATCTGGACCATCCCCTGCGACATCGCCCTGCCCTGCGCCACCCAGAATGAGATCGACGGCGCTTCCGCCGAGGAGCTGGTGAAGAACGGCTGCTTCGCCGTGGCCGAGGGCGCCAACATGCCCTCCACCCCCGAAGCCATCGCTGTCTATCAGCGCTCCGGCGTGCTGTACGCCCCCGCCAAGGCGGCCAACGCCGGCGGCGTGGCCACCTCCGCTTTGGAGATGAGCCAGAACTCCCTGCGCTATTCCTGGAGTTTCGAGGAAGTGGACGCCAAGCTCAAGGGCATCATGGAGGGCATCTTCCACGCCTGCTACGATGCTTCCAAGGAATACGGCGAGGAGGGCGACCTGATGGCCGGCGCCAACATCGCGGGCTTCTTGAAGGTCTGCAGCGCCATGCTAGACCAGGGCGTCGCCTATTGAGACCGCGCGCCGCGCGCAGAAAGAAAAAACAAGGGAGCATTGCCTGCGGGCAATGCTCCCTTTCTTCTGCGCTTTGTTACTGGGCGTCTTCCTCCATGGCCAGGGCCACGTCGGCGCGGAAGGCGTCCCAGGCTTCGGGGTGCTCCACATAGTAGAGCGGGCATTCCTTGCCGGTGACGTCGTAATGGCGGATGACGCCGGTCTCCGGGTCCAGGCCGAAGGCCTCGCACAGCCAAGCGGTGAGGCGGACCAGGGAGGACATGGAGGCGGCGGTGAACTGCCCCGTTTCATCGGGGTGGCAGACCTCGATGGACACGGTGTCGCCGTTGCGGTCGCTGGAGCAGTAGGCCACCTCGTCCACGGGGACGCACTCGATAATCTCTCCGTCCAGGCCGATGATGAAATTGGAGCTGGCGTAAGTCTCGCCGCTGACGGCCAGGCCCTCGAAATAGCTGCGGTTGGCCTCCGCGGAGGTGCCGGGGTTGCCCACATAGTGGATGACCACGGCGTTGACCGCTTCCAGGGGGATCTGGGGGCGGGAGTATTCGTTGGGCGTCAGCAGCTCCTGCCGCACCCAGGAGGGCATGGCCTGCTGCACCTGGCCGGGCAGCGTGTCCGGCCGCCGGGGCGCAAGGAAGGAGACGGCCAGGAGAAGGACGCAGAGGGCCGCGGCCGCGGCGGCCAGCAGCGCGGGCCGGGGGAGGGCGCGCCGGGCGGCGCGCTTTCCGGCGCGGCGGGAAGGGTTCTGTTTCAAAGGGGACACCTGCTTTTTCTGTAAGATCCGATAGAGATACTATACCAAAATCCGACGGATTTTTCCACCGGCGGACGTATAAAAACCGTCTGAAAGGGCATACTTTAGAAAATTTTAAGAAAAGGAGGGTCCTGCGATGTTTGTCAATGTGGACCGGGAAGGCTGCATCGGCTGCGGCCTGTGCGCCCAGGCGGCGCCGGAGATCTTTACCCTGGAGGACGGCGCGGCCCAGGTGCTGGAGAGCGACGTGCCGCCCCATCTGTACGAGGCCGTGCGGGAGGCGGCGGCCCAGTGCCCCGTGCAGGTGATCGAAGCGGCGGATTGATTTGTGATATTCGCCAAAAACCGCGGGAAAACAGGAGAAATTCGCACGTTTTTGGGCTTTACAAGATTTTTGTTCTATGGTATAGTAACACTGTTCGTGTATTGTCACGATGATCCCGGCGCTTAGCCTCGCGGAGCGTTCACCGGCCCGACCCTCAGCGCCAGGGAACAAATCAAAGAAAGGTGGAAATGACCATGATGCTGAAAGAGCAGAAAACCGCAATCATCGAAGCAAACCGTACCCACGAGAAGGACACCGGTTCTCCCGAGGTGCAGATCGCGATCCTGACGGCCCGCATCCAGCAGCTGACCGAGCACATGAAGAAGAACCCCCAGGACAAGCACTCCAACAGAGGTCTTCTGAAGATGGTCGGTAAGCGCCGCAAGATGTTGGATTATCTGATGGACACCGATATCGAGCGCTATCGTGCCCTGATCGCAAAGCTGGGTATCCGCAAGTAAGCAGAAGATACGCGGGGAAGGGGCACCCTTCCCCGTGTTTTTCTTGCCCTGCGGAACGGGAAAACCAAGGGAGCGCCGCCTTTTTAGCTTTTGATCGCGCGCGCCGCGCGTTCGGCGCGCAGGATCAAACGCTAAAACCGGCAGCGAGCTCCCGCCGACACTGTGAAAGAAAGAAGGAGCAAGCATGTCAACGATCATCAAACACAGAGAATTCCCCAACCACAAGATCTACAGCATGGATCTGGCAGGCCGTCCCCTGACCCTGGAGGTGGGCAAGATGGCCGAACTGGCCAACGCCGCCGTCATGGTGGGCTACGGCGACACCCGGGTGCTGGTGTGCGTCACCGCCTCCGCCAAGCCCCGCGACGGCATCGACTTCTTCCCTTTGAGCGTGGACTTTGAGGAGAAGATGTACTCCGTGGGCCGCATCCCCGGCAGCTTCCTGCGCCGCGAGGGCCGCCCCGGCGAAAAGGGCGTGCTCACCAGCCGCGTCATCGACCGGCCCATCCGCCCCCTGTTCCCCTCCGACTTCCGCAACGATGTGTCCGTCATGGCCACGGTGATGAGCGTCGACCACGACTGCTCCCCCGAGATCGCGGCCCTGATCGGCACCTCCGCCGCCCTGGCCATTTCCGACATCCCCTGGAACGGCCCCGTGGGCGCGCTGAAAGTGGGCCTGGTGAACGGCGAGCTGGTGCTCAACCCCAACAGCGAGCAGCGCCACGAGAGCGATCTGGACGTGACCGTGGTCTCCACGGGCAAGAAGGTCGTCATGATCGAGGCCGGCGCCAACGAGGTGGACAACGACACCATGTTCCGCGCCATCCAGATGGCCCACGAGGAAAACCAGAAGCAGGTGGCCCTCATCAACCAGATGGTCGCCGAGATCGGCAAGCCCAAGTTCGACTATCCCCATGCCGACTTCAACCAGGAGCTGTTCGACAAGATCGTCGCGGCCACCATGGACGAGGCCAAGGCCGCCATGGACACCGACGACAAGAACGTCCGCGAAGCCCGCTGGAACGTGCTGATGGACCATTGGCACGAGCTGTTCGAGGAAGAGTATCCCGATATGGACAAATACCTCGACGAGATCACCTATAAATTCCAGAAGAAGATCGTCAAGGCCTGGCTGCTGCAGGGCCACCGGGTGGACGGCCGCGCTAAGAACGAGATCCGTCCCCTGGCGGCAGAGGTGGGCCTGCTGCCCCGCGCCCACGGCTCCGGCCTGTTCACCCGCGGCCAGACCCAGGTGCTCTCCGTCTGCACGCTGGACACCCTCTCCGCCAACCA
>CAJFFX010000083.1 GCA_904374485.1 Candidatus Pseudoscillospira falkowii | reverse complement strand
TGGCGGCTCTTTGGTGACTTTCTGGCCGGCCAGAAAGTCACCCGGGGTCCGGGGCCGGGGAGGCCCCGAAGGTTGCAGGTTTGCGAAAAACCGGCATCCGGCGGCGGAGCCGCCGACCTTAAAGACGACACTGCGGTGCTCGCCCCCTCAGTCGGCTGCGCCGACAGCTCCCCCGCAGGGGGAGCCGAGGAAGCGGCGCGCTGCCTGCGGGGCGGCGAATCCCCCCTTCAGTCGCGGCTTTGCCGCGCCAGCTCCCCCGCCAGGGGGGCGCTTGAAAAGGTGCCGGGCGGCGAAAGGCCCATTATTTTACACGATTAACCACGATAAAGCAAAAGGAAATCGCAAATCATAGTATCATCCAGGTGAGGTGGTATTGTGAAACCGACAAAGAAGAGCGTCAGCATCACGCTGGACTGGCCGGTGCTGGAGCAGATCCAAATTCTGGCGGAGCGGGAGGACCGCTCTCTTTCCAGTTATATCAATTTGATCCTCAAAGCCCATCTGGCCGACATTGCACGGAAAGAGCCGCAGGAAGAATAAGCGAAAGCGCCCCGGAAAACCGGGGCGCTTTTATGTTTGCTTCCTTCGCGGCGGCCTTCGGGCTGGGATGAGGCGGCCCGCAGGGCCAAAAAGGGATTGCAGCGCACGATCAAATTTTGCTGCAGCCCTCTGCCGCCTGCCCCGTTCGTCCGCCTTGCGCAAGCTTGCATCCCCGGCGGTATCTCTCCTTCAGTCAGCCTGCGGCTGACAGCTCCCTCGTCAGAGGGAGCCGAATAGAAGTAAGAGGTAAGAGGGAAGAAGTGGCGAGCTACAGGCCGCGGCCCGGCGCTCCCCCCTTCAGTCTGGCCGCTGCGCGGCCAGCCAGCTCCCCCGCCAGCGGCGGGGGGAGCCACGGGTGCAATGCGCACCAGGCCAGCGGCAGCGGAAAGAGATGCAGGGAGCATGCAAGTTTGCACCCCAAGCACCGCACCGCTACAAGCACCCGGCCAGCGAGCGAGCGGTCGGAGGCGCTGAAGCAAGTCAAGTCTGCACCAAACTTGCACACGCTTGCCACATAGCGCAAGACTATCTTGTAGAAGCAAGGGTCCATCTTAGTCTGTACCCCAGCCCTCTTCTTCTCCTCCGGCGCGAGTGCGCCGTCACAAGCGTTTTGCCAAAGGCAAAACCTTGGCGTAGGGCGGATTCACTCCGCCCTACGCTTTTTTAATCAGGGCTCCCGCAAAAGCGCAGCTTTTGTGGGACTGCACGGCGCTCCTCTTCTTCTCCGCATGGAGAAGAAGAGGAGGGGGGTGCATCTCGGACAAGCCGGTAAGTCATTGCCTTGCTGGCGAAAAAAAGTAAGAGTGAATCGTGAAAAGTGAATAGGTGCCGGGCTGACGCCCGGCGCCCCCCTTCAGGCCCCTTCAGGGCCAGCTCCCCCGCCAGGGGGGAGCTTTATTTTTTAGTGAATCGTGAAGAGTGAATCGTGAAAAAGCGCCGCCGGAGCGGCGGCGCTTTTTCACCATTGGAAGATCCCCCGGGTACCGGTGACGGGGTCGCAGAACAGGGGGAGGTCCGGCGGCGCCAGGGTGCAGACGGCGAAGAGGGCCGGCAGTGCCGCCAGTGCCGCCAGGGACGCCGCCCAGGACAGGGCGCAGCGGCGCTGATAGAGCCGCAGTCCCGCCCACTGCCCCAAAACCGCCGCCAGGAAAAACAGGGCGATGTCCGCCGCCGTGGAGTGGACGCCCAGCGCGCCGGCGCAGAAATAATAGGCCAGCACGATAAAGCCCTGGGCCGCGAGGATCGCCCCCAGGGCCGCGGCGAACCAGGACGGCGCGTCCAGTTCCCGGCGGAAGGGCGCGCGCAGATAGCAGACCGTCCACCACAGCGCCATGGGCCACAGCACCAGCTTGAGATGCTCCCACACGCTTTCGTTTACCGGGGCCAGCAGCCCCGCCAGCAGCGCGCCGCCGCTGAGGGGATAGAGAAAATGAAGGGCCGGCCCCGCCGCCCACAGCACCGGCACCCCCAGCAGGATCAGCCGCTCCGCCCGGCCCAGTACGATCGCTTTCATCAAAAACGCCTCCTTTTTACTGACGATGGTATACCCGCCCGGCGGGCGAAAACGCGCGCAATCTGCCGCAATGCGACAATTCACAAAAATTTCCCGCCGGCGCGCGTCCCTTTTTTCCATTCTGTCATTGCCCGCCGCGGGTGCGGCAGGTATAATATGGGTGTATGGACCGCGCGGCCGCGCGCCGCGCCTGTTATGTGTGGATAGGGAGAATGGAACGATGAAAGAAACGACCGCGAAAAGCGCCCCGAAAGTGGACACACTGGACCATCTGCGCAGCGGCTGCAGCTGCGAGGTGCTGTCCATCGCCAATCAGTCCCCTTCCGTCAAGCGGCGCCTGATCGACATGGGCCTGACGCCGGGCACCCAGGTGACCATGGTGAAGATCGCCCCCCTGGGCGACCCCATGGAAGTGGCCCTGCGGGGCTATGAAATGTCCCTGCGCAAGGCCGACGCCGCCCAGATCACTGTGCGCACCCTGCGCCCCGGCGAGGAACTCAAGCCCCGCACGCCGCCCCGGGTGGACCGCAGCCGGCGCGACAAAATGGGCCAGGCCCACCGCGACGAGGCCCAGGACCACCCCCGGACCTACGACGCCGCCGCCCACGACAGCCGCCAGTGGAAGATCGCCCTGGCCGGCAACCCCAACTGCGGCAAGACGACCCTGTTCAACGCCCTGACCGGCTCGAACCAGTATGTGGGCAACTGGCCCGGCGTCACCGTGGAGAAAAAAGAGGGCGCCGCCCATCTGGACGGCCAGGAGATCACCATTGTGGACCTGCCGGGCATCTACTCCCTCTCCCCCTATTCCATGGAGGAGATCGTCGCCCGCCGCTTTATCATCGGGGAGCACCCCGACGCCATCCTCAACATCGTGGACGCCACGAATCTGGAGCGCAACCTCTACCTGACCATGCAGCTTCTGGAACTGGAGCGCCCCATGGTGCTGGCGCTGAACTTCATGGACGAGGTGGAAAAAGCCGGCGACCGCATCGACGTGGACCGCCTGTCCCGCCATCTGGGCATCCCCGTGATCCCCATTTCCGCCCGGGAGGGCAAGGGGCTGGACGCGCTGCTGCGCGCCGCCCACGAGCAGATGCACACGGGCCTCACCGTGGAGCCCGACGATCTTTACGACGAATACACCCACGAGATCCACCACCGGGTGGGCGAGCTGATCCACGACAAGGCCTACGCCGCCGGCATCCCCGCCCACTGGGCCGCCATCAAGCTCATCGAGGGCGACGAGAACGTCGCCAAGGCCCTGGGCCTCTCCGGCCGGGAAAAGGCGGCGGTGGAGGAGATCGCCGAGGAATATGAGGCTTCCTCCCCCCTGGGCGACCGGGAGACCCTGATCGCCGACAGCCGCTACCGCTTCATCGAATCGGTGGTGCAGACTTCGGTCAAGCGGGCCCGGGCCCAGGGCGAGCGCACCTGGACCGACCGCATCGACGCCGTGGCCACCCACCGCGTTTTGGCCTTCCCCGTTTTTATCCTGATGCTGCTGGTCATGTTCTGGTTCACCTTCGGCCCCATCGGCAGCGGCCTCAGCGACCTGCTGGCCGCCGCCATCGAAAACGGGCTGGAACCGGCGGCGCGCGGGGCCCTGGAGGGGGCCGGCGCCGCGGCCTGGGCCGTGTCGCTGGTCTGCGACGGCATCATCGCCGGCGTCGGCGGCGTGCTGACGTTTTTGCCGATGATCGCCATTCTCTTCCTGTTTTTGAGCATCCTCGAGGATTCGGGCTACATGTCCCGGGCGGCCTTCGTTATGGACCGCACCCTGCGCCACTTCGGCCTGTCGGGCAAGGCCTTCATCCCGCTGCTCATGGGCTTCGGCTGCACGGTGCCCGCCGTCATGGGCGCGCGCACCATGGAAAACGAAAAGGACCGGCGCATGACCATCATGCTGGTGCCCTTCATGTCCTGCTCGGCCCGCCTGCCCATTTACGGGCTGCTGGTCAGCGCCTTCTTCCCCTCCCACCGGGCGCTGATCGTGGTGTCCCTCTACCTCATCGGCATCTGCCTGGCCATTTTGTCGGGTCTGATCCTCAAGCGCTTCGTGTTCCGCGGCGCGGCGGCCCCCTTCCTGCTGGAACTGCCCCCCTACCGGGTGCCCACGGTGCGCAACGTGGCCACCCATGTGTGGGAAAAGGTCAAGGACTTCCTCTCCCGCGCCGCCACGCTGATCCTGGCCATGAGCGTGGTCCTCTGGCTGCTGCAGAGCTTCACGCCGGGGCTGCAGTTTACGACCGACGTGTCCCAGTCCCTGCTTTCGGGCATCGGTTCGTTCATCGCGCCGCTGTTCATCCCCTGCGGCTTCGGCGTGTGGCAGGCGGCGGTGGCCCTGCTGACGGGCCTGATCGCCAAGGAGGCCGTGGTGTCCTCCATGAGCCTGTTCTACGGCTTCTCCCTGACGGCTTCCGGCGCCGCCGTGGCCCTGGCTCTGAGCGGCACCTTCACCCCCGTGGCGGCCTACGCCTTTTTGGTCTTCTGCGCGCTGTACACCCCCTGTGTCGCCTCCATCGCCACCATCCGGCGGGAGATGGGCAGCGCCAAATGGACCCTGGCCTGCCTGGGCTGGCAGCTGGCCATGGCGTACCTCGCTTCCATGCTGGTCTACCAGATCGGCTCGCTGATTTTCTAATGCCGGCGGGCAGATAAATTCCCCAGGAAAGGACGTGGCGCAATGCTGCTGATTCTTCTCTACGCGGCCCTGATCGCCCTGATCGGCTGGTCGGTGTTCTATCTCATCTGGCGCGTGGTCCGCTCCTTCCGCGGAAAGGGCGGCTGCAGCTGCGGCCGCTGCAGCGGCAGCTGCCGCACCTGCGGGGAAAAAGATCCATGCGGAAAATAAACAAACGATCGGGCTGCCTGGCGGCAGCCCGATCGTTTTTCAATACGCGCGCTTCATGATCCCCTTTTCATTCGCTCGCAGGGCCGGATCTTGCCCCTTTTCGGATAGTGCAAAATCCAGAAAATTCCAATCGGTGTCTACCCGGTCTACCTGATGTCTACCAAAAATAATTTGGGTACCTGCTGCAGCGCAATTGCTGTAAAATGATTT
>CAJFFX010000082.1 GCA_904374485.1 Candidatus Pseudoscillospira falkowii | reverse complement strand
CGCGCCGCTCTGCGGCGCGGCTGCCCGCGTTTTGCCCGCCGGCGCGGCCGCGGAAACGGGTAAGCGGCCCTCTTTGGGCAAAATCCCCACTTTTTTGCCCGGAAAAGGGGCCAGAATCCCCAAAAGAGCGAAAGATTATTCGCCCAAAACCTATTGACGCTCTTTCGCGCCTATGATATAATTCTAAATTGCGCGGATAGAGCAAATCTATTGGATAAAAGGAGCATTTTTGTGCTTTCTGAACTGAAAACAAAGCGCAAAGTGATCGGCGTCAAGCAGTCGCTGAAGGCGGTGCGGGCCGGTCATGTCCTGTGCGTCTACATGGCGGAGGATGCGGACCCGGCCCTGCTGGAACCGATCCGGAGCCATTGCGCCGCAGAAGAGATCGACGTGATCGCCGTGGAGAGCATGGCCGTTTTGGGTCAGGCCTGCGGCATCGAGGTGGGCGCCGCCGTGGCGGCCCTGCTGAAGGAAGATTGCGGCGCGTGATGAACTTTTTGATTTTTATCAGGATATTTTCCGATATTCTGTTAAAAATAGAATTTATGAGAAAGGAGAGAACCTATGCCTACATTTAACCAGTTGGTCAGAAAGGGAAGAGAACAGGCTACTTACAAGTCCGCTTCTCCCGCCATGCAGTATGGTCTGAACACCCTGAAGAACAAGACCACCAATCTGCCTTCTCCTCAGAAGAGAGGCGTCTGCACTGCAGTCAGAACCGCGACCCCCAAGAAGCCGAACTCCGCACTCCGCAAGATCGCCCGTGTGAAGCTCACCAACGGCTATGAAGTCACCGCCTATATCCCCGGTGTCGGCCATAACCTGCAGGAGCACTCTGTGGTCATGATCCGCGGCGGCCGTGTCAAGGACCTGCCCGGCGTTCGTTACCACATCATCCGCGGCACGCTGGATACCCAGGGCGTGAACGGCCGTATGCAGGCCCGTTCCAAGTACGGCGCCAAGAGACCCAAGAAGAAGTAAGACCCGCTATTAAATGAAAGCTTTGCCGAATAGGTTTTCTATCATCCATAAAAGGGGATGGGCCTCTTTGGCAGGCATTCACGGAGGATGCAGTTCCTTCGAGTACCTATGAAATCATAATTTATATGAAGGAGGGAAGCATAGTGCCCAGAAGAGGTAATGTCCCCAAGAGAGAGATCCTGCCCGATCCTATTTACAATTCCGTGCTGGTGACCAAGCTGGTCAACTCCATCATGCTGGACGGTAAAAAGGGCGTGGCCCAGAAGGTCGTGTACGGTGCCTTCGACATCGTCAAGGAAAAGACCGAAAAGGATCCTCTGGAAGTGTTCACCCAGGCTATGGAAAACATTATGCCCAGCCTGGAGGTCAAGGCCCGCCGTGTCGGCGGCGCCACTTATCAGGTGCCCATGGAGGTCCGCCCCGAGCGGCGTCAGACCCTCGGCCTGCGCTGGCTGACCAATTATTCCCGCGCCCGCAGCGAGAAGACCATGAGAGAGCGCCTGGCTGGCGAGATCATGGATGCTGCCAACAACGTCGGCAGCGCCGTGAAGAAGCGTGAAGATACCCATAAGATGGCAGAGGCCAACAAGGCTTTTGCACATTATCGTTGGTAAGGGAGTAAGAATCGTATGCCGAGAAAAACAAGCCTCGAAAATACCAGAAATATCGGCATCATGGCGCACATCGATGCAGGTAAGACCACCACGACGGAGCGTATCCTGTATTACACGGGCGTGAACTACAAGATCGGCGAGACCCACGACGGCACCGCCACCATGGACTGGATGGCTCAGGAGCAGGAGCGCGGCATCACCATCACCTCCGCCGCCACCACCTGTTTCTGGAAGGGTACCAAGGATCAGTTCCCGTCTACCCGTATCAATATCATCGATACCCCGGGCCATGTGGACTTCACCGTCGAGGTGGAGCGTTCCCTGCGCGTGCTGGACGGCAGCGTGACCGTACTGTGCGCCAAGGGCGGCGTGGAGCCCCAGTCCGAGACCGTTTGGCGCCAGGCTGATAACTATCAGGTCCCCCGCATGATCTATGTCAACAAGATGGATATCATGGGCGCGGACTTCTTCAACGTCCTGCGCATGATCGATGAGCGCCTGAAGTGCAACGCCGTTGCCATCCAGCTGCCCATCGGCAAGGAAGCCGATTTCCGCGGCATCATCGACCTGGTGGAAATGGACGCCGATATCTATTACGATGAGATGGGCAAGGACATGCGCGTGGAAGAGATTCCCGCCGACATGATGGAGCTGGCCCAGGAATACCGCGCCAAGCTGATCGACGCCTGTGCCGATCTGAGCGACGAGATCATGGAGCTGGCCCTGGAAGAGCAGCCCATCCCCCAGGATCTGATCCGCAAGGTCATCCGTCAGGGCACCGTCGAAAACAAGATGGTCCCCGTCACCTGCGGTACGTCCTACAAGAACAAGGGCGTGCAGAAGCTGCTGGACGCCATCGTCGATTACATGCCCTCCCCGCTGGATATCCCGGCCATCAAGGGCGTGAACCCCGATACCGGCGAAGAGGACGAGCGTCATCCCGACGATAACGCCCCCTTCTCCGCGCTGGCGTTTAAGATCGCGACCGACCCCTATGTGGGCCGTCTGTCCTTCGTCCGCGTGTACTCCGGCCACATCACCACCGGCTCCTCCGTGCTCAACTCCACGAAGAAGCAGAAGGAGCGCATCGGCCGCATCCTGCAGATGCACGCCAATCACCGCGAGGATATCGAAGAGATCTTCTCCGGCGATATCGCCGCCGTGGTGGGCCTGAAGAACTCCACCACCGGCGATACGCTGTGCGATGAAAAGCACCCCATCATCCTGGAGTCCATGGAATTCCCCGAGCCCGTTATCCGCGTGGCCATCGAGCCCAAGACCAAGGCCGGCCAGGAGAAGATGGGCATCGCCCTGATGAAGCTGGCCGAGGAAGACCCGACCTTCAAGACCTACACCGATGAAGAGACCGGTCAGACCATTATCGCCGGTATGGGCGAGCTCCACCTGGAGATCATCGTGGACCGCCTGCTGCGCGAGTTCAAGGTGGAAGCCAACGTGGGCGCACCCCAGGTCGCTTACAAGGAGACCATCAAGAAAGCGGTCGATCAGGATACCAAGTATGCCCGTCAGTCCGGCGGTAAGGGCCAGTATGGTCACTGCAAGATCCATGTGGAGCCCAACGAATCCGGCAAGGGTTACGAATTCATCAACGCCATCGTGGGCGGCGCCATCCCCAAGGAGTATATCCCGGCTGTCGATGCCGGTATCCAGGGCGCCATGCAGTCCGGCGTGCTGGCCGGCTTCCCCGTGGTGGATGTCAAGGTCACCTTGTTCGACGGTTCTTACCACGAGGTCGACTCCTCCGAAATGGCCTTTAAGATCGCCGGTTCCATGGCGTTCAAGGATGCCTGCCGCAAGGCGGATTCCACGCTGCTGGAGCCCATCATGAAGGTTTCCGTCACGGTGCCTGAGGAGTACATGGGCGACGTCATCGGCGACCTGAACTCCCGCCGCGGCGAGATCCAGGGCATGGAAGCCCGTCCCGGCACCGAACAGATCGACGCGCTGGTCCCCCTGAGCGAGATGTTCGGTTATGCAACGGACTTGCGTTCCCGCACCCAGGGCCGCGGCAACTATTCCATGGAGCCGCACTCCTATCGCGAGATCCCCAAGAACCTGCAGAGCAAGATCATCGAGACCCGCAACGCAGGCAAGGCGTAAATCGAAAAAGCGATTGCTTTTTTCCCGCGTTTGTTGTAAACTATGCGCATAATGGTAATTTATGCGATCACATGAAATTGTTAAGGAGGATTTTCAACAATGGCTAAGCAGAAGTTTGAAAGAACCAAACCCCATGTTAACATCGGTACCATCGGTCACGTCGACCACGGCAAGACCACGCTGACCGCCGCCATCACCAAGTGGCTGGCTATGCAGGGCCAGGCACAGTTCGAGGACTATGCCAGCATCGATAAGGCTCCCGAAGAGAGAGAGCGCGGCATCACCATCAACACCGCTCACGTTGAGTATGAGACCGCAAAGCGTCACTATGCTCACGTGGACTGCCCGGGCCATGCTGACTACATCAAGAACATGATCACCGGCGCAGCTCAGATGGACGGCGCCATCCTGGTCATCGCCGCCACCGACGGCCCCATGGCTCAGACCCGCGAGCACATCCTGCTGGCCCGTCAGGTCGGCGTGCCCGCCATCGTGGTGTTCCTGAACAAGTGCGATCAGGTCGACGATGAGGAGCTGCTGGAGCTGGTGGAGATGGAAGTCCGCGAGCTGCTGTCCAACTACGAGTTCCCCGGCGACGATCTGCCCATCATCAAGGGTTCCGCGCTGAACGCCCTGACCAGCGAGTCCCAGGATCCCAACGCGCCTGAGTATGCCTGCATCAAGGAACTGATGGACGCTGTTGACGATTATATCCCCACTCCCGCCCGCAACGACGACCTGCCCTTCCTGATGCCCGTCGAAGACGTGTTCACCATCTCCGGCCGCGGCACCGTGGCTACCGGCCGTGTGGAGCGCGGTGTGCTGAAGCTGTCCGAGGAAGTCGAGATCGTCGGTCTGGCTGACGAGAAGAAGAAGACCGTCGTCACCGGTATCGAAATGTTCCACAAGCTGCTGGATTACGCTGAAGCCGGCGACAACATCGGCGCCCTGCTGCGTGGTATCGACCGCAACGGCGTGGAGCGCGGCCAGGTTCTGGCTAAGCCCGGCACCATTCATCCCCACACCAAGTTCACCGGCCAGGTGTACGTTCTGAGCAAGGATGAAGGCGGCCGTCATACCCCCTTCTTCAACAACTATCGTCCTCAGTTCTACTTCCGTACCACCGACGTGACCGGCATCATCACCCTGCCCGAGGGCACCGAGATGTGCATGCCCGGCGATAACGTCGACATGAAGGTCGAGCTGATCACCCCCATCGCCATTGAAAAGGGCCTGCGTTTCGCTATCCGTGAGGGTGGCCGCACCGTGGGTTCCGGCGTTGTTATCGACATCGAGGAGTAATTTTTACTATCTTGGAAAATCCCCGCCATCCGGCGGGTATTTTATTTTGCCGCGGTGCGGCCACCCGGGGCCCCATCACAGATGGGGCGGCGCGGAGCGCCGTGCGAGTATTTTTGCGAAGCAAAAATCTCGGCGCAGGCGGA
>CAJFFX010000081.1 GCA_904374485.1 Candidatus Pseudoscillospira falkowii | reverse complement strand
GGAGATCATTCCTGACGAGGCGGGCTATGATTACAACAACAAATACAACGGCAGGACCCGGGAGCTCTGCCCCGCGCCCATCACCGAGGATCAGCAGCGCCTGCTGGGCGAAACGACGCTGAAGCTGTACCGCAAGCTGGGGCTGAGCGTCTATTCCCGGGCGGATTTCCTGCTGACGGCGGACGGAAAGGCCTACTGCCTGGAGATCAACACCCTGCCGGGGATGACGCCCACCAGCCTCATCCCTCAGGAAGCGGCGGCCGTGGGCATTTCCTACGGCGAACTGTGCGAACAGATCATCGAACTGTCCCTGAAGGAAAGAGGCGCGGCGCGATGCTGAAAACGACTGTTGAAGACATTTTGAAAGCCACCGGCGGAACGCTGCTGGCGGGAGATGAGCGGCAGTTCGTCACCGCCGTGGAGACGGACAGCCGCCTGTGCGGCCCGGGCATGCTGTTCGTGCCCCTGACAGCCGCGCGGGACGGCCACGATTTCCTCGGCGCGGCCCTGGCGGCGGGGGCCGAAGGGGCGCTGTGCTCCAAAACGCCGGAGAATTTTGCGCCGGGGAAATTCTATGTCGCGGTGGCGGACACCCGCCTGGCCCTCAAGGCCCTGGCTTCCTGGTACCGGGCAAAATTCTCCATCCCCTTTGTCCAGATCACCGGCAGCGTAGGCAAGACCACGACGAAGGAAATGATCGGTGCGGTGCTCTCGGAACATTACAATACGCTGCGCACCGAGGGGAATTTCAACAACGACATCGGTGTGCCGAAGACGCTGTTCCGCCTGATGCCGGAGCACGAAGCCGCCGTCATCGAAACGGGCATGAACCACTTTGGCGAGATCCGCTATCTCGGCGAAATGGTGCGGCCCGACGTCGCGGTCATCAGCAACGTGGGCGACGCTCACATTGAGAACCTGGGCAGCCGGGAGGGCATTCTGCGGGCCAAGTGCGAGATCTTTGAACATCTCAAGCCCACGGGCTTTGCTGTGCTGAACGGCGACGACGCCCTTTTGAACACGGTGCATCCCGCCGTGCCCGTTTGCCGCTGCGGCGAAGGAGCGGGGTGCAATGTGCGCATTGCCGATGTGCGGGAGCACGGCATCGAGGCCGTGTCCTGCACCGTCGTCACGGAGCGGGCTGCCTACGATCTGCGCATCCCGGCGCCGGGGCGGCACATGATCTATGCCGCCGCCATGGCGGCCGTCGTCGGTGAACGGCTGGGCCTTTCCAAGGAAGAGATCGAGGCCGGTGTCGCCCATTACGAGCCGGCGGGGGAGCGCATGCGCATGCTCCGCCATGAAAGCGGCGCGCTGCTCCTGTCGGACTGCTACAACGCCAATCCCCAGTCCATGGCCGCCGCTATCGAGACCCTCGGCCGCAGCGGCTGCACCCATCGCATCGCGGTGCTGGGCGACATGGGGGAGCTGGGCGCCATTTCGCGGCAGGCCCATTATGATGCGGGCGCGCTCTGCGCCGCGCAGGGCGTTGAAACGGTGCTGGCCGTGGGAGAAAAGTCGGCGGAGATCGCCCGGGGCGCGGCGGAGAGCGGCTGTGCCGACGTGCGCCATTTTGAGACCAGAGAAGCGGCCTGCGCTGTGCTGGAGAGGCTTTTGGGGCCGGACTGCGCCGTGCTGATCAAGGCCAGCCACGCCATGGGCTTTCAGGCCATCACGGCCCGCCTTACACAGAAAACCTGAAGAACGGAGAGGATCCGATGATCGATATCAATATTTCCGGCCTTGTCAAGTCCTTCGACCTGGAGCGCCAGGTGCTCGACGGCATTACCTTCCAGGTCGACGCCGGCGAGCGGGTGGGCCTGCTGGGGAAAAACGGCAGCGGCAAGAGCACGCTGTTCAAGATCCTCACCGGCGAACTGGACTATGACGCCGGCGAGGTGATGATCGCCCCGGGACGGCGCATCGGCCTCATTTCCCAGATCCCGGTGTACCCGGCGGGTTACACGGTGGAGGACGTGCTGGAGACTGCCTTCGCCCAGGTCCACAAGATCGGCGCGGAGCTGCGCCGCCTGACCGAGCAGATGGCCGGCGGCTGCGACGACCCGGAGACCCTGCGGCGCTTCGGCGAACTGCAGGCGTCCTTTGAGGGCATGGGCGGCTACCGCACGAAAACGGAGATCAACAAGGTGGCGGCGGGCCTGTCCATTTCTCCGGACATGCGCGCGCGGCTGTTCGACTCCCTTTCCGGCGGGGAAAAGACCCGGGTGAACCTGGGCCGCCTGATTTTGGAGGATACGGACATTCTCCTCCTGGACGAGCCTACGAACCACCTGGACCTGCATGCGGTGGAATGGCTGGAGGAATACCTCGGCCATTTCAAGGGCACCGTCCTGGCCATTTCCCACGACCGCTATTTTCTCGACCGCACCGTGCGGCGGGTGGTGGAGATCCTGGACGGCAAAGCCGAGTTTTACTCCGGCAACTACACGTTTTACGCCGCTGAGAAGGAGCGGCGCTACGAAGAGCGCATGCGCCAGTATGAGAAAAACCAGGCCAAGATCGAACAGCTTTCCGAAGCGGCGGAGAAAATGCGCCTGTGGGCTTTCCAGGGCAACGACAAAATGTACAAGCGCGCCATCGTCATGGAGCGGCGCATCGAAAAGCTGAACACCGTGGAAAAGCCCAACCGGGAGCGGGCTATGACCGCCGGCTTTGAAGAGCGGGACTTTGCGGGGGACGAGGTGTTTTCCCTGAAGGACCTGGCCATGGGCTTTGAAGGGCGCACGCTGTTTTCCAATGTGAATCTCAAGGTCCGCGGAGGCGAGCGCATCGCCCTCATCGGCGACAACGGCACGGGCAAGTCCACGCTGCTGAAGATCCTGCTGGGGCAGATGCAGCCCACGGCCGGGCGGGTGAAGACCGGCCCGGCGGTCAAGGGGGCCTACCTTCCCCAGATCGTATCCTTCCCCCATGGCGAGCGCAATCTGGTGGACACCATGATCTACGAGACCGATTGCTCCGCCCAGACGGCTCGCAACCGCCTGGCCGCCTTCCATTTTCGGGGCGAGGATGTGTTCAAAAGCGTCTCCGTGCTCTCTGGCGGCGAATTGAGCCGGCTGAAGCTGTGCATCCTGATGGGGGAGGATATCAATTTCCTGGTGCTGGACGAGCCTACGAACCACCTGGACATCGCCTCCCGGGAGTGGGTCGAGGGGGCGGTGGAACAGTTCGGCGGCACGCTGCTGTTCGTGTCCCACGACCGCTATTTTATCAACAAATTCGCCACGCGCATCTGGGAGCTGGAAGGCGGCGTCATCACGGATTACCCCTATGGCTTTGAAAAATACCGTAGTGTGAAGGCCATGGAGGAACGAGACCGGGAGAGCCGCAGCGCCGCGGCCGCGGCGGCGGAAAAGAAGGAGAAAAAGGAAAAGAAGCCCGCCGCCAAAAGCGGCCGCGGCCAGGGAAGTGCCCGCCGGCAGCTGACGGTCTGCGAGCGGGACATCGCCCGGCTGGAGGAGCAGATGGAAGCGCTGGACGGGCAGATGGAGGAATACGCCTGCGATTATGAAAAGCTGGCGGAGACGTGCCGGGAAAAGGAAGCGCTCCAGCAGCAGCTGGACGCGCTCTACGCCCGGTGGGAGCAGCTGGCGGAAGAAGCGGAGGGATCGTGATGCGCTATGCGGGAAGACAGCGCCTTGGCCGCGGCGCGCCGATCGCTGCGGCGGTGTGCGCCGCGGCGGGCGTCTTCTGCGCCTTCGTCTACACGCCCATGCGCTTTTCGGGCTATCTTTTCCTGGCGGCGGCGGTGTATTTCCTGGCGTGGTTTGCCTTGGGCCTCCTGGGCGGCCGCCCGGGCCGGGCGCTGCGCTTCGTATTGCTGGCGCTGCTGATCGCGGGCCTTGCGCTGTTTGCGGTTCTGGAGTTCCGCGTGGTCTCCTACGGCCATACGGACCGGGAGACGAAGGTCGCCGCCGTGGTGATCCTGGGCGCCGGCGTCAACGGCAGCGAACCGTCGCTGAGCCTGCAGTCGCGGCTGGAGGCGGCCCTCGCGTATGTTGCGGACAAGCCGGATATCCCCATTGTGGTCACCGGTTCCCAGGGCCCGGGCGAGGATCTGTCCGAGGGGCAGTGCATGGCCCAGTGGCTGGAGGAGCACGGCATTGCGCCCGAGCGCATCCTGATCGATACGCAGGCCGACAATACTGAGGAGAACATCCGCTATTCCAAGGCTCTTCTGGCGCGGCAGGGCCTCGATGAGACTGCACAGGTCGCCGTGGTGACGGCGGATTACCACCTGTACCGCACCTCCCTCTACTGGAACGCGGACACCATGGTGCCCGTGGCGGCTCACATGCCGCCGGGCTATTGGCTTTTGGACGTCAATTATTATATCCGCGAGGCCTTTGCCGTTGCGGCATTCATGATTTTGTAAGGAGGGGTCTTATGAAAAAGATCTTGTGCCTGTATTATTCCCGCACCGGAACGACCCGGGCGGCCATGGAGAAGATTGCGGCGCTTTTGGACGCGGAGCTGACGGAGGTCACCGACGGAAAGTCCCGCAAGGGCATTGCCGCCTTCTTTGCCTCGGGGCTCGACGCTATGAAAAAATCCCCGGAAACACTGCTGCCCGTGGAGACGGCGCAGCCGCTGGAGGATTATGAGCACGTCATCCTGGGCACGCCCGTGTGGGCAGGGCGGTGCAGCAGCATCATGCGCACGTTTCTGATGGAAAACGGCGCGCGGCTGGAGCGCGTTTCCTATGTCATCACCCATATGGGCGACAATCCTTATGAACAGGTCTTCCGCCAAATGGACGGCTATCTTCCCGCGCCCCATGTCCATGGCCTTTCCCTGCAGCCGAAATCCGACGATTACCACCAGAAGATCTACGATTTTGCGCGCTTATTCGGCATCGTGACGGCGTGACGCCGGCGGCGCGCGGCGCGGCGGGAGGAATGCCCATGGAAGAAAAAATGAAGCGGCTGGCGCGGCGCCTGGAGGAGATCGAGGCGCAGCTGCTGGACGGCGCGATATACGGCGACCTGGAAAAATACCGCGCCCTCAGCCGGGAGCAGCGGGAACTTGCGCCGCTGGTGGAGACCTGGCGGCGCCTGCAGGCGCGGCGGGCAGACCTGGCGGCGGCGCTGGAACTGGCGGCGGACCCTGATTTTAAGGACAGCGCCCAGGAGGAGATCAGCGGCGGCAGGCGGGACATCGCCCGGCTGGAAGAGGAGCTGAAGCTTCTG
>CAJFFX010000080.1 GCA_904374485.1 Candidatus Pseudoscillospira falkowii | reverse complement strand
GGAAGCCGGGAACAGGAGGTAGAAATCTTCTACCGCTTTATCGGCAAAATCGAATGACACATCTTGAGATACCCAACAATATCTTTAACTAAGGGAAACCGGAACCACTTATCCAGATATAACCCTTTTGCCGGCGTTGGCACGTTTGCTCAAGGTTGACTTGAACACGCTGATGTCTTTCCATGACGATTTAACGGATATCGAGATCGAAAATTTTGTGGATGAGGTCGATCAGACGGTTCAGGAGCAGGGCTATGATGCCGCTTTCCAAAAAACCATCGGCAAAATACAGGAATATCCCACCTGCGACAGATTGATATACTCTGCGATTCTTTATTTGGAGGGGGCGCTTACGCTTTACAATGTATCTCCAATTGCGCAATACCAGGAAATATATGAAACATTTTACAAGCGTTTAGCCAAAAGTGAAATTCCGGAAATAAGAGATACCGCAACCAGCATGTTGATTTCCTATGCACGAAATCGGGGCGATTTTTCAAGGGCGGAGGAACTGATCCATTCACTGCCATTTTCCACGATAGATAAAGAAGAACAATTGGCGATCCTCTATCAACGGCAGGAACGCTATCAGGATGCAGAGAAAATCTGGGAGCATCGCGCCATTAACGGCGTGACCGAGATCCAAACGGCTCTCATCCATCTGCTGGAAATCGCATTGCATGAAAAGCGGGAGAAAGACGCATCCTTTTTTGCAGATTTGTATGAAACCGTTACGCGTCAGTTTTGTTTTCCGGAATGGATGTCCTACAACGCCCATTTGCAGCTTGCTTTGGTAAAAAAAGATAAAAGCGGAAGCCTGTCTGTTCTTCAAAACATGCTGCCTGCCATGAAAAAGAAATGGGATGCGCAAAATTGCCCATTATATCGCAATGCAGACGGCAGCGGTTCCACATGGCTTTCCGGTAAACTGGTAAAAACAATTGCCGATGAGCTGGCAAACAATGAGGAATACGCATTCCTTCGCGAAGGTTCGGAATTGGAAGAACTGATGGCGCAGTTAAAAGATGAAAAATGATCCATGTTCTGACAGTATAGCCAGCGGGCGATCAAGATAAACGGCGCAGGCGCAGGTTCCATGGAGCGCTTTCAGCAGCTTGAAAGGCGGGCGCTGTGCGCCCGCCTTTCCTTTTTCTGTTTCGGGCAGCCGCCCTCACGAACCGCCGGCGCCTTCCACACTGACCGGGGCCTGGATGCCCCAGCCGCCGCTCTCTTCCTCCGTGGGCAGGGCGCTCTCGCCGCCGCGGACGGCGCCGCAGGCCGTTTCCAGCCGATCCAGGGTGGCCGTCATGGCGGGGGTACATGCGCGCGTCTGCGCGCCCGTCAGGATGCCTTCGCCCTCTTCATGGGCCGCGCACCACTGCTCCGCCAGCGCCCAGCAGGCCGCGTCGCGGCCCGCTTCGCCCAGGGCGGTGATCTCCCGCAGGATGCCCACGGGGTCCTCCGTGAAGCGCTCGTACAGCGCCGCGGCCGCTTCGCCGGCAAAATCTCCCTCCGCCGCCGAAAGGGCCCAGACCAGCTGCTCGTCGCTCCAGGCGGAGATATCCGTCCCCGCCGGGGACCGGCCCAGTTCCCGCAGGGGCGCCAGATCGCCGGAGGCCGTCTTGATGCCCAGGCCGCCAAACCGCGCTCCGAGACCGCCGAAGCGCAGGGTATCAAAATACCACGCTCCGTCCGCATCCACCATCACACTGCCGTACCTGCCCGCGCCCAGCACATAGGGCTGGTAGGCCCGGCAGCCGTACCAGTCCGCCGCCTGGCGGCACAGGCTGCGCCAGACGCTCTTCGCGCCGGCGCCGGTGCGGTCCATGCAGGCCAGGGCTTCCTCGGACAGGCCGGAGGTGTCCAGTTCGCCGCCGTAGCCGCTGTTGACGCTTTCGCCGATCCATTCGGGGTCGACCAGCGCGAAGGTCTCGCCGTCCCAGCGCAGGGTGTGCCGGCGGGCCCAGGGCTGTCCGAAGTACCAGCCCGCCGCGCCCTGATCGCTGCCGGTCCCGTGGAGAATCCATTGGAACAGCGCATGGCCTTCCAGCAGCTCAATGGTGTAAAGATCCCCGTCCGTTTCGACGGTCAGAATCTCTGCGGCGTAAAAATCCTTGGTGTTGACCCAGTCGGCTTCCGCGGGCAGACCGGCAAAGCCCGCCCATTCGGGCGCGGCCAGCGCCCGGATCTGCTGGGCCGACAGCGTGCCGGTGTGGTCCACCACCGGCTCGCCGGCGTTCGTCCGGACCGGACCGCCGCCGGGCAGGACCAGCAGCGCCACCAGTACCGCGGCCGCCGCGGCCAGGGCCAGCAGCACCGGCTTGGGCCGGCGCAGATGCAGCACATGGGCGATGCGCTCCTTTGTGCCGCTCTCGGCAAAGGCCGCAGGGTTGAACCAGACAAAGCGCCGGTCGCAGGCCAGGTGCAGCAGGGTGCGGCTGTAGGCCTTGCGCGCCTCCACGTCCGCCGCGCGCAGCACCCGCTCGTCGCAGGCCTTTTCCAGGTCGCTGCAGTAGCAGCGGTACACGCTCCAGAGGTAGAAATTGAACCAGTGGACGCCCAGCGCCAGCCAGGCGATGAGCTTGGCCCAGTGGTCCCCGGCGCGCAGGTGGGCCCGCTCGTGGGCCAGGATGTGGGCCCGCTCCTCGACGCTGAGACCCGGCACCAGATAGATGCGGGGCCGGAAATACCCCACCACGCAGGGGGAGGGGATGCGGTCGGACACATAGACGCCGTCCTCCTCCCGCACCGCAAAGCGCAGCCGGCGGCGCAGACGGAGATAAGAGACCGCCGTTAAGCCATAAAACACCGCCATGCCCGCAAGCCACACCGCCGCCACCTTGGGCACCCAGGTCTCCATGGCCTTTTGGGCCGGCAGGATGGTTCCGTCGCCGCCCAAGCGGTAGGGAACATACAGCGCCGACTGGGGCGCGTCCTTAATGATCCGCTCCGGCGTCAGCCCCGCCGCCACGGCGGCGTCGTATTCCGCGCTGCCCTCGACGGCCACTTCATATTCCCCGCTGTAGCCGCTGAAATCCGCCGCCATTTCCTGCACGGTCTGGATAAAGGGCAGATGGAACAGCCCCCAGTCCCCCGGCAGGCCCAGGGGGCAGACCACGCGCAGAAGCACCAGGGCGTAGAGCAGGCAGATGAACTTCCGCGGCACATGCCACCAGCCCAGAAGCAAACTTGCCAGCACGACCACCACGGCCACGATGGTGGCTGTGATCGACATCCAGAACACCGTTGCAAAGAGCTGTGCCAGCATCACTTCTCCTCCTCTCCGTAGTCGTCGATCAGCCTGCGCAGGGCCTCCGCCTCCTCGCCTTTCAGTTTCCGGCCGCCCAGGAAGGCCGCCAGGAACGCCGGCAGGGACCCGCCGAAAGTGCGCTCCACAAAGGCGGTGCTCTCCTCGGCCTGCACCGCCGCGCGGGGGACGAGGACGGTGATCTGCGCGTCTTCATTCTTCAAAAGCCCCTTCTGGGCCAGTTTTTTCACCATGGTGTAAGTGGTGGACTTTTTCCAGCCCAGGATCTGCTCGCACAGCGCCACCAGCTCCCCCGAGGGCAGCGGCGCGTGATCCCACACCACGCACATAAAGCGATACTCGCTGTCGCACAATTTCCAGTCTCCCATGGTCTCCGCCTCCTTTCCGGTTTGTCCGTTGGTCTATAATTATAGACCCTCTACCGCGAGTCTACAACAATAGACCAACTTTGTCAAGGCCTTTTCTTCACTTTTTCCCCTCCTCCAGCACGCGCCGGCGCAGGGGGCGGTACACCAGGCAGTACATCGTGGTGAAGCACGCCAGGCCCCCGGCCAGCTGGGAGACGGCCTCCGCCACAAACACGCCGGTGGTGCCCATGCCCCACAGGGGCAGCAGCACCGTCAGCGGCGCGCAGACAAAGGCCTTGCGCAGCAGGGAGAAAAACACCGTCTGCTTCGACCGGCCCAGGGCGACGAAGATCGACTGGCCCGCCACGTGCAGCGACATAAAGAGGAACAGGCTGAAATAGATCCGCAGGGCCGGCACGCCGCAGCGCACCGTGGCCGGATCGTTGTTGAACAAACAGATCAGCGGCTCCGGCAGCGCCATCATCAGCAGCCAGACCGACAGCGTGTAAACGATGGTGACCGCGATGGAAAAGCGGATGGCCTGGTATTCCCGCCGGACCTCCCCCGCGCCGAAATTGAAGCCGATCACCGGCTGGGCGGCGTTGGTCAGCCCCATGACGACCATCATAAAGACCTCCCGCAGCGAGTTGAGGATGGTCATGATGCCCACGTACAAATCGCCGCCGTAGACCTGCAGCGTCTTGTTGCACACCACCTGCACCAGGCTGTTGGTCAGCGACATGAAAAAGCCGGAAAGACCCAGGGCGAGGATCTTTTTCACCCGCTGCCCCTCCAGGCGCAGGCTGCTGCGCCGCAGGCGCAACACGGCCTTCGGCCCCGTCAAGAACCGCAGCACCCACGCCGCCGAGCAGGCCTGGGATATGACTGTGGCAAAGGCCGCGCCCCGCACGCCCCAGTTCAGGCCGAAAATAAACAGCGGGTCCAGTATCAGGTTCAGCACCGCCCCCAGCACCACGGTCATCATGCCGGTGCGGGCAAAGCCCTGGGTGTTGATAAAGGGGTTCATGCCCAGGCTGATCATCACAAAGAGGGTGCCGCAGAGGTAAATGCTCAGATAATCGTCGGCATAGGGAAAGGTCTCGGCGCTGGCGCCGAAGAGATAGAGCATCGGCTCCTTGCACAGGAAGCACACCGCCGTGACGCCGGCTCCCAGAAGGAGCAGCAGCGAAAACGCATTGCCCATCACGGCTTCCGCCTCTTCCTCCTCCCCGCGGCCCCGGTAAATGGCGCACAACGGCGCGCCGCCCATGCCGCAGAGATTGGCGAAGGCCATCAGCACCGAGATGATGGGCAGCGTCAGCCCCAGGCCCGTCAGGGCCAGGTGACCGGTGCCTGGGATATGGCCGAGGTAGATGCGGTCGATGACGCTGTAGAGGATATTGACCAGCTGGGCCGTCGTCATGGGCACGGCCAGGCGCAGGATGATCTTCGGAATGCTGCCCTGGGAAAAATCTGTCTGCACCGGCGTCATACCGCGTCTCCTCCCTTCCCGGCAAACCGCGCCGTCCGTCACCCCCATCATAGTCCCTTCCCGCAAAAAAACAAGGCGGCGCGATCGCGCCGCCCTGCTTTTTGTAAATTATTTCACTTCCGCCCGCTTTCAAGACAAGTCCTGGGCGTTCATTTTGTTCAGTTCCCGCTGCGTCCGCTCTCCGCGGCGGCAGAGGGCATAAATGATCAGCAGCATGACCGTGGGGATATTGCCCAGCACCAGCACCGACAGCAGCGCGGCCACAACTCCTTCCATGCCGTTATTGCCGTTATAAGCGGCCACGCTCAGCAGCATCACCAGCGAATAAAAGAATGTGACGCCCGGCAGAAGCAGCCCCGGCCACCGGCTCGCGCGCCGGGAAAGAAAAATTTGCAGCAGAATGGCCCCCGCCAGAAGCAACAGCAGAAAAATCATAGGTCTCATTACCAACATAGGAAGCGTCCTCCTTTCTCAAGACAGATCCTGGGAGTTCATTTTGCTCAGTTCCTGTTTCCGGCGCTTCCGCTGCCCCCAAAGGCGGCAGGCGGCGTAAAGCGCCAGCAGCGGCACCGTCGTATTGTAGTTGTAGGCCAGCAGGAGCAGACATCCCAGGGCTGCCCCTTCCCCCGGCTCCATCACAAAGAGCGGGGAAAAGGCGTTCCCCTGCACCAGATAAATAAGGGCGCCGACAAAAGCAATGGCCGGCAGGATCAGCCCC
>CAJFFX010000079.1 GCA_904374485.1 Candidatus Pseudoscillospira falkowii | reverse complement strand
GGGGGCATTCAGGTTTGTACCAAACTTGCATACGCTTGCCACATAGTGCAAAACCATCTTGTAGAAGCACGGTACTGGCTTAGTTTGCACCAAAGCCTCTTCTTCTCCTCCACCCCGGGGCGCTCCTCTTCTTCTCCGCGGAGAAGAAGAGGAGGGGGCCGAAAACTGGACAAGGCAGCAAGTCATTGCCTTGCAAGCGAAGAAGGTAAGAGTGAATAGTGAAAAGTGAATAGGTGCCGGGCGGTAGCCCGGCGGGGGGAGCTTATTTTTTAGTGAATAGTGAATAGTGAAAAAGTGCCGCGCTGCCGCCCGGCAGCGCGGTGCAAAAGGCTTGTATAACTGCAAAATTTGCGTTATACTATCATATTGAGCAATTATACGGCCAGGAAGGAAGAGCTGCATTCATGAAAAAATCTTACGGCAACGAGAGCATTGCCGCCCTGAAGGGCGCCGACCGGGTGCGCAAGCGGCCCGGCGTCATTTTCGGCTCCGACGGGCTGGACGGGTGCGAACACGCCGTCTTTGAAATCTTATCCAACGCCATCGACGAAGCCCGGGAGGGCTACGGCCGCCTGATCACCGTGACCCGCTACAGCGACGGCTCCATCGAGGTGGAGGACCAGGGCCGCGGCTGCCCCGTGGACTGGAACAGCAAAGAAGAAAAATACAACTGGGAGCTGGTGTTCTGCGAGCTGTATGCCGGCGGAAAATACAATACCAACGCGGGGGACAACTACGAGTATTCCCTGGGCCTGAACGGCCTGGGTTCCTGCGCCACCCAATACGCCTCCCGCTATATGGACGTGACCGTCTGGCGGGACGGACAGGAGTACAGCCTGCATTTCGAGCGGGGCGAAAACGTGGGGGGCCTCTCCAAAAAGCCCCTGAGCCGCAAGAGGACCGGCACCCGCATCCGCTGGCTGCCGGATCTGGACGTGTTCACCGACATCGCCGTGCCGGCGGAATACTTTATGGATGTGATGAAGCGCCAGGCCGTGGTCAACGCCGGCATCACCTTCCGCTTCCGTGACCAGAAGGGCAATTCCTTTGAAACGGTGGACTATCTCTACGAAAACGGCATCCGGGACTATGTGGCGGAGCTGGCCGGAGAGGGCAGCCTGACCGCCCCGGTCTTCTGGGAGGCGGAGCGCCGGGGCCGCGACCGGGAGGACAAGCCGGAATACAAAGTGAAGCTCTCCTGTGCCCTGTGCTTCTCCAACAAGACGAATATCATCGAATACTATCACAACTCCTCCTGGCTGGAGCACGGCGGCAGCCCCGAAAAGGCGGCAAAATCTGCCTTTGTCTCCGCTGTGGACAAATACCTGCGCGACCAGAACAAGTATCAGAAAAGCGAAAGCAAAATCACCTGGAACGACGTGCAGGACTGCCTGGTGCTGGTGTCCAGCTCCTTCTCCACCCTGACGAGCTACGAAAATCAGACGAAAAAAGCCATCACCAACAAGTTTATCCAGGAGGCCATGACGGAGTTCCTGCGCAGCAACCTGGAGATCTATTTCATTGAAAATCCCTTTGACGCAGAAAAGATCGCCGAGCAGGTGCTCATCAACAAGCGCAGCCGCGAAAGCGCCGAAAAGGCCCGGCTGAACATCAAGAAAAAGCTCTCGGGCAATATCGACATCGCCAACCGGGTGCAGAAATTCGTGGACTGCCGCACGAAGGACGTCTCCCGCCGGGAAATCTACATCGTGGAGGGCGACAGCGCCCTGGGCAGCGTCAAGCTGAGCCGGGACGCGGAGTTCCAGGGCATCATGCCCGTGCGCGGCAAGATCCTCAACTGCCTGAAGGCGGACCTGGGCAAGATCTTCAAAAGCGAGATCATCACCGATCTGATGAAGGTGCTGGGCTGCGGCGTGGAGGTGGACAGCAAAAAGGTCAAGGACCTCAACTCCTTTGACCTGGGCAACCTGCGCTGGAACAAGATCATCCTCTGCTCCGATGCGGATGTGGACGGCTTTCAGATCCGCACGCTGATTTTGACCATGATCTACCGCCTGGCCCCCACCCTGATCCGGGAGGGCTACGTCTATATCGCCGAAACGCCCCTTTTTGAGATCAACAGCAGGGGCAAGACCTGGTTTGCCTATTCCGAGGAGGAAAAGGCGAAGGTGCTCCGCGAGCTGGGCGACGCGAAATACACGGTCAACCGTTCCAAAGGTCTGGGCGAAAACGACCCGGACATGATGTGGCTGACCACCATGAACCCCGAGACCCGCCGATTGATCCGCGTCATGCCCACCGACGCCGAGGCCGCCGCGCAGATGTTCGATCTGATGCTGGGCGATAACCTCCAGGGCCGCAAGGATTATATCGCCGAGAACGGCTACAGATTCCTCGACCAGATCGACGTGTCGTGACGGGAAACGCAGGAGACGTGTCACAGAGAAAAAAGGAGGCACATGATGAAAGAACTGTTGTCGTCCCAGGCCCTTTGGACGGTGCTGGGCATCCTGGCGGCGTATTTCGCCCTGAAGATCGTGGCGCTGACGGCCATGCGCTGGGCGCCACGCCACCGGCAGCTGACGCTGACGGAGGACAAACTGAAAAAATGGCGCGCCACCGCCGTGCTGGAAAGCGGCGGCATGGCGGCGCTGTGGCTGGGATTGCTGCTGGGGCTGGCGCTGTCGCCCTATGGCTTTGCCCTGACCGCCGCCGGCGCTATCGTATACGCCTTTGCCAAGGTCCACATGGTCAAGGCGTTCCCCTATATCGACCCCGCCGCGGCCCAGCATGCCGGCGGGAAGAAGAAAAAGAAGAAGTAATACCGTGAAGAAGGAAGAAATCGATCCATGCCAAGAAAGAAGCAAACGGAGGAACAAAAGCCCAAGGTGAACAACCCCAACGTGCTGGGACTGCACGCGGAGGTGGTGGAGCAGCCGATCACGGAGACGCTGGAGGTCAATTACATGCCCTACGCCATGAGCGTCATCGTCTCCCGCGCCATCCCGGAGATCGACGGCTTCAAGCCCTCCCACCGAAAGCTTTTGTACACCATGTACAAAATGAATCTGCTGGGCGGCGCGCGGACGAAGAGCGCCAACATTGTGGGCCAGACCATGCGGCTGAACCCTCACGGCGACGCCGCCATCTACGACACCATGGTGCGCCTGTCCACGGGCTACGGCGCGCTGCTGCACCCCTTTGTGGACGGCAAGGGCAACTTCGGCAAGGCCTATTCCCGGGACATGGCCTACGCCGCCTCCCGCTATACCGAGGCAAAGCTCAGCCCCATCTGCGCGGAGCTTTTCCGGGACCTGGACCAGGACGCGGTGGATTTCGTCGACAACTACGACAACACGATGAAGGAGCCCGCCCTGCTGCCCACCACCTTCCCCAACATTCTGGTCTCCGCCAACCAGGGCATCGCCGTGGGCATGGCGTCCCAGCTGTGCGGCTTCAACCTGGGCGAGGTGTGCGACACCACCATCGCCTACCTTAAAAATCCCGACTGCCGCATCGCCGACACCCTGCTGGCCCCGGATTTTCCCACCGGCGGCGCCCTGCTCTATGACGCGAACGCCCTGGAGACCATTTACCGCACGGGCCGGGGCAGCGTGAAAGTGCGCGCGAAATACCGCTACGACAAGGCGAACCACCTCATCGAGATCTACGAGATCCCCTATACCACCACCACTGAGGCCATCCTCGACAAGGTGGCAGAACTCATCAAGGCCGGCCGCGCCAAGGAGATCGCCGACATGCGCGACGAGACCGACCTGAACGGCCTGAAGCTGACCATCGACCTCAAGCGCGGGACGGACCCGGACAAGCTGATGCAGAAGCTGTTCCGCGCCACCACCCTGCAGGACAGCATGAGCTGCAACTTCAACGTGCTCATCGGCGGCATGCCGCGGGTGATGGGCGTGGCGGAACTGCTGCAGGAGTGGTGCGCCTGGCGCACCGAATGCGTGCGCCGCAGGGTCTATTTCGTGCTGCACAAGAAGCAGGACAAGCTGCATCTGCTGCAGGGCCTGAAAAAGATTTTGCTGGACATCGACAAGGCCGTGAAGATCATCCGCGAGACGGACAGCGACGCCGAGGTGGTGCCGAACCTGATGATCGGCTTCGGCATCGACGACAAACAGGCTGAGTTCGTGGCGGAGATCAAGCTGCGCAACATCAATAAAGAGTATATCCTCAAGCGCGTGGACGAGGTGGATTCCCTGGAGGCGGAGATCGCCGACCTGCGGGACACCCTGGACAAGCCCGCGCGGGTGAAAAAGATCCTCATCGACGAGCTGTCCGCCGTGCGCAAAAAGTATGCCGTGCCCCGCCGCACGGAGATCCTCTACGACACGGCGGAGGAGGGGCAGGACGAGGAAGAGGAGATCCCGGACTATCCTGTGACGGTGTTCCTCTCCCGGGAGGGGTATTTCAAGAAGATCACCCCCCAGTCTCTGCGCATGAACAGCGAGCAGAAGTACAAGGAGGGCGACGGCCTGTTCCAGACCCTCGAGACCACGAACCGCGCCGAGGCCATGTTCTTCACCGACAAGTGCCAGGTCTACAAGACCCGCCTGAGCGAGTTTGAGGACGCCAAGGCCAGCGTTCTGGGCGATTATCTGCCCACGAAACTCGGCATGGACGAGGGCGAGAGCGTGCGCTTTTTGGTGCTCCCCGGGGACTACAGCGGCCATATATTCTTTTTCTTTGAAAACGGCAAGGCCGCCCGGGTGGAGCTTTCCGCCTATCAGACGACCTCCAACCGCCGCCGCCTGACGGGAGCATACAGCGACAAATCGCCGGTGGCGGCATTCCTGACGCTGCGGGAGGACCGGGAGGTGGCCCTCTACTCCACTGAGCCGCGGGTGCTGATCTTCAACACGGCCCTGCTCTCCCCCAAGACCACCCGATCCACCCAGGGCGTGAACGTGATGACCATGAAGCCCAAGTATCACCTGGAGCGGGTGTGCTTCCCCGAGGAGACGGGCATCACGAACCTGAGCCGCTACCGCGGCCGCACCATCCCCGCCTCCGGCGCCATTCTGCGGGAAGAGGATGGGGATGAGAAGCAGCTGGCATTGCTTTGATTCTTAAAGAGGGGACGGGCCCTCTCTTTCCCCGCAAGGGGGACGCCGCATCCGTAAGGCGGCAGAGCCGCCAACGGCTGCGCAGTAGATCTCCCCTCGCCTTCGCACGGCGAAGGCGGTTGCGGCCGCCGCGGCCGCAAGCAGTGGTGTGCTGCGCAGGCGCACCCCCCAGGGGACTCTCTCTTGCCCCTGCGGGGGCAATTCACCTTGTGTCCTGCTCCGCACGATTCCAATTCAATTCGCCCTCCGGGCGAATTTCCAGGGGGCGCCGCCCCCCCTGGGTACCCCCGCCGGGCGGGAGCCCGGCACCTTCACCGAGCTCCCCCCTGGAGGGGGAGCTGTCCCCGAAGGGGACTGAGGGGGGGACTATCGCAAAGCCGAAGGGGCTTTCGGTGGTGCTTTTTCCTTGGCTCCCCCTGCGGGGGAGCCAAGTAGAAGTAAGAGGTAAGAGTGAATAGTGAAGAAGTGATGGGCTGCAGGCCGCGGCCTGGTGCTTGCCCCTTCTGCCCAGTGTGCGCACTGGGCACCTCCCCCGGACGGCGCCGGGGGAGGCACGGACGCGGCGCACACCAGGGGAGCGGCAGCGGAAAGAGAAAGGCGGGCAACAAGTTTGTATCCACAGCACCGCGTTCCTACAAGCACCCAGCCAGCGAGCGAGCGGATGGGGACGCTGAAGCAAGTCAAGTTTGTACCAAACGGCACCGGGGTTGCCACTTTGCGGGGGAGCATCTAATAGAAACACGGTACTGACTTGGTTTGCACCAAAGCCTCTTCTTCTCCTCCACCCCGGGGCGCTCCTCTTCTTCTCCGCGGAGAAGAAGAGGAGGGGGCCGAAAACCGGACAAGATGGCAAGTCATTGCCTTGCTGGCGAAAAAGGTAAGAGTGAATAGTGAATAGTGAATAGTGAATAGGTGCCGGGCGAAGCCCGGCAAGG
>CAJFFX010000078.1 GCA_904374485.1 Candidatus Pseudoscillospira falkowii | reverse complement strand
TTCCTTTGGAAAATCTACCATCAGCAGTGCCACCCGCCCATCGTGATACACCGGTCTTCCAAGATATTGTCCCGACTTTGTGCGTACCGGCTCATAGACCGTGCCCTCCGGGCAGCGGACCAGGACAAGCCGGTTTTTGTCGATGGGATGGCCGCTGCGGAACAGCTCCTCCGCCTCGTATAAATCTCCGCTGGCATAGTCGGCGCCCCAGTACCACTCGCTGCTGCCGGCCAGCGGCTCCAGGTCGGTGATCCCGTTTGTGATGATGCGTTTCATACACTGTCCTCCCAAGCTATGTCTTGATAAAGTGCCGAGATTATACCACAGCGAATGGAGAAATCTCATGAATATTCTCTTAAGTTTTCTTAAGTTTTCTGAATCTCCGGAAGCAAAATACTTTTTTTGTATGCAGCCCCCAATTTTTGAGCCGTGGACGGCGGGGAAATGACTTGCTGAATCCTGCCTTCAGAGGGACAATCCAGACATTCAGTGACAGGAAAAATGCTCCCCGTCCAAGCCGGAAAACTGTCCTCGGCGCGGCCGCGGAAAATTTTCACAGGGATATTGACATGGTGTCAGAATAATAGTATACTACAGACGCTGACACGACGTCAGAATAAAATGAAGAAAATCATCCGCGCCCGGCGGGCATGCGCCGTGTGGGGAGCCGATTTCAAAAAGCAGGAGGGTATGCCATGCAAGCGAAGGTCTATTTTACCCGGGAGATCACTCCGGAAAACGTCGTCAAGCTCTACCATGCCCTGGGCATCGCATTGCCCGGCAAGGTGGCCGTGAAGGTTCATTCCGGCGAAAAGGGCAACCAAAACTATCTCCACCCCGAATTCTGGAAACCCATGGTGGATGAGGTCCACGGCACCGTGGTGGAGTGCAACACCGCCTATGGCGACGCCAGCGGCGGCGTGCGCGACCACACCAAGCCCCACTGGAAGCTGCTCACCGCCCACGGCTGGACCAAGTATTTCGACGTGGACCTGATGGACGCTGAGGGGCCGGATCTGGTCTGGCCCATCCCCCAGGGCAAGGTGCTCAAGGAAAATCACCTGGGCAAAAACATTGTGAACTACGATTCCATGCTGGTGCTGGCCCACTTCAAAGGCCATCCCATGGGCGGCTACGGCGGGGCCCTCAAGCAGCTGTCCATCGGCTGCGCCAGCCGGGCGGGCAAAGCCCTGATCCATTCCGCTGGCAAAACCGACGACCGCTACGAGACCTGGAAAGAACATGCGAGCAAGGTGGAGTTCCCCGAGGCCATGGCCGACGCGGCCATGAGCGTGGCGGAGCATTTCAAGGGGAAGATCGCCTATGTCAACGTGATGAAAAATTTGTCCGTGGACTGTGACTGCTGCGCCGTGGCCGAGGACCCCTGCATGCAGGACATCGGCATCCTGTCCTCTCTGGACCCGGTGGCCATCGATCAGGCTTGCATCGACCTGATCCTCCGCTCCGACGATCCGGGCCGCGACCATTTCATGGAGCGGGTGAACGGCCGCAACGGCATCCACACCATTGAGGCCGCCGCCGACCTGGGCTTCGGCACCCGGGAATACGAACTGATCGAACTGTAACAACCAAAACCAGCCCCGGCCGGTACGTTTTCCGCCGGCCGGGCCGGACAAGAAAAGGAGTGCATGGTTATGAGCAAAATTCTGGTCACTTATTTTTCCGCCAGCGGCGTCACTGAAAAAGTGGCCCGGGACATTGCAAAAGCCGTCGGCGCGGACCTCTACGAGATCGCCCCGGCCCAGCCCTACACCACGGCGGACCTGAATTGGATGGATAAAAAGAGCCGCTCTACCATCGAGATGAACGACCCGGCGTGCCGCCCGGCCATCGCGGCGGATGTAGCGGATATGACGCAGTATGACACGGTGTTTGTGGGCTTCCCCGTGTGGTGGTATGTGGAGCCGCGCATCGTGGACACGTTCCTGGAGCGCTACGATTTTTCCGGCAAGACCGTGATCCCCTTCGCTACTTCCGGCGGCAGCGGCATCTCCGGCGCGGAGAAGAGCATGCGGGAGCACTGCCCCGGGGCCCATTGGAAGCCCGGCCGTCTGCTGAACGGCGGCGGCGCGGCCGAGTGGGCCAAGAGCGCGCTGGACGGCTGAGGGGGGCGCGCCATGCCGAAGGGTTCGGAAGAGCTGACCCGCGCCAGGGAGGACGAGATCATCTCCGCCTGCGCCGCGCTCTATGAGACCATGGGCTTCAAGGATATCACCCTGCGGGACATCGGGGAAAAGACCTCCTTCACCCGCACGTCCATCTACAATTATTTCCAGACCAAGGAAGAGATCTTCCTGGCCCTGCTCCAGCGGGAGCACGAAGCTTGGATCGCCGATCTGGAAACCATCGCCCGGGAGCACGAGACCCTTTCCGCCGCCGCTTTTGCCGACGCCCTGAGCCGTACGCTGGAAAAGCGGGAATGTATGCTCAAGCTGATGAGCATGAACCTTTACGATATGGAGGGCAACAGCCGCCTGGAAAATCTGGTGGCTTTTAAGCGGGTGTACGCCGCGGCACTGGAAGCGCTGCGGCAGTGCCTGCGGCGCTTTTTCCCGGCCATGACCGAGGCGGATCTGCTGGAATTCCGCTATGCCTTTTTTCCCTTCCTCTTTGGCGTATACCCTTACACCAACGCCACGGAAAAGCAGAAGGCGGCCATGGCCCTGGCCGCCGTGGAGGTCCCCCCCTGCACGATCCACAGCATCACAAAATCCCTGACGGAAAAGCTGCTGCGGCCCTTTGAGCGCTGACGGCGGCGCACCCGGGCGGCAACGGCCGCAGACCTATTTTTTTCAGGAGGAATCCCCATGGAATACCGCATCCATCCCAAAACCGGCGACCGGATCGGCATCGTCGGCATCGGCACCAGCGCGATCTGCGACACGCCGGAAAAGGAGGCCGTGGCCGCCCTGGTCTATGCCCATGAGCAGGGCGTCAATTACATGGACTTGGCCACCGCCGGAGCAAAGACCTTCCGCTATGCGGCGCGTGCCTTCTCCGCCGTGCGCGGAGAGGTGTTTTATCAGGTCCACTTCGGCGCCAACTACGAGACCGGCGCCTACGGGTGGACGCTGGATCTGGACACCGTAAAGCGCCAGGTGGACTGGCAGCTGAAGGAATTGAAAACCGATTATATCGACTATGGCTTCATCCACTGCTTGGATGAGGAAAAGGACTGGCGGCGCTATCAGGACAACGGCGTGCTGGATTGGCTTCTGAAGCTGAAAAAGTCCGGCGCGGTGCGCCATATCGGCCTGAGCACCCACACGCCCCAGGTGGCGGAGACGATCCTGGACACGGGCCTTGTGGAACAGCTGATGTTTTCCATCAACCCCGGCTACGATTACCACGAGGGCGATTACGCCATCGGCGGCGCCCGGGAGCGCATGGACCTTTACCGCCGCTGTGCGGCGGAGGGCGTGGGCATCGCCGTAATGAAGCCCTATTCCGCGGGGCAGCTGCTGGATGAGAAAACGTCCCCCTTCGGCAAGGCGCTCACCCCGGTCCAGTGCATCCAGTACGCGCTGGATAAGCCCGGCGTGCTGACGGTGCTGCCCGGCGTGCGGGATACGGCGGACGTGCGGGCGGCCCTGGCCTATTTCGACGCGCCGGAGGAGGCGCGGGATTATTCCCTTCTCGGCGCCTGCGCGCCCCGGGACGCCGCCGGCGTCTGCGTTTATTGCAGGCACTGCCACCCCTGCCCAGCGGGGCTGGACGTCGGCCTCATCAACAAATATTACGACTTGGCCCGCGCCGGAGACGCCATGGCGGCGGATCACTACGCCAAGCTCAGCCGCCGCGCCGTCGACTGCACCGGCTGCGGCCACTGTGACAGCCGCTGTCCCTTCGGCGTGGCGCAGTCGGCGCGGATGGGGGAGATCGCCGCTTATTTCGGCCGGTGAAGCGCATCCGCGGAGCACGGCGGCGCATCGGCGCAGGGCGTTTGCCGTTTCCCTCCGGCGATCCTGCGACAGAACCGCAAGAACAAAGCGCCGGGGCCCCACCGGGCCCGGCAAAAAAAGGAGCGTTTTGCAATGACCACGTTGGAACACCAGACCTTTGACGCCGAGCGGGCCCTGTACGGCAGCGACGGCGTGACGCTGCGCGACTGCCGCTTCGACGGCCCGGCGGACGGGGAAAGCGCCCTGAAAGAAAGCCGGCACATCACGGTGGAGCGCTGCTTTTTCAATCTCCGCTACCCCTTCTGGCATGACCACGACCTGACCATCCGCCAAAGCGAGATGACGGCGCTGTGCCGCGCCGCCCTGTGGTATTCCGAGGGCGTGCGCATCGAGGGCGCCAAGCTGCACGGAATCAAAGCCCTGCGGGAGTGCCGGGATGTGACGATCGAGGACTGCGACGTCGTTTCCCCGGAATTCGGCTGGTCCACCGACGGCATCCGCATGAAGGATTCCAGGGCCGAGAGCGAATATTTCCTCCTGCGGGCCCGGAATATCGCCTTTTCCAACGTGACCTTCCGGGGGAAGTATTCTTTCCAGTATATTGAAAACGGCGTTTTCGACCGCTGCTCTTTCGACACGAAGGACGCTTTCTGGCACGCCCACAACGTGACCGTGCGCGGCAGCGTGGTCAAGGGGGAATATCTGGCCTGGTATTCCGACGGTCTGACCCTGGAAAACTGTAAAATTATCGGCACCCAGCCCTTTTGCTACTGTAAAAATCTCCGGCTTATCAACTGCGAAATGATCGACACGGACCTCTGCTTTGAAAAATCCGAGGTGGAGGCGGAGATCACCACGCCGGTCCTCAGCATCAAGAATCCCCGCAGGGGCGTCATCGCCGTCCCCGCCGTGGAGGAGATCATCCGGGATGACGGCGCGTCCGCGGCTGAGATCCGCATCACCGGCGCGCAGGGCTGCGCCTGATCCTTCCGCGCGCCCCGGCGGCATTTGTGCTGCCCCGGCGGTCCGGACTGCGTTTTCTCCGCAAAAATATTATCGAAACGACATCCCCGCCCGGCTTTGCCGGGCGGGAAATTTTTTGCCGAAAAGGGCACAATGTGGTACAATAGCAGTACGAAAGGGGGAAGCGGCATGGCCGTTGAAAACGGAGAATGGATCATGCGGGGCCTTTCCTGGGACGACCCGCTGTGCATCCGCAGCTGGGAGGCGTTGATCGACTGGATCGACGAGGTGGGCTTTCTGCCCCTGTTCAAAAACGAAGCGGCGGGCTTTTCCGTGGAGGAGCACACTGCCGACTGCGCCTGGTGGACCGGCGACGCGGAGCGGGACCCCTGGGAGTGGCGGCAGGCCATCGCCCGCAGCGGGCGGGTGGCCTACGGCAAATTTTTCGCCAAAAAGGCAGGCTTTATTTCCAAGGCTTGGTTCCCCCAGTTCGCCAACTGGCGGCGCGACGGCTACGATTTCGACAGCCTGTGGGACGACGAGCGGGCCACAATGCGCCAAAAGCGGATCATGGACCAGTTCGCCGGACGGCCGGAACTGTTTTCCTACGAGATCAAAAGCCTGGCGGGCTTTGGCAAGGGCGGCGAAAAGAATTTCGAGGGCACGGTGACGGACCTGCAGATGCGGGGCTATCTCGTTATTCGGGATTTCCGCCGGCGCATCAACAAGCGGGGCGAAGTCTACGGCTGGCCCATCGCTGTCTATACGATGCCGGAGACGCTGTGGGGCTATGACCACATCGCGGCGGCGTATGCTTTGGAGCCGGCGGCGTCCAAAGCGCGCATTTACGAACAGGTGCGGCGATGTTTTCCGGCGGCCGCGCCGGCGGCGGTGGAGCGGGTTCTCGAAGCAAGAATATGAAGAAAGGGGCTCCCCGGCCTGCGGCCGGAGAGCTCCTTTCTTCACTCTTCACTCTTCACTCTTAACTTTTTTGCTAACAAGGCAATGACTTGCCGGCTTGTCCGAGATGCACCCCCCTCCTCTTCTTCTCCGTGCGGAGAAGAAGAGGAGCGCCGTGCACGGTGGAGGAGAAGAAGAGGGCTGGGGTGCAAACTTAGCCAGTACCGTGCTTCTATTAGATGCGCTTGTGCGAGGT
>CAJFFX010000077.1 GCA_904374485.1 Candidatus Pseudoscillospira falkowii | reverse complement strand
CTGTTTTCCTTTACCTACTGTACCAGCTGGATCGGCGTCTGCCTGAGCGCGTTTTTCACGGCGGTCAACCGTCCTGCCGTGTCCCTGCTCATCTCGCTGGGGCGGGCGCTGCTGTTTCCCATGGCGGCCCTGGCGGTGCTGGTGCGGGCGCTGGGGCTGGAGGGCGTCTGGCTGGCGCCGCCGGTGGGCAACGGGCTGACGGCCCTGGCGGCGGCGGTGGTGTTCGCCGTGTTCCTGCGGCGGGAAAGGGCGCGCGCTTCCGCGCCGGAGGGCAGGGAGGAATAAGGGAGCGGCGCGCAGATTGCCCCTTGGAAAACGACACCAAAGATGATATAATGCCGGTAACGACAATGCGGGAGGGATCGGCATGAGCAGATGGCAGTGCCCCAAATGCGGAAACGATCAGTTTGAGCAGGATGAGTTCCAGGCCACCGGCGGGAACCTCGCAAAGATCTTCGACGTGCAGAACAAGCGTTTCATCACCGTCAGCTGCACGCGCTGCGGCTATACGGAACTGTACCGCGCTGAGACGAGCACCGGCATGAACGTGCTGGACCTTTTGCTGGGCGGTTGATCGGGATGGAAGAGAAATATTTATCGCCGAAAGACGCGGCGGAGATTTTGACCGTCAAAAAAACGACGGTCTACGATATGATCAAGCAGGGGCGGCTGAAGGCAGTGAAGATCGGCAAGCAGTTCCGCATTCGCGAGGCCGATGTGCTGGCTCTGGTGGGCGGCGCGCCGGAGGAGGGGGCGGAAGGCGCCATCCCGGCCGCCGGCCGGCCGCCGGAGATCGTTCTCTGCGGCCAGGACATGCTGCTGGACAACCTCTGCGCCCGGGTCAACGCGGCGAAGGGATATCAGGCGGTGGGCCGGTCCTACCGCGGCAGCTACAACGCCATTTTTTCCCTCTACCAGGGTCAAGCCAATCTGGCCACGGCCCATCTGTGGGACTGGGAAACGGACAGCTACAATCTGCCCTTTGTGGCGAAGATGCTCCCCGGAATGGAGGCCCAGGTCTACCATATCGTCAACCGTCCCATCGGCATTTACACGGCGCCGGGCAATCCGAAGGGGATCTGCTCCATCGACGATTTCGCCCGGGACGATGTGCGCATGATCAACCGGGAAAAGGGCAGCGGCATCCGCGTGCTGACGGACAGCCTGTTTTTGTGCCGCCATATCGATGTGCGCAAAGTCCACGGCTACGACCAGGTGGGCCATTCCCACATAGCGGTGGCCCAGTCTGTGGCCGAGGGGCGGGCAGACTGCGCCTTCGGCAACGCCCGCAGCGTGCTGGGCCTGGCGGGCGTGGCGTTCCAGCCGGTCAAATACGAGCAATATGATCTGATCGTGCCCGTGACGGAGTTGGAGCATCCCATTGTGCAGGAACTGCTGGAAACGCTGCGGTCCGACGCCATGCGCATGGAAACGGCCGCCCTCGGCGGATACGATGTGACGGATATGGGCAAGCGCTTGCTTTGACCCTTGCGCGGCGGCCGACTTTTTGGTATAGTAAAAGCGAATAGAAACAACGAGACTTTCGGGAGAACATGCTATGACAGAACTGCAGCCCGGCCGTGCGGCGGGCCAGGCGGAATTTGTCGGCACCACGGTGCTGGACACCATCGGCCTGGTCATTCCCAATGTGGATTACCAGCTGCTCGGCGCAGCGGACTATTTGAAAAATTACAGAAGCATCGGCATTCTCAGCTCCCGCACCGGTGCGGCGGGACAGATCAACGCCATTGACGAGGCGGTCAAGCGGACCAATACGGAGGTCCTGAGTATCCAGCTACCCCGGGACACCAAGGGCTGGGGCGGCCACGGCAACTACATCGTCATCGGCGGCGATAACCCGGCGGAGACCCGCCGGGCCATCGAGCTGGCCCTGGACTACACGGCCCATTACGCCGGAGAGTTGTATATCAGCGGCGAGGGGCATCTGGAACTGACCTATTCCGCCCGGGCCGGGGAAGCACTGCAGATGTTTGCCGGCGCACCCGCGGGCGAGGCTTTCGGCTTCATCGCCGGTTCTCCCGCGGCGGTGGGCATGGTGATGGCGGATACCGCCATGAAGGCGGGCGACGTGGCGCTCCTGCGCTTTATGGACGCCAGCCACGGCACCAGCCACACGAACGAAGTGATCGTTATGTTTACCGGCGACGCCAGCGCGGTGGAAGCGGCGGTCAAGGACGCCCGCGCGGTGGGCCTGCAGCTGCTGCGCGCCCTGGGCAGCGAGGCGAAGCCAGTGGGAACGCCGTATCTGCTTTGATCCATCTTTCTGAAATAAAAAACCTTCCGGCGGCCGAGAGCCGCCGGAAGGTTTTTTGTCATTTTGGGAAAGGGGGAGGGATCAGTTGTCTTTTTCCTCGTCCTGCTCTTCGTCCATCAGGTCGGACAGATCGAAGTTCAGCTTCGTGCCGCAGCCGGGGCAGACCACTTCGCCGGATTCCAGCACGGAATCGTCAAAATAGATCTCGTCGCCGCAGTTGGGGCAGACGGCGGCGTAGCAGTCCTCTTCCTCGTCGTCATCGTCCTCATAGACTTCGTCGTCCTCGTCGTCGCCGTAGATCAATTCTTCCACGTCGTTCAGGTCGTCGCTGATGACGTCGATCTCTTCGCCCAGCTCGTTCTGCTCGGTCTGCAGGTCCTCCAGCTCCAGGGCCACATCCTGCAGAATGTCCATCATCATGGAGATCAGCTTGCCCTCTTTGCTGCTTTCGGTGTCGATGTCCAGGCCCTCGGCCATGCCCTTCAGATATGCCACTTTTTCAGAGATCGTCATATTTCATAGACTCCTTTCATAATTTGCGCCCGCGGGGCGCGGTGGATGGCAGTGAGAAACAATGCGTGCAGCATGGGAAAACACACTGCACGCATGATGCGGTTTGCTATCAGCTCTTGCTGCGGCCCAGATACTCGCCGGTGCGGGTATCGATCTGGACCTTGTCGCCGATGTTGATGAACAGGGGCACCTTGATTTCGGCACCGGTCTCCAGGGTAGCGGGCTTGAGGGTGTTGGTGGCGGTGTTGCCGGCCAGACCGGGCTCGGTCTGGGTGACTTCCAGATCCATGAAGTTGGGCACTTCCACTGCGAACACTTTGCCCTTGTAGCTGAGCAGCTTGCACACGGTGTTTTCCGTTACAAAACGGAAGCCGTCGCCCAGGGTATCTCTGTTCAGCGGGATCATGTCGAAAGTTTCCATATCCATGAAGTAGTACAGGTCGCCGTCGTTGTAGCTGTACTGCATTTCCTTGCGTTCGATAAAAGCTTCCTCAAACTTTTCGTCGGGGTTGAAAGAAGTTTCAGTCACAGCGCCCGTCACCACGTTCTTCATTTTGGTGCGGACGAAAGCTGCGCCTTTGCCGGGCTTGACGTGCTGGAATTCCACCACCATCATCACTTTGCCGTCATACTCAAAGGTTTTGCCGTTTCTGAAATCGCTGGCGGTAATCGTAGCCATAATCAAAATCCTCCCATATATTCCAAGACTTGGATTTTCAAAAAATCACATAAGAAAGTAAGTATATTGTATCGCATACTTTGTCGTTTGGCAAGTATTTTTCCAAGAAAAGGGGAGGGATATGCGCCGGAAGCGCAGAAAATTCAGCGCAGGAGGAGAAGGTGCTCCGGCGCGATCCGCACCTGCAGCCGGTCGCCGGGGCCGAGATGCAGCGCCGCCCAGGCGTCCTTCGGCAGTTCCGACTCCAGTGTGGGGTAAAGGGCGTCCTCCGGCGCGGTGCAGGGCTGCAGGATCACGATGGTGGAAAAAACGTCGTCGATGACCTGGCGGACGGTGCAGGGGAAGGCATTGACGCCGCCCTCCGGCGCGGGGAGGACATAGTGGCGGCGGACGCCGAGCATCGTGATCCCCTCCGGCACTTCCTGGCTGCAGTCCAGCGTCAGGCCCCAGTCGGAAACACGGAGCGTCGTGCCGCCGGATGCGCGGCAGCGGGCGTAATTTTTGCAGCCAGAGAGGAGGGCGGCGGCCTGGGTGGCCGGGCGGTCGAACAGGTCGCGGACCGTCTGTACCGGCTGGGAGGTGCCCTGGTCGATGACGCAGACGTTCTGCGCGATGCGGTAGACCTCATCGCGGCTGTGGGAGACCAGCAGGGTACTCCCGGGAAATTCCTTCAGCGTTTCCTTAAGTTCCAGTTCCATCTCCCAGCGGAGATAGCTGTCCAGGGCGGAGAAGGGCTCGTCCAGCATCAAAATACGGGGCTTTCCGATGAGGATACGCGCCAGGGCGACCCGCTGCTGCTGGCCGCCGGACAGCTCGTGGGGCAGGCGCTTTTCCAGACCCTCCAGGCGGAATTTCCGGATGTAGGGCGCCGTGCGCGCCAGCTTTTCGCGCTGGGGGAGCTTTTCCCTCACACCGGCGGCGATATTCTCCGCCACGGTCATGTTGTTGAACAGTGCGTAATTCTGGAACAGCAGCCCGGCCTTCCGCTCCTGGGGCGTGAGGTTGATCTTTTTTTCAGAGTCGAAAAAGGGCACGCCGTCCACTGTGATGCGGCCCTCATCGGGGGTGACGATGCCGGCGATGCAGCGCAGCGTCATGCTTTTGCCGCAGCCGCTGCCGCCGAGGATGGCGAGCACCTCGTTGCCGCCGGAAAAGGACACATCCAGCCGGAAGGCGCCGAAATTCTTTTTGATGGAAACTTCAATGGACATAAGCGGCGCTCCTTTTTACCAGCGGTGGATGTTCTTCATGCCCTTGCCGGAAATCAGATTCATTGCCAGCAGGATCACAAAGGCGATGGCCAACATGATCAGCACCCAGATGCCGGCGGTGAGGTAATCGCCGTTGTTGATGACCAAGGCGATGCGCTGGGAGATCGTGCCGGTCTTGTGGGCGATGTTGCCGGCCAGCATGGAGGTGGCGCCGTATTCGCCCAGGGCGCGGGCGAAGGTCAATATCGTGCCCGAAGCGATGCCGGGGCCGGCCTCGGGAATGATGACCTTCCAGAAGATCTGCCGTTCGCTCATGCCGAGGGTCCGGCCGGCGTAGATCAGGTTCACGTCCACCTGCTCAAAGGCGGCGCGGGCGTTGCGGTACATCAGGGGCAGGGCGATGACCGAGGCGGCGATGACGCAGCCCAGCCAGGTCTGGACAACCTTGATGTCGAAGGTGCCGTACAGCCAGGCGCCAAAGGGGCGCCGCAGGGAGAAGAGGAGCAGCAGGAAAAAGCCCGCGACCGTGGGGGCTACGACCATGGGCAGCGTGAGGATGCCGTCGAGAACGGCCTTTGTTTTCGGCCCCAGCCGGACGATCTGTCGGGCCAGCCAAATGCCGAGGAAAAAGCAGATGACGGTGGCGACAATGCCGGTTTTCAGGGAGATCCACAAAGGGCTCCAGTCAAAGGCGCGGACGATCTGCAGCAATTCTTCCATAGGGATCCTTCCTTCCGTTTAAGGGCAGACCTTCCGCCGCAAAAATGCGGCGGAAGGTCTGCGCCTATGGGTAAATGTGAGATTGAGAGGAGGTCGCGGTCATTCCACGCCGACGATGAAGCAGTGGCTTTCAAAGATCGCTGCCACTTCCTCGGTCTGCAGGAAGGCCAGGAAATCTTCCGCCGCTGCCAGTTCGGCTTCGTCGGCCTCGGGGTTGACGATCTGGCAGACGGGGTAGACGATGGGGCCGGTCAGGGTGCCGTCGTCCTGAGCGATGATGTTCAGATCGTCCTGGAAATCATAATAATCGGAATAATAGATGGTGCCGATCTCGTTGGAGCCCTCGGCCACGGCCTGGGCTGCCACGGACACGTCGGCGCACTCGTTGATCTCGATGCCGCCCAGGGCCTCGGAAATTTCCGGGGAAGTGTAGGCGGAATTGTCGTCGGTATCGGGGAGATAGCCCAGGGAAACGAAGGCTTCTCTCGAATACTTGCCCACGGGCACGCTGCCGTCGCACAGGGCCATGTTGGCGGCGTCACCGATGTTGTCCCAGCCGGTGACAGCGGTGCCGCTGTCTTTGCCGGTCACGAGGCACAGCTGGTTCTGCAGCAGATCCTGGGTGGTACCTTCCACCACCAGACCGTCTTCCTCCAGCGTGGTGACCTGGCTCTTGCCGGCGGAGAAGAAAATGTCGATGCCATGGCCGTCGGCCTCCTGGATCTCCTGCATCAGCTTGCCGGAGGAACCGGAGTTGACGGAAATGGTCACGTTGGGATGGGTCTCGTTGTAAAGGGGGATGATCTCTTCAAAGGAGCTGACCAGGGAAGCGGCAATGCTGATGTAAACCGTGGTTTTGGCCTCCTGATCGTCGGATTCTCCGGTGGAAGCGGGCGCACCGCTGGGGCCGCAGCCCATCAAAAGACCGGACAATAGTGCGCCGCAGGCGAGAAGCGAAATAGCTCTTTTCATAAAAATCCCTCCATAATAGTTCTGTTTTGTTTGGTTTTATTTTGTTATGTCTGTATTTTATAATAAGAAAATCAAAATTGCAATCTT
>CAJFFX010000076.1 GCA_904374485.1 Candidatus Pseudoscillospira falkowii | reverse complement strand
AGGCTCGTGCTCTATCCAACTGAGCTACTGGGACATATATCAAAAATATTCAATTTTCCTCCGCCCACGGACTCGAACGAACTGCCGCTTAGGAGGCGGTCGCGTTATCCACTACGCTACCAGGGCTGATGCAAGCTGTGCAGTTTTCCGCGGCGGAAAAGATGCGATTGTGCCGGCGGGGGAAATCTGCTATACTGTCTGCACAGGATTTCATTTTACTCAATCCGCCGCGCTTTGTCAACGGATGAAGAAGGAGCGATTTATCATGAACAAAATCTCCATTTTGGGCGATTCCGTCAGCACATTTCCCGGCTACACCACCCCCGACGGCGTGTTTTACGACCTGTTCATCCAGGGCATGGCCGACATGCGCGGCGTGGAGGACACCTGGTGGATGCAGGTCATCCGGGGCCTGGGCGGACAGCTGGAAGTGAACGATTCCTTTTCCAGCACCACGGTCTCCGATTCCCAGGACCATCTCCCGCCCCTGCTGGCCGCCGGCTATGTGCCCGACAAGTTCCACCGCTCCCCCAACTATCTGAGCAGCTGCAGCGACCGGCGCACCGCCGCCCTCGGAAATCCGGACACGATTCTCATCTACATGGGCACCAACGACGCCGGCTACGGCGTCGACCCGGCCCGCTTCGCGGCGGATTACCGCCGGATGCTCCAAAAGCTCAAGGCCAATTATCCCGCCGCCGAAATCTGGTGCGGCACCCTTTTGTGGAGCCACTGCATCAAGGACGAAAGCGTCAATTACTATCAGCGGGAAATGGGCGGCGCGGCGTCCCTGATCCCCTATAACCAGGCCATTCGCGCCGCTGCCGCGGCGGAGGGCTGCCGCCTGGCAGACATCGCCGCCTCCGGCGAAGAATACGCCGCCATCGACTGCGCCCACCCCCATGCGGCGGGCATGAAAACCATCGCCGCCCTGTGGCTCGCCGCCATGGGCCGGGCGGCAGGCTGAAGGGCCGGAAAGGAACGGGTAATCCCATGGCATTGCTGCGATTCAAAAACGATTTTCTGGCGCATTACGACGAGTTGTGCGCTGCCGTCCGCCAAAGCGGCGACCCCGTCTATATCGAAAACGAGGACGGCGAAGCGGACATGGTGCTGCTCAGCGCCCGGGAATACCACCGGCTGACCCAGCAGAGCGCCCTGCAGCAGTTTTTTGCCGCCGCCGCCCAGGACGGCGCCGCCGGACGCCGCCAGGAAGTGGACGTGCTGGCGGAACTCCAGAAGCAAGAAGACGAAGAAGGAGGCTGAAACGCCATGAAACTGATCGAACTGCTCTCCTCCGACAAGCCCACGCTGTCGTGCGAGTTATTTCCGCCCAAGCCCGGCGCGGCCTTGCTGGACGCGCCCGCCCTGGTGCGGCGCATCGCTGCGCTGCACCCGGCTTACATCTCCGTGACCTGCAGCGCCGGCGGCAGCGGCAACGGCGGCGCCACCACCGCCGACATGGCCAATGAGGCCCAGAACGTCAACGGCATCCCGGCCCTGGCCCACCTGACCTGCGCAGCCGCCACCCGGGAGCAGGTACATGCGTCCCTGGCGGATCTGCGCAAGCTGGGCATCGAAAACATCCTGGCCCTGCGGGGCGACATCCCCGAAGGCGGCGCCTTCCCCCTCCCCGGCGGCTACCGCCACGCCAGCGAACTGATGGCCGACATCCACGATTTTGGCGGTTTCTGCGTCGGCGGCGCCTGCTATCCCGAGGGGCACCCGGAATCGGAATCTCTCTATCAGGATATCGACAACCTGAAATACAAGATCGACGCCGGCTGCGCCTTCCTGACCACCCAGATGTTCTTCGACAACAACGAGCTCTACAGCTACCTTTACAAACTGCGCCGGGCGGGCATCGGCGTGCCGGTGGTGGCGGGCATCATGCCGGTGACGAACGCAAAGCAGATCCAGCGCATCGTGGCCCTCTCTGGCAGTAAGCTGCCGGCCCGTTTCCGCGCCATCATCGACCGGTTTTCCGGCAGCAGCGCCGCCATGACCCAGGCCGGCGTGGCTTACGCCACGGAGCAGATCATCGACCTGTTCGCAAACGGCGTGGACCATGTGCATATCTACACCATGAACAAGCCCGAGATCGCCGGGCGCATCATGGCAAACCTCTCGGAGATCCTGCAATGACGAAGATCCCCAGAGGCGAGGCCCTGCGCTATCTGAACGCCCGCCGCGCCGCACCGGAGCTGCGCACCCAGCTCGACGGCGTCTGCACGGAGCTGGAACAAGCCCTTTCGCCCCGGGCCGTCTGGCAGGAGTACCCCTGCCGGGTGGAGACGGGGCAGGTCTCCATCCCCGGCGCGGTCTTTCCCGGCGCGGCGCTCAGCGCTCATCTCAAGGGCTGCAGCGCCCTTTTGCTGTTCGCGGCCACCCTGGGCACCGAAGCCGACCGGCTGACGCGCATGGAGGGCCTGCGCGCCGCGGCCCGGGGAGCCATGGCCCACGCCGCCGGCGCAGCCATGATCGAGCAGTTCTGCGACGACATGCAGTCGGAGATCGCCGCGGCTTATGAGGCCCGGGGCCTTTATCTCCGCCCCCGCTTTTCGCCGGGATACGGCGATCTACCGCTGCAGTGCCAGCGCGATTTTTTCCGTCTGCTGGACCTGCCGAAGCGCCTGGGGCTCAGTTTGAATGAGTACGATATGATGGCCCCCAGCAAATCTATCACTGCAGTGATCGGCATTTCAGACCGGCCCGGCAAAAGTTTTCGCAGCTGCATCCGCTGCGCCAAGACCGGCTGCCCTTTCAGAAAGGAGCTTCCCAATGAAACCGTTTCTTGAAGTTCTGGGCACGCGCCCCATTTTTCTGGACGGTGCCATGGGCACCATGCTCCAGCGCTATGGCCTCGCCGGCGGCGAGCTGCCGGAGCTTTGGAACCTGTCCCGCCCGGAGGTCCTGCGTGAGATCCACGCCGCCTACCGCACCGCCGGGGCGGACATCCTGCTTGCCAACACCTTCGGCGCCAACCGCTATAAGTTGGAAGCCCACAGCGGCGAGGCGGGCGCGCTGATCCGCGCCGGCGTGGCCCTGGCAAAGGAAGCCGCCGGGGACGGCGCCTGGGTGGGCCTCGACGTGGGTCCCACGGGAAAACTGCTGCAGCCCTATGGCGACCTGGCCTTTGAGGACGCCTACGACGCCTTTGCCGAACTGATCGACGCAGGCTGCGCCGCCGGCGCGGACCTCATCGTCATCGAGACCATGAGCGATCTCTATGAAATGAAGGCCGCCCTGCTGGCGGCCAAGGAGCGCTGCCGCCTTCCCGTGCTGGTGTCCATGACCTTCGACGAGGGCGGCAAGCTGCTCACCGGCGCGGACATCCCCACCGCCGCCGCGGTAGCGGAGGGGCTGGGGGCCGACGTGATCGCCATGAACTGCGGCCTGGGGCCGGAGCAGATGGCAAACTTGCTGCCGGCCCTGCGCGCCGCCACCTCCCTGCCCATCGCCGTGAGCCCCAACGCGGGGCTGCCAGTGGTCGTCAATGGCCAGACGCGGTTTTTGGTGGGGCCTGCGGAATTTGCCGCCGCCTGCCGGGATCTCATTGACGGCGGCGCGGCCATCGTGGGCGGCTGCTGCGGCACCACGCCGGAGCATATTGCCGCCGTGCGCCGCGCCTGCTGCGGCGCCGCTGTGCGTCCGCCGGAGCCGCATACGTCCACCGTCGTATCTTCCTACACCCACACGGTGACCTTCGGCGCGGCGCCGCTGATCATCGGCGAGCGGCTGAATCCCACGGGAAAGCCCCGGCTGAAGGAGGCCCTGCGCGCAGGGGACATGGATCATCTCTGCCGCGAAGCCATTGCCCAGGCAGACCACGGCGCTCAGATCCTCGACGTCAACGTGGGCCTGCCGGAGATCGATGAGCCGGAGATGCTGTGCCGGGCCGTCCGAGCCGTCCAGTCGGTCTGCGACCTGCCGCTGCAGCTGGACACCTCCGACCCTGTGGCCCTGGAGCGGGCCCTGCGCATTTACAACGGCCGGCCCCTCATCAACTCTGTCAACGGCGGCGAAGCGAGCATGGCCGCCGTGTTTCCCCTGGCGAAAAAGTACGGCGCCGCCGTGGTGGCCCTGACGCTGGATGAAAACGGCATCCCGGAAACGGCCGCCGGCCGCATCACCATCGCTGAAAAGATCCTAAACACCGCAAAAACCTACGGACTCTCGGAAAAGGACCTGATCGTGGACGCCCTGGCCATGACCGTCAGCACCGGACCCGACAACGCCAACGTCGCCCTGGAAACCCTGGAATATGTGCGCCGCCGGCTGCACATGCACACCGTGCTGGGCGTGTCCAACATCTCCTTCGGCCTGCCCTGCCGGGAAAAGCTGAACGCCGCCTTTTTCACCATGGCCATGGCCCGGGGACTTTCCGCCGGCATCGTCAACCCCGGCGACAGCGCCATCATGGACGCCTGGCGCGCCGTCTGCGCCCTCACCGGCGCCGACGACCACTGCGGCGCCTATGTGCAGCACTATGCCGCCCAGGGCGCGGCAGAAAAATCCGCGCCGCCCCAGAACGCCGATTTGACGCTGCAGCAGGCCGTGCTGCGCGGCCTCGTCCACGAGGCGGCGCAGAAAGCCCGCGCCCTGCTGGAAACGACGGAGCCCCTGGCCATCATTGACCGGGAGCTGATCCCTGCCCTGGACGCCGTGGGCGCCGGGTTCGAAGCAAAAAAGATCTTCCTGCCCCAGCTCCTCATGAGCGCCGACGCCGCCAAGGCCGCTTTCGACGTATTGAAAGCCCATCTCTCCGCCGGCGGCGCGCAGACCGCCAAGGGCCGTGTGCTCCTGGCCACGGTCAAGGGCGACGTTCACGACATTGGAAAAAACATCGTGAAGACCCTGCTGGAAAACTACGGTTTCGACGTGCTGGACCTGGGACGCGACGCGGCGCCGGAGCTGATCGTGAAAACCGCCGCAGAGCAGGACATCCGCCTGGTGGGCCTCAGCGCCCTGATGACCACCACGGTGCCCTATATGGAGGAGACCATCCGCCTGCTCCGCGCGAAAAAGCCGGACTGCCGCGTCATGGTGGGCGGCGCCGTGCTGAACGAGGAATACGCCCGGAGCATCGGCGCGGATTTCTACGGGCGGGACGCCATGAGCAGCGTGCGCTACGCCGAATCTCTCTTCTCCGCCTGAAAGGGCCGGAACCTAAGCAGAAAAAGGCAGCCTCTCCGGCGGTTCATCCGAACCGCCGGAGAGGCTGCCTTTTCGCGCGCTTTTGCGCTCAATCCTCCATGTGCCGCCCCAAAAAGGCGGAGGCCGTTTCCGCCAGCGCCCGCTCGATGGCGTCGGCGCGCTTGTCCGGCTTATCCGTGATCAGCAGCACCGCGCCCATCATGTCGCCCTGGGACAGAATGGGCGCCGCCAGGTACACGGCGTATTTGTCGCTGCCCTCGGTGACCGCCACGAACTCCCCGTCCGCTTCATAGACGCCGCGGTCCTCCATGATCTTCTCCAGCTGGCTGCTGATGCGCTTTTCCAGCAGTTCCCGCTTCCCGCCGCCGGCAACGGAGATCACGCTGTCCCGGTCCGTCACCGCCACGATGCCGTTGATATTCTTGCTCAGCGCCTCGCAGAACTGGCCGGCCAAATCGTCGATATCACCCATCAGGGAATACTTTTTGAAAATGACTTCCCCGTCTTTCGTGGTATAGATCTCAAGAGGATCGCCCTCGCGGATCCGCATGGTGCGCCGGATCTCCTTCGGGATCACGACCCGCCCCAGATCGTCGATCCGGCGCACGATTCCTGTTGCTTTCATAGCACCAATCTCCTTCTGCGTTATTTCTGTTTCCGACAACCGATAGTATCCGCAGAATTTGGCACCCTATACAATCCGCGCCATTTCCTTTCTTTGACAGTTTGCCGGCTCTTGACGCGCCGCGCATGCGATACTATACTTTTCCCACAAAGACAGCATGATCACAACGAAAGGGGCGATCGGATGCATCCGCTCATTTTATCGAACACAGCCCTGTTCCGGGGCGCCGCGCCGGAGGAGACGGAGGCCATGCTCCGCTGCCTGGGCAGCGAGCGGCGCGTTTATCCAAAAGGGGCGCGCATCCTGCGTGCGGGGGAGCGGACGGCAAAGCTCGGCATCGTCCTCTCGGGCCGCGTGTTGATCCAAAGCGGCGACCTGTGGGGCAATACCACCGTGCTGGACAACGTGCTCCCGGGGCAGATCTTCGCCGAGACCTACGCCTGCACCGGCGAGGTGCTGCTGGTGGACGCCGCGGCGGCGGAGGACACGGCCGTGCTGTTTCTGGACGTCAGCCGGGTGCTGCAGCTCTGTCCCGACGCCTGCGCCCATCACCGCCGGCTCGTCGCCAATCTCCTGCACCTGTCCGCCCAGAAAAACCTGAACCTGTCGCGCAAGATCCTCCACACCTCCGCCAAATCCATCCGCGGGCGGCTGCTGTCCTATTTTTCCGACCTTTCCCTGCGCTGCGGCAGCCGCGCTTTCACCATCCCCTTCAACCGCCAGCAGCTGGCGGATTACCTCAATGTGGACCGCAGCGCCCTGTCCCACGAACTGAGCAAAATGCAGAAGGAGGGCCTGCTGCGCATCGAGCGCAGCCGCGTCACGCTGCTGCGCGGCGATCTTTCCTGACGCGCCCGCTCCCCTTTTCCAGACCCGCCGGTCCGG
>CAJFFX010000075.1 GCA_904374485.1 Candidatus Pseudoscillospira falkowii | reverse complement strand
GCTTGAGCTTGTTGCGGCTGAGCTGGCTTTCGTCTTCAATATTCACCACGGTGACGTTGCGCAGAAAGCGGGGGTCGTATTCCTCGATGCCCTCCTCGCAGCAGAGCAGCAGCGTGGCGTCCTCCCGGGCGAAGCCGTCCTCCAGGATGCCGTTGATAAAATTCGTCTTGCCGCCCTCCAGGAAGCCGGCGATCAGATAAACAGGAATTTCCATGGTTTCCTCCCGTCTTTACACATGGAACAGGGCGGCCACGCCGTCCTCCTTCAGCTCCGCGCCGATGACGCACAGCCGGCCCGTGACCTCCGCGCCGCCGCGGCGGATATCGTGCTCGAAAGGCACATAGTCGAAGTGGATCCAGCCGCCGTCCGCAGCGGGCACGATGCCCTTGGCCCGCAGGATGGCGCCGTATTCGCCGCTGTCCAGCGCGGCGAGGGCCGCGGAGATCTCCTCTTCTGTGAACTTGCGCGGGGTCTCCACGCCCCAGGAGGTGAACACCTCGTCGGCGTGGTGATGATGGTGCTCGTGGTGGTCGTGGTCGTGGTGGTGTTCGTGCGCATGCTCGTGGTCATGGTCATGCTCGTGGTCATGATGGTGGTGCTCGTGGTCATGCGCATGCTCGTGATCATGGTGATGATGGTCGTGGCAGGCGCACTCCGGATCGTCGCACGCGTCCTCGTCCTCGAACTCCTCGTGCAGCAGCTGGGCCACCACGTCGTGCTTGTGGGTCTCCATGGCTTCGAGGATCTGCGCGCCGGTGACCTGGTCCCAGGGGGTGGTGATGATGATGGCGTCGCCGTTGTGCGCGCGCAGCTGTTCCACCGCGGCGGCCATCTTCTCCTCGCTCATATTCTGGGCGCGGGAGAGGATGATGGTGTTGGCGTGCTCGATCTGGTTGTTGAAGAACTCGCCAAAGTTCTTCATGTACATTTTGCACTTGGTGGCGTCGGCCACGGTGATGAAGCTGTTGAGGGCCATGGGCGTTTCCTCCGCCGCGCGCTGCACGGCGCGGATCACGTCGCTCAGCTTGCCCACGCCCGAAGGCTCGATGATGACCCGGTCGGGGTGGAACTGCTCGATCACGTCGTGCAGGGCCCGGCCGAAGTCGCCCACCAGGGAGCAGCAAATACATCCGGAGTTCATTTCGGTGATATTGATGCCGGCCTCCTTGAGAAAGCCGCCGTCGATGCCGATCTCGCCGAATTCGTTTTCGATCAGCACCACCTGCTCGCCCTGGTAAGCCTCTTCCAGCAGTTTGCGGATCAGCGTGGTCTTGCCCGCACCGAGGAAGCCGGAAATAATGTCGATTTTCGTCATGGTGTACCCTTCTTCGTTCAAAATCTCGGTCCGGCAGCCCCGAAAAACGGGGACCGGACCGGTGCAGTCTACCCTCTATTGTAGCCGAAATCCTGCAAAATGCAACATTTTCCGGAAGATCCGCCCGCCGCCGCAAAAGAATTTTAAGGAAGTCCGGCTTGTATCGCGCCGTCACATCCGGTATAATAGGGAGGTATTATGTCAAGAAACAGGAGAATCGCGACCCATGGCACAGAGAACGCAACGCAAACGGAAAAAGAAAAATACAAAGCTGCGCCGCCAAAAGCGCATTGTTTTGCTGCTGGTGGTGATCATTTTCGTCCTGGCGGCGGTCATCGCCGTGTCCGACGGGTGGATCCGCCGGCCCCAGGTGGAAACGCCCGACCCCGACAGTTCGCCCGCCGGCGAAACCGTCTCCGCCCGCAAGGACGGATTCTATACCATTCTCATCTGCGGCACCGACGATGGCAACGGCGGCTCGGACACCATCATGCTGGCGGCGGTGGACACGGAGACCAAGGCCATCCACGTGGTCAGCATCCCCCGGGACACCCTGGTCAACGAGGATTGGACCGTCAAGAAGATCAACAGCGCCTATAACCGCAGCGGCATCGAGGGCGTGGAGGAGCAGGTGGAAAAGATCGTGGGCTTCCCCGTGGACTTTTACGTCACCGTGGACCTGCAGGCCTTCATCGACCTGGTGAACGCCATCGACGGCGTGGACTTCGAGGTCCCCATCGACATGAACTACGACGATCCCGCCCAGGACCTGCACATCCACTTCTCCGCCGGCATGCAGCACCTGGACGGCCAGGAGGCCATGGAAGTGGTGCGCTTCCGCCACAACAACGACGGCTCCGGCTATCCCTTGCAGGATCTGGACCGCATCAAGACCCAGCAGGCCTTCCTCAAAACCGTGGCCGACAAGCTCTTCTCTCTGCAGAGCGTCATCAAGGTGCCGGAATTTGCCCGCATCTTCTTTGAATATGTGGACAGCGACCTGACGCTGGGCGAAATGGTCTGGTTCGGCAACCAGGCCCTCTCCATCGGTTCGGAGAACATCCACTTCCACACCCTGCCCGGCGAAGCCAAAACCGTCTACGGCGGCTCCTATTACGTGCTCGACGAGGAGGCCTGCCTGACGCTGGTTAACGAATGCCTGAACCCCTATAAGGAAGACCGGACGGCGGCGGATCTGGATATCCGCGCCGTCAGCTGAGAAAGGAGGCCGCGCCGTGCTCGCCCATTTCACCGCCCGCATCACGCCCTTCGGCAAGGACCGGCTGGTGCGCCTCTGGCTGCCCGAGGGCGCCATGGAGGGCAGCGACGCCTACCCGGTGGTCTATATGTTCGACGGCCATAACCTTTTCCGCGACGAGTGGGCGACCTACGGCACCTGCTGGGGCCTGGCGGACTTTCTGGCCCGCTGGGAAAAACAGGTGATCGTGGTGGCCCCCGAGTGCGACCGGGAGGGGAACAACCGCCTGATCGAATACGCCCCCTACGACATGGACATCCCGCCCTGCGGCCTTGTCCGCGGCCGGGGCGCGGAACTGATGGACTGGCTTTTGGGGGAGCTGAAGCCCTTTGTGGACAAGGCCTGGCCCACCATGCCCTTCCGGGAGACCACCGCCGTCGGCGGCAGTTCTATGGGCGGATTGATGGCGATGTTCGCCGTGCTGCGCCATAACCGCTGGATCTCCAAGGCGGCCTGCCTTTCCTCGTCCTTCCGCTTCTGCCCGGAGGAGATCGTTTCCGAGGCGGAAAACGCCGACGTCGATCCCGACACCCGGGTCTATCTCAGCTGGGGCAGCGCCGAGTGTGCCGGCCACGCCGCCCTGACGGCGGCCACGGACCTGAATCTGCGCCTGAGCCACATCCTCACGGAAAAAGGCGCGCGGACCTATCCCTATCTCCATGTGGGCGGCCGCCACTGCGAAGCCGACTGGGCCGAAGAGGTGCCCCGCTTCCTGCACTATCTCTGGATGGAATAAACGCATCCCCGCGCCCGGCTTTTGCCGGGCGCGGGGATTTTTCGGCGCGCCGGGGAAGGCCCTCAGGGCGACGCCTGGGGGCGCGCCTTGGGAATGCGGATGGTCAGGGTGATGGCGTCCTCGGTCTCCTCCCGGCCGCACTGGGCGTCCACCCCGGCGCGGCGCATGATCTCCATATTGTGATCCACCGCGTTGAGAAACAGCCGCACGTCCTTGATGATAAAGCTGGGCCGGCGGCCGCGCGGCGGCGCGGCGCGGCGGCGGAGCAGGGTCTCTATGTACGCCTCCGTCTGGGCCACGTTCATCTTTTTGGCGGCGATCGTCCGCAGGGCCGCCAGGCGGTCCTCCTCCCGGGAAAGGCGCAGCAGGGCCCGGGCGTGGCGCTCCGTCAGCCCCGCTTCCAGCAGCGATGCCCGGCATTCCGGCGACAGTTTCAAAAGCCGCAGCTTGTTGGCCACCGCCGACTGGGACTTGCCCAGCTTTTCGGCCATCTTCTCCTGGGAAAGGCCGAAATTTTCCGCCAGCTTCTGCAGGGCGGCGGCCTCTTCCATATAATTGAGGTCCCGCCGCTGGATGTTTTCGATCAGGGCCAGCAGGGCGGAATCCTCCTCGCTCACCGCCGCCACCAGGCAGGGCACTTCCCGCAGCCCGGCCATGCGGGCGGCCCGCAGCCGCCGCTCCCCGGCCACCAGTTCAAAGCCCCCGCCGCTGCGGCGGCGCACCGTCAGGGGCTGGAGCACGCCGTAGCGCCGGATGCTCCCCGCCAGTTCCGCCAGGGCGTCCTCGTCGAAATGGGCGCGGGGCTGGGCGCGGTTGGGCACGATCTGGGTCACCGGCAGATAAAACACCTTGTCCGATTCATAGCCTTTCCTGTTTTTCAGCAGCTGCATAGCCGTCCATCTCCTTCGCTTTGAAATTTCCCATCCCTTTTCTCCATCATAGGGCCTTTGCCGCGCAAAGACGGGCGAACGGCGGCGCCGGCATAAAAAAATCCGCGCCGGGAAGCGCCGCGTCGGGCAAAAATCCCCCGTCTTTTGTCGAAGGCGGCCGCCTGTCCATTTACAAACCGGGAAATTTCCGCTACACTAAAGAAAACGCGCGCCGCGGGCGCGAAAATCTGAGGAAACAGGAGAATCCACGATGCTCGACACCATTCTTTTCGACCTGGACGGCACCCTGCTGCCCATGGATCAGAACGATTTTATCAAGGCCTACGTCACCCAGCTCTGCCGCCGCTATGTCCCCTGCGGCTACGATAAGGACGCCATCATCAAGGCCCTGTGGACCGGCACCGCCGCCATGGTGAAAAACGACGGCACCTGCACCAACGAGGACCGCTTCTGGGCCGCTTTCGACGCCCTGCTGAGCGACACGGCCCCCATCCGCAGCAGTATCCCCAGCTTTTACACCACAGAGTTCGACGCCGTGAAGGAGATCGCCGCCCCGTCGCCCCTGGCCCGCGAGATCGTGGACACCCTGCGCGGCAAGGGCTACGACCTGATCCTGGCCACGAACCCCCTCTTCCCCGCCGAGGGGGTGCGCACCCGTCTTTCCTGGATCGGCCTTGCGCCGGAGGACTTCTCCCTGATCACGACCTACGATAACTCCACCTTCTGCAAGCCCTTCCCGGGTTATTATCAGGAGATCCTGCAAAAGACCGGCAAAACGCCGGCGCAGTGCCGCATGGTGGGCAATAACCCCCTGGACGACATGTCCGCCGCCAAGCTGGGCCTGGACGTGTATCTGGTGACCGACTATATCGAAAACGAAAAGGACCTCCCCATCGACGCCTTCCCCCAGGGAAGCCTTGCGAGCGTCCTCGCCTGGAGCGAGGCCCTGCCGGAGGTATAAGCTATTTTGCCGGGCCAAAAGGCCCGGCGGGCGGCGAAGAAAAACAACAACCCCCCGGAGCGGGTGCTCCGGGGGGCACGCTTTTTTTGCGGTGCAAAGGGCTTTCAGTCCTTCATGCCTGCGGTAATGATGGCCATCTGGTAGACCTCGTCGGCGTTGCAGCCGCGGGAGAGGTCGTTGATGGGGGCGTTCAGGCCCTGCAGGATGGGGCCGTAGGCCGCGAAGCCGCCCAGGCGCTGGGCGATCTTATAGCCGATATTGCCCGCCTCGATGCAGGGGAAGATGAAGGTATTGGCCTGGCCCGCCACGGGGCTGCCCTTGCACTTGGTGGCGGCCACCACGGGGGAGAAGGCCGCGTCGAACTGCAGCTCGCCGTCCACCGCCAGGTCGGGGGCGGCTTCCTTCACCTTGGCCGTGGCGTTGCGGACCATGTCCACGCTCTCGCCCTTGCCGGAGCCCAGGGTGGAGTAGGACAGCATGGCCACCTTTGGGTCGATGCCGAAGAAGGACGCCGTCTTTGCGGACTCCACGGCGATCTCCACCAGTTCGTCCTCGGTGGGATGGATGTTGATGGCGCAGTCGCCCATGCAGTAGCGCTCGTTTTTGCCGTCCACGGTGCGGTCCAGAATGAAGCAGGAGGAGACGATCTTGCTGCCCGGCTTCGTCTTCACCAGCTGCAGGGCGGGGCGCACGGTGTCGGCGGTGGAGTAGGTGGCGCCGCCCAGCAGAGCGTCGGCCTTGCCCTGCTTGACCAGCATGGTGCCGAAATAATTGCCCTTGCGCAGGGCCGCGCGGCACTCGTCGGCGGTCATTTTGCCTTTGCGCAGCGTCACCATGACGGCGACCATCTCGTCCATGCCTTCGTAGGTCTCGGGGTCCAGGATGGTCAGTCCGTCGATGTCAAAATTCCCGGCCGCGGCGGCGGCCTTCACCTCCTCGGCATTGCCCACCAGGATGATGTCCATCAAGTCGTCCTTCTTCAGCCGGGCGGCGGCTTCGAGAATACGCTTGTCGGGGCCCTCGGTGAACACGATGGTGCGTCGGGTGGCCCGCAGGTTTTCGATCAGCTTTGCAAACATATCCATTGCTTTTGTTCCTCCAAATAATGATAATTTTCAAATGTTTTCAAACAGGGTGATCCGTTTATCCAACCTACCGCAAAAAATTATACCGCGCTTTCGCCGCCGCCGCAAGGGGCCGCGGGGGAATTCCCCCGAATCTCCCCGTGACAATGTGATGCTTTTCACAAAGACCGCCTCCTTCGACCGGCGGCGCGGAAAGTTTTGCTTTACACCGGGTATTTTATCTTATATACTATACCTATCGTATAAAACAGAGAGAAGCAATTGAGGTGAGCGTTATGGCAACGGAATTTTCCCGCACATTGTCCATGCTGCGCAGGGAGCAGGGCCTGTCCCAGCGGAAGGTGGCCGCGGAGCTGGGCATTTCCCAGGCGCTGCTGAGCCATTATGAAAACGGCATCCGCGAGCCGGGCCTGCAGTTCGTGACAAAGGTCTGCGACTATTACCACGTTTCCGCCGACTATCTCCTGGGCCGCACCCTGGACCGGGAAGGCACCACCATCGCCGCGGCGGACCTGTACGATTCCTCCGCGGAAAAGGGCACCGCCCTGCGCGGCTCCATCGCCGCCATGCTGCAGAAAAAGCTGATCGTCAACACCGCCAGCATGCTCTTCGACCTTTTGGGCAAAGTGGGGGACCGGGAGGCCATCCAAGCCGCCGCGGCCTACCTCGGCAGCGCCCTGTTCAAGCTGTACCGCCACCTGTACCGGGCGGGGGGCAACGAGGAGAAGTATATGTCCGTGGGCAACTGCGCCTTCAATTCCGGCGCGGTGGACGCCGACATGCACCTGGCCGAAGCGCGCTTCGCCGCCGCCCTGGACCAGGCCCGCGCCGCCGGCGCGGCCTTCCCCGACCTGAGCCACGACGCCATGAACGCCGCCTACCCCGGCGTCCACCAGAGCGCCCTCCAGGTCTTCCACGGCGCCAACGACAGGGTGAATACGGAGTTGGGGAAGAAATAAATATTTTCTTCTTTGCCGGGCTTCGCCCGGCACCGAGGAGCTTTTTGTCGGGCCCTGCGGGCCCGGGGCGTAAGTTTGTGCAAACTTGCGACCTCCGGGGCCTCCCCGGCCCCGGACACGCTTCGCGAAAGTAAGAAGTAAGAGTGAAGAGTGAAGAAGTGGGCCGCTGCGCGGCCCCGGCGCGAGTGC
>CAJFFX010000074.1 GCA_904374485.1 Candidatus Pseudoscillospira falkowii | reverse complement strand
GGAATCAAGCCGCGTGATTCTCCCGTCAATGGCATCCTGGATGCACTGGTCAAAGAGCGGTTGCAGTTCTTCCTGTACCTCGGGCTTCATCCAGTAACAACGCCCGTCCGCACTATTTCGTTTTGGTAAATTCATATCAGGCCACCTCTTTCCGAACAATAAAAACGCCCTGCGCCGCACTGTCACAAGGACAGACTGACGCAGGGCGCAAAAAGGCCGCAAAAAGCCGGGCGGCCCCAGGCCGCCGGATGGATCTGGTTGTAAGCCGCGGTGTCCGGCCGCCGCAGCGCCGGAAATTTCTCATTTGTCTTCACCTTCTGTCTCGCGGACCATGCCCGCCTGTTCTCTGGCCCGCTCCATCTCGTCCACCAGGGCGCGGATCTGGAACTCCACCATGTCCTCGGCCACCTCGGGGAAGAGGAAGGGCATGGTGTCCGGGATAGCCTTGTAGACCATCATCATACTGAGAGCCAGATTGCCGAAAAGCCGCGGGTCCACCGTCCCGGTGGGGATGCCGAACACCGCCAGCGCCTGGGTGAAAAAGACCATCTGGTCCCGCCGGAACACCTGAAAGCGCTCCGGCGTCAGGCAGCGGTAGACCTCCTGCTCCTCCTCGATGGACAGCACAGCGATGCTGCTCTTTGTGCCGTAGCAGCAGTCACGCAGGAACTGCTCCACGCGCTCTCTCCAGGGTCGGCGGGCATCCGCCATCAGCTCCTGCGCACGGCGCAGGAGCCTGGGCTGCTGGCAGCACAGGGCCTGGATCACCAGGTCCTCCTTGGTGGGAAAAAGGGCATAAAAGAACGTTTTTGAGATTTTGACTTTTTTGCAGAGCGAATCCACGCTGGTGTGGACCAAGCCCTGCTCCACAATGCAGCGGGTGGCTTCTTCCAGCAAATTTTCCTTGATTTTTTCCCGTTCTTGTTCGGAATATGTCTTTCGTGCCACGGCGCTCCCTCTCTTTCGTTACATGCCGCTTTATAAAAACCAAAATAAAATTTTCGTCTTTATTAGAATCATCATACAGGACCGGCGGAGAAAATGCAAGGGCATTTTTGCCCGCCGGTCCCGTCTACATCCGGGAAGCGCCCCCCCGTGCGCTATTCCGCCGTCAGCCGCCCCGTTCAAAAGCCGCCCCCAGCTTTTCCAGCGCCCGCTTTTCGATGCGGGATACATAGGACCTGGAAATGCCGCAGGCGGCGGCGATCTCGCGCTGGGTCTTCGGGGTCTTTCCGCCCAGGCCGTAGCGCTGCTCGATGATGGCCGCTTCCCGGGGCGTCAGGCAGGTGCGAACCAGCCGGTGCAGCTGCGCATACGTCTCGCTGGCGGCGAGATCGTCCAGCATGGTATCATCCACGCTGATCACATCCATGAACGACAGGGTGTTGCCCTCCTGGTCCGTGTCGATGGAATCCGACAGCGACACCTCCCCCTGCAGCTTCTTCTGGGCGCGGAAATACATCAGGATCTCGTTTTCGATGCACCGGGCGCAGTAGGTGGCCAGACGGACGCCCTTGTCGCTCTTATAGCTGGAAACGCCCTTGATCAGGCCAATGGTGCCGATGGAGATCAGGTCTTCCTGGTCCTGCATCTGCGTATAGTATTTTTTGATGATATGGGCCACCAGGCGCAGGTTGTGTTCGATCAGCTGGTTGCGCGCCTCCAGATCCCCCTGGGCATAGCGGTCCAGATACGCCTTTTCCTCCGCCGCGCTGAGGGGCTTGGGAAAGGACCCTGCGCTCCCGCTGAGCCGCAGTGTGAACATCAGGCTGTTGGCCAAAAGCAGAATTGCCGCTGACAGCATGGGTCATCCTCCTTCTTTTCCATACTGTCTTTATATGTATGTCGGAACGGACTGTCCTTATTTTGCTTTTTCCGCTGTCGCCGCAGCAAAAAATCTTTATATCGCCTTTTCGTCCACCGGTTGATTTTTGCAATGCGGCTTGCTATAATATGTTGGCTTTTATGTTTCCTTCTGTGGGATCCGCCGGGAAAGGAGGCTGCGCCATGGATACCGCCCCAAAACAGCGCCGCGGGAAGTACATTTTCAAATATTACGCCCGCGCCTGCGTCAAGCGCTATTTCCAGGACGATGTCGGCCGGGAAAGCGCGGCGCTGGCCTACTATCTCCTGTTCAGCATGTTTCCGCTGATGATCTTCTTCAGCATGCTGCTGGGCTATGCACATCTGAATCAATCACCCCTGATCGAGGGACTTTACGACTTTTTGCCAATGGAAGTCGCCGGCATGATCGCGGACTACCTGCGCCACGTTTCATCCATGCAGTTTGGCCCCATGGCATTGGTCGTTTTGTTTTTCTGCCTGTGGTTTCCTATGCGCGCCACCAATTCCCTGATCACCGCTATCCGCAAAGGACTGGGCAAGCGGCCCTCCCATGGGTTCCTGCGTTCCCAGCTCCATCTGCTGCTGTACGCCGTGTTCCTGATGTTCACTATCGTTTTCGGCGTGCTGTTCCTGATGCTGAGCAACGGCGTGCTGGATATCCTGACGGAGACCTTTTCCCTGTCCCCGGAATTCGCCTTTCTATGGCGGCGGTTCCGCGGCCTGTTTCTGGCCGTGCTGATGTTCCTGGTCCTGTATGTGTTCTATCTCAACGGCTGCGAGAGCCGCCGGCCTCGGTTTTCCGAGGTGTCCCCCGGCATTTTCGGCGCCTTCGCCGCCTGGATGATCATTTCCACGATCTTTTCCCACTTTGCCGGGAACATCGCTGTCTACTCGCTGATTTACGGCTCCATCAGCGCCATCGTCGTTTTGATGTTGTGGCTGTATCTAACGTCCACCGTGTTGATCATGGGCGCCGTTTTTAATCAGATCATGAATGAGACCCGCAAAAAATACGGCAGCTGGAAACCCCCGCTGCCCGAAAACGACCCGCAGTAACTCTTCCCCACACGAGATAAAAAGGAGCTCTATCAAAAAGAACTTTGTTCTTTGGAGGCATGAAGTATGAAAATCATTATCATCGGCAACGGCAAGGTCGGCTATACCCTGGCAGAACAGCTGAGCATAGCCAACCACGACCTGACCATCATCGACCAGCACTCCACCGCGCTGCAGCGGGCAGACAGCTCTCTGGACGTGATGTGCATCAGCGGCAACGGCGCCAGCATCCGCACGCTGCTGGAAGCCGGCGCCCGCCAGGCCGATCTGGTCATCGCCGTCACCAACTACGACGAAGTCAACATCGTCTGCTGCCTGCTGGCCAAGAAGCTGGGGGCAAAGCACACCATCGCCCGCATCCGTGACCCGGAGTACTCCGCGGACGCGCCCCTGCTCAAAGAGGAGATCGGCCTGGACCTGATCATCAACCCGGAACTGGCCGCCGCCCGGGAGATCTCCCGCGTCTTCCGCTACCCCTCCGCCACCGGTGTGGACACCTTCGCCCGGGGCCAGGTGGAGATGGTGGGCTTCACCATTGAACAGGACGACGAGATCACCGGCATCCCGCTGTATGAATTCAACCGCATCCACCCCAACCGCACCCTGATGTGCGCCGTGCAGCGCGGCCAGAACGTGATCATTCCCGACGGTTCCTTCGTCCCTCAGGCGGAGGACACCGCCTATCTGATCGGCGACCCCCTGGAGCTGCAGCGCTGCTTTGCCCTGATGGGCCGCCCCATGTCCCATGTGAAAAACGTGGCCATCCTCGGCGGCAGCCGCATCGCCACCTATCTCACCTGGGAACTATCCAAATCGAACATGAACGTGCGCATCATCGAAAAGAACATCGAAAAATGCGAGCATCTTTCGGAGCTCCTGCCCGGCGCCCTCGTCATCCACGGCGACGGCACAGACAACGATGTGCTGGAAGGGGAAAACATCTTCCAGGCTGACGCCTTCGTCTCCCTGACGGACCGCGACGAGGACAACCTGCTCATGGCGCTGAACGCCATCCACGCGGGGGTGCCCAATGTGGCCGCCAAGATGACGCGCCCCAACTATATCGAGCTGGCCAAGGACGTGGGCCTGGACAGCATCATCAGCCCCAAGGACCTGACGGCCAACATCATCTCCAGCTATGTGCGCTCCATCTCCAACTCCGAGGGCAGCGCCGTGGAGCGGCTGTACAAGCTGCTGGACAACAAGATGGAGGCCGTGGAGTTCACCGCCACCGCCGCCACCCGGTTCCTGAACATCACGCTGAAGGATCTGCAGCTGAAAAAGGGCCTGCTGATCGCGGCCATCGTGCGCGGCGGCCACGCCATCATCCCCAACGGCAACGACATGATTCTGGAGGGCGACCGCGTCATTGTCGTCGCCCGGTCGCTGTTCCTGCAGGACCTGAACGATATCATGAAAAAATAAGCGCTCCCATTCTGATCCTACATCCTAAATAAGAGGCTTTGTTATGAACATACGTCTTGTTTCCAAGATCATCGGCATCGTCTTGTGTGCCGGCTCCGCGAGCATGGTCCCTTCCCTGCTTTTGTCCCTGTACAACCGGGACGGCATCTGCGGCGCGTTTATCGGTTCCATGCTGATCGGCCTGATCATCGGCCTGCCCCTGGCAAGGCGCAGGGTGGACGGCCGGGAGCGCATGCAGGCGCGCGACGGATTTGCCACCGTGGCGGGCTGCTGGTTCTTTTTGTCCGTTCTGTGCGCCCTGCCCTACTGCTTCAGCGGCGCACTGCCCAACTTTTTCGACGCGCTGTTTGAATCCTCCTCCGGCCTGACCACCACCGGCGCCTCCGTGATTGCCGACGTGGAAGCCCTGCCGAACAGCCTTCTGTTCTGGCGCTGCTTCACCCAGTTTATGGGCGGTATGGGCGTGCTGGTGCTGATGCTGGCGCTGCTGCCCAAACTCGGCGCAGGCACCGTGTTCCTGATGCGCGCCGAAAGCCCCGGTCCCATCAAGGATAAGCTGCTGCCCAAACTCGGCCAGAGCGCCAAGATCCTCTATGTGATCTACCTCATTCTGATCGCCGCGGAGACGGTCTGTCTGCGCATCGCCGGCATGCCCTGGTTCGACAGCATCTGCCACTCCATGGCCAGCATCTCCACCGGCGGTTTTGCCATCAAAAACACCAGCATCGCCTATTACGATTCCATGGCCATTGACTGGATCATGATCGTATTCATGTTCCTGGCCGCCGTGAACTTTTCCCTGCTGTTCCTGGTCGCCAAACGGGATTTCAAAACCGTGCTGAAAAATGAGGAGCTGCGGCTGTATGCCGGCGCAGTGGCGCTGTCCTCCGTCGTTATCTTCCTCGTGCTGATCTTCCAGAATGGTCTGCCGGCCAATTTCCAGGTGTTCACCGACGTGGTATTCCAGGTGGTGACTCTGGTGACCTCCACGGGCTTTGCCACTGCGGACTACAACCTGTGGCCCACCGCGGCCCAGTGCATCCTGCTGGCCCTGATGGTGATGGGCGGCTGCGCCGGCTCCACCGCCGGCGGCGTGAAGCCCTCCCGCGTGCTGATGCTCCACAGGATGGTGAAGCGCTCCGTCTACAAAGTGCTCCATCCCCGCCAGGTCCACATCATTTCCTTCAACGGCAAGCGCGTGGACGAGGACACCCTGCTCTCCGTTTCGGTGTTTTTCTATGCCTACTGCGCCCTGCTGGCCGTGGGCACGCTGGTCGTGTCCTTCGACAATATGGGCTTTGCCACGGCGTTCTCCTCCGCCGTGACGTGTCTGGGCAATATCGGCCCCGGCCTGGACGCCGTGGGCCCCACCAGCAACTTCTCCGCCCTCTCGTCGCTGAGCAAGGCGGTGCTGAGCGTGCTGATGCTCACCGGCCGTCTGGAGATCTTCCCTATTCTCGTCCTGCTCAATCCCCACGGCTGGATGCACAAGTAACCACAAAAAAACGGGTCCGCACGGCGGACCCGTTTTTTTCACTTCTTCTTTCGGTTTTTCAGCCGGCGCAGCAGGGCTTCCTCCCAGCGGTCGCCAAATTTCATGGCCGCCAGGAACACGCCCACCCCCGCGGCGCACAGGGCCAGCAGCGCCCAGAGGGGCAGCTGCAGCGCGCTGCCGCCCACGGCACAGGACACCAGCAGCCCCCAGGGGCGGAACAGCAGCACCATGAGGGCAAAGCGCCGGAAGGGCATGTCTGTCAGCCCCGCCAGGAAGCAGAGGATATCGTCGGGAAATCCCGGCAGCAAAAAGGCCACGGCAAAAAAGGCGTCCTGCTTGCGCTCGATGAGGGCCATATATTTTTCCATGCTCTCCCGCTGGACGAAGCGCTCCACAAAGGGCCGCCCCAGGCTGCGCACCAGGCGGAACACCGCCACAGACCCCACAAACACCGCTCCATAGGTCAAAAGGAACGCCGGCAGCGTCCCGAACAGCGCCGCGCCCGCCAGGGACGTGGCGTTGCTGGGAATCGGCGCCAGGATCACCGAGGCCAGCTGCACCAGGAAAAAGATCCCGTAGGAAAAGGGGCTGAATTGCCGGATATACGCGCGCATATCCTCCAGCGAACGCACCGAGGAAAAGAAATCCGTCCGCCATAAAAAAAGCAGCAGGAACACCAGCAGCGCCATGATCGCCGCCGCCCACAGCCAATTTCGTTTTTGTTGTCCCTTCGTTTCCTTCACCGTCATCGCTCCGTATTTCATCAGGATATGCTTCAGTATACCAGATCCTGCCCCGGATGGATGAATATTCTATGAATCTTTCCCCCGACATCCCCCAAACGCCGCCCATCGGGCGGCGGAATCCACAAAAAAAGGACACGGCACAACCATGTCCTTTTTGTTCCGCATCGATAAAAGGTACAGCTACCACAAAAGGCAGCCCGGCCCTGCGGGCCGGCGGCGCTTTTGCGCCGTACAAGCGTTTTCGCCTTTGGCGAAAACCTTGGGTTTGGGGCAATTCACTTGCCCCAAACTAAAATGAAAGTAGGTTACCACAAAAAAGGACACGGCATAGCCGTGTCCTTTTTTGTGGTGCGCGAGGCGGGAGTTGAACCCGCACGTGCGTAATGCACACTAGAACCTGAATCTAGCGAGTCTGCCAATTCCACCACTCGCGCATATTGAATTTTTCGCCCGTGTCCCGGGACGCATCCCCGGCGCTGAGCACTTTGATAGTATACAAGCCGGCAGCTATTTTGTCAAGCCCTTTTTTCGCACGCTTTCGCCAAGCATTTTTATCTTAAAAGGCGAAGCGAACCTTTGGCCCGCAGAACCCAAAACAAACGGCATGTCTGCCCCAAACTAAAATGAAAGTAGGTTACCACAAAAAGGACACGGCATAGCCGTGTCCTTTTTGTCCCGCACCGATAAAAGGTATAGCTACCACAAAAGGCAGCCCGGCCCTGCGGGCCGGCGCCGCGCGTGCGGCGTTCCAAGCGTTTTCGCCCCTGGCGAAAACCTTGGGTTTGGGGCAATTTACTTGCCCCAAACTAAAATGAAAATAGGTTACCACAAAAAAGGACACGGCATAGCCGTGTCCT
>CAJFFX010000073.1 GCA_904374485.1 Candidatus Pseudoscillospira falkowii | reverse complement strand
GCTCCACGCGGCCGCGCATGGTCTTGAAGTTGGTCAGCATGCCGCCCAGCCAGCGGGCGTTGACATAGTACTGGCCGCAGCGGGCAGCCTCCTCCTTGATAGCTTCCTGGGCCTGCTTCTTGGTGCCGACAAACAGGATGGACTGGCCGTTCTTTGCCAGATCCAGCACAAAGTTATAGGCTTCCTCCAGCTTCTTCACCGTCTTCTGCAGGTCGACGATATAGATGCCGTTGCGCTCGGTGTAGATGTAGGGAGCCATCTTGGGGTTCCAGCGGCGGGTCTGATGACCGAAGTGGACGCCCGCTTCCAGCAGCTGCTTCATGGATACAACATTCTGATTTGCCATTGTTTTTCTTTCCTCCAAAGTTTTAGTTTTTACCTCCAGATCCTTCCTCTCCCCGGCTAACCGCCCGCGGGCGGCACCGGCCGGAGATCCGGACCTGTGCGGAATGCTGTAATACTATATCACAAAGTTCCCTGCATTGCAAGGATTTTTTATGGAAGAGTCATCCTTTTTCCGCGGGCATCACAGCCGACGGCCGTGCTTTTTCCGGGGCTGGGGCGCGCCTTTCCGATCAAAAGCCCGGTCGACCAGGATAATGTCGTCCCCGATCTGCTTGATGCAGTCCCAGGGGATGTAGTACTCCTCACCCCGCAGCAGGCCAAAAAAACGGCCGCGGCCATAGGCGATGAGGGCGCACACCCGCCCTTCCGGCAGAATGATGTCCACATCCTCCACAAATCCGATCCGCCCGCCGTCGCAGATGTTGATGATCTCCTTGCAGCGGAGATCGGTGATCCTGCACTGCATAAAATCCCTCCCGGTCCAGAATGATTTTGAACCATTTTACGCATTTTATCCCTTGTCCTATGCTTTCTTCGCCGCGCATTTCCAGCTTTCGCCAACGCTCCGCCGCACCGGGGCGGGAATAAGAATCCGCCATCCGGCAATACTGATAGCACAAGGCCAGCAGCAACAGGAGGCTTATCCATGCAGAGTAAAGTTGAGATCTGCGGCGTCAACACCGCAAAGCTGAAAGTTCTGAAAAACTCCGAGACCATCGCTCTGCTCAAGCGCACAAAGGAAGGCGACATGGAAGCCCGGCAGGCGCTGATCGAGGGAAATCTGCGCCTGGTGCTCTCCGTGATCCAGAAATTCACGGGCCGGGGCGAAAACGCCGACGATCTGTTCCAGATCGGCTGCATCGGCCTGATCAAAGCCATCGACAATTTCGACATCACCCAGCCCGTCCGCTTTTCCACCTACGGCGTGCCCATGATCGTGGGCGAGATCCGCCGGTATCTCCGGGACAACAGCTCCATCCGCGTCAGCCGGAGCATGCGGGACACCGCCTACCGGGTGCTCCAGGCCAAAGAAAAGCTCATCGCCCGCACCCAGCGGGAGCCCAGCGTGGAAGAGATCGCCCGGGAATTAGACATCCCCAAGGAGGACGTGGTCTTCGCCATGGACGCCATCGTTTCGCCGGTATCGCTCTACGAGCCGGTCTATTCCGACGGCGGGGACGCCATCTGCGTCATCGACCAGATCAGCGACACCAAGAACACCGACGAAAGCTGGCTGGAACAGATCGCCCTCAAGGACGCCATCCGGCGCCTGTCCGAGCGGGAGCGCCACATCCTGGCCCTGCGCTTCTGCGAGGGGAAGACCCAGATGGAGGTCTCCAGCGAGGTAGGGATCTCCCAGGCCCAGGTGTCGCGGCTGGAAAAAAACGCGATCCGACAGATCAAAAAGGATCTGTGACTGGAAAGCCGAGGCCCGGCGCCGCAGACGCGGCGCCGGGCCTTTCCCGATCTGTTCAGGGCTTGCGCGGGTCCTCCTGGGACTCGTTTTCGCGGATCGTCCGCTCCAAAAGGGCGATCTCCGTTTCACCGCCCCACTCTTCCCGCTCCGCGCTTTCGCGGGCCTGTTCCAGGGCCGAGCGGCACAGTTCCAGCCCCCGCTTTTTCGCCCGCCGGGTGCCGATGCCCAGCAGTTTGCAGCGGGCCAAGCGCATCCTGCATTTGAGGCTGCCCAGGGCCTCTCCTTTTTCATAGCAGCGGTGGGCTTCTCTGGCGTCCTGCTGCACATAGAGGCCGGTCTCATAAAAGCGGCCCAGGGCCCACCAGGCGCTGGTGTCGTTCCCCTCTGCCGCCCGGCAGTAATGGCGGTAGGCCTGTTCCATGTCGCCCTGGCTCTCCAGCCAGCGGCCCATGTTGTAATCCGCCGCGGCATTGCCTTTTTCCGCCGACTGGCGGTAAAGTTCCATGGCTTTCCGGGCGTCCTGCTGGACGCCTTTTCCGCATTCATAACAGCCGGCCAGGTTGAGCAGCGCCTCTCCGCTGCCCCGCTCCGCCGCGGCCCGGAACAGCTCCGCCGCCCGGACGGGGTCCGCCGCCGTGGCCCGGCCCGCCGCGTAAAACGCGCCCAGCCGATTCATCGCGTCGCCGCAGCCGTTTTCCGCGGCCTGTTCATACCAGCGGAACGCGTCGCGGTCGCTCTGGGCCACGCCGACGCCCTTTTCATAGTGGACGCCGAGCACATACTGGGAATATTCATAGCCCGCCCCGGCGGCCCGGCGGTACCAGTCGAGGGCCTTGTCCTGATCCGCCGCGACGCCGCAGCCGGATTCATAGCACCAGCCCAGGTTGTGCATACAGCGCGCGCTGCCCGCCCGGGCGCCCGCGCGGTACCAGAACACCGCCGTTTCCCCGGAGCGCTCCACGCCTTGTCCGTGCTCGTAGCACCAGGCCAGGTTGCCCATGGCGCGCCCGTCGCCGGCCTCCGCGGCCCGGCGGTACCATTTCACGGCTTCCTCCCAACTTTGGGAAACGCCGCGGCCGCGCTCCCAGCAGTAGCCGTAATCCACCATGGCGGCGGTCACGCCGGCCTCCGCCGCCTCACCGTACCAGCGCGCGGCGTGCGCCCAGCTCTGCGCCGCGCCGTCGCCCAGTTCATAGCACCGGCCCAGATGGTACATGGCCTCGTCGTAGCGCTGATAGGCCGCGCTCTGGGCCCAGAAAAAGGACTTTTCCCGATCTTCCTCCACACCGATGCCCTCGTGATAAGCCCGGGACAGCAGCAGCTGGCCCCGCGGGGAGCCGTGCTCCGCCGCCATTTTGTAATAGGCTGCAGCGATCTGTTCGTTTTTCTGCGTACCGATGCCGTATTCATGGCAGACGCCCAGACAGCAGACCGCGTTCAGGCTGCCCATCTCCATAGCCTGCTGATATAGCCAGAAGGCCTGGCGGGCATCGGCTTCGACGCCGATCCCCTGCTCCAGGCAGATGCCCAGATTGCAGGCGCCCCAGGCGCTGCCGAGATACGCCGCACGGCGGAAGCACTCCACCATCCGCGCCTTGCCGGCTTCCTCCCGGCAGTCCATCCAACCGCTGCCCAGAGCGGCCCAGTCGTCCCCCGTCATGGCCTGCTCCGCCACTGGTTCCAGGGCGGCGCCGCACAAGGGACACTGCTCCGGAAGCGCCGTGCTTTCGCCCCAGTAATCGCACTGTTCGTTTTCACAGCGATAGATCATGCCGCTCCCTCCTTTCTGCCCGCAAAAAAACAGCGTGTTATTCCTTCTTCAAGAACAGTATAACACGCTGTTTCAAAAATGCAAAGGGCGGCGCTCAATCTTCGTCGCCGAAGAACTTGTCGTGGACCACCTTGACGGCGCGGTTGGCATCGTCCTTATTCACCAGAACGGAGATACGGATCTCAGAGGTGGCGATCATCTGAATGTTGATGCCCGCGTCATACAGCGCCTCGAACATGTCGGAAGCCACGCCCACATGGGTCATCATGCCGGCGCCCACCAGGCTGATCTTGGCCACATTGTCGTCGACCTCGATATGATCGTAGCCGATGGCGTCGCGGTGCTCCTGCAGCACGCTTCTGGCGGCTTCCAGGCTGCTCAGCGGGCAGGTGAAGCTGATGTCCTTGCTGCCGCTTCTGCCCACGGACTGCAGGATGATGTCCACATTCACGCTGCTTCTGCTCAGGAGGGAGAACACCTTGAACGCCACGCCCGGGCGGTCCTCCAGGCCCACCAGGGAAAACCGGGCAAAATTATCCATCTTGGCCACGCCGCCGATATTCGTCTTTTCCATTTTGATGACCTCCTTCACTTTCGTGCCGGGCACATGTTCCAGGCTGGAAAGCACTTCCATATTCACATGATATTTTTTCGCCAGTTCCACGCTGCGGTTGTGCAGGACCTGGGCGCCCTGGGACGCCAGTTCCAGCATATCCGCATAAGTGATCTCCGCCAGCTTGTGGGCGCTGGGCACGATGCGGGGATCGGCGGTATAGACGCCGTCCACATCGGTATAGATCTGGCAGAGGTCGGCATGGAACGCCGCCGCCAGCGCCACGGCGCTGGTATCCGAGCCGCCGCGGCCCAGGGTGGTCACGTCGCCGTAGGCGTTGACGCCCTGGAAGCCCGCCACGATCACGATGTTCTTTTTATCCAGCTCCGCCTGGACGCGCTCCTTCGAGATCTTGCGGATGCGCGCGTCGTTATAGGTGTTGTTCGTCTGCAGGCCCACCTGCCAGGCCACCAGGGAGATCACCGGCAGGCCCCGCTTTTCCAGCGCCATGGCGCACAGGGCGATGGAGATCTGCTCGCCCGTGGACAGCAGCATATCCAGCTCCCGCCGGGAGGCGTGGGGGTTGATCTCGTTGGCTTTTTCGATCAGGTCGTCCGTCGTGTCGCCCTGGGCGGACAGCACGACGATCACATTGCTGCCCGCTTTATATGTATCGGCGATGATATCCGCCACGTGGTTTATCCGCTCGGCGTTCGCCACCGACGTGCCGCCGAATTTCTGCACAATCAGACCCATTGTCTTCTCTCCTGTTCCTCAATACGATTTCTGCCGTTCCATTCTACGCGCCGCGCTCAGCCAAGTACACACATTTTTGCGCACAGCTGCAGCGCCGCGGCCGCGTCTTCCAGGCGGCGCAGCGGCATTTTCGGCGTGATGAAGGCCACTTCCCCGCCGCTGGCCAGGATCTCGCTGCCCGGGAAGCGGGCCTCGACCGTTTCCAGCGGGTCCTTCACGCGGAAATAGCCCCGCAGTTCCAGTTCCTCCGGCGTGCCGGCATCTTCCGCGCGCCAGGCGGACCAGCCGATATTCTTCCTTTTTTCCCGGTGCGCCGCCGCGTCGAGCACGTCCGCCGCCACGGCGCTGGCCGTGGGCAGCTTGCCGGCGCCCGGACCGTAGAACATCACTTCGCCCACGGCGTTGCCGCGGACCATGATCGCGTTGAACACGTCCTCCACGGCGGAGAAAGGATGCTCCGCCGCCACCAGATGGGGCGCGACGTAGGCGCAGACCTTCCCGCCGGCCGTCCGCAGGGCGCGGCCCAGCAGCTTGACGCGCCAGCCGGCCTGCTCCACGATCTCCACATCCCGCAGCGTCACGCCGGAAATGCCGCAGGTGGGCACATGCTCCGGCGGCAGTTCCTTTCCGAACGCCAGATCCGCCAGAATGCAGATCTTGCGGCAGGCGTCCTGCCCCTCCACGTCGGCCGTGGGGTCCTGCTCGGCATAGCCCAGGGACTGGGCCTCCTTCAGCGCAGCCTCGAAGGTGACGCCGGCGCGCACCATGCGGCTGAGGATGAAATTCGTGGTGCCGTTGAGAATGCCGTACACTTCCTCGATCTCGTTGGCCGCCAGGCACTGCTGCATGGGGCGGAGCACCGGGATGCCGCCGCCCACGGCGGCTTCAAACAGATAGTTGACGTTCTTTTCTTTCGCCAGCTGCAAAAGCTCGCAGCCCTTTGTAGCCACCAGCTCCTTATTGGAAGTCACCACATGCTTGCCCGCCGCCAGGGCCCGCTTCGTATAGTCATAGGCCACCTTCGCGCCGCCGATGGTCTCCACGACGATCTCCACAGCGGGGTCGTTCAGGATCACATCGAAATCGTGGACCACGCGGCCGGCAAAGGGACTGTCGGGAAACTCCCGGACGTCCAGGATATATTTGACGTACACCGGCTCGCCCAGACGCTGCGCGATCAGCGCGCCGTTCATCTCGAACACGTCCGCCACGCCCGCGCCGACGGTGCCGAATCCCATCACTGCAATGTTGATCATGTTTCTTCTCCTTTATCCGGCCAGAATTTCAAAGCGGATGATCTCTTTTTCCGAAGACACCTGGTTGACCAGATCCTCCAGGCTTTCCGTCATGTCCGACGTCTCCGCGGAAATGGTCACCGCCGCACAGCCGTTGGTGGGGATGCTCTGATTGATGGTGAGGATATTGGCGCCGGAGGCGGCAAAAATGGCCAGCACCGACGACAAAACGCCCGGCTTGTCCTTCAGCAGCGTATAAAACGTCAGGATCCGGCCCGAGCGCATATTGTTGAAGGGCATGACCATATCCTTATATTTATAGAAAGCGCTGCGGCTGACGTCCGCCCGGCGGGTCGCCTCGCCCACGGTGGATGCCTCGCCGGTTTCCAGCATGCGCTTTGCCTCGGCCACCTTCAAAAACACATCCGGCAGGGCTTTCGCGTCTACAATATAATATTTCGGCGTGATGCTCATGTTGTCCACCTCTCAAAAGCATTTGTGTTTTCTACAGCGTTCATTGTAACACAGCAAAATGACGTCCTCAACCACATTTATTACAAATTTCCACAAACTGTTGCCAATTCTTTGGTCAAAATCACAACAAATTTTCGTTTTCTTCTTGTCTCCGGCCGCGCACTGCGGTAGAATGGGGACAAAAGGAGGGGAATGGTATGAAGCTTTCTCGCATCGCCATCGCGTTTTTTCTGGCAGGCAGTCTGCTTCTGCTCTGCTGCGCCTGCGGGCCCGGGCCGGAAGCACCGGGAGTCCCGCCCCAAAGCGCACAGCAAAGCGGCGCGCCGGAGGACAGTTTACCGCCGGAAGAAGCACCGCCCCCGGCGGAGGAGCCGGAAACGCCGGCGCCGGAGCCGGCGGACGACGATTTTGTCCGCGTGCAGGACTATATCCCGGACATTCGGGTGGAACTCAAATACGCCACCGCGGACAATTTCACCGGCACCGTCATCTACGGTTTTTCCGACGCGTATCTGCGCTACGGCACCGTGAAAAAGCTCGCCGCCGCCCAGGAGACCGCCGCCAGCGACGGCTACAGTCTCCTGATCTGGGACGCTTTCCGCCCCACGGCCGCCCAGTATAAGCTCTGGGAGATCTGCCCGGACCCGGTGTATGTGGCCAACCCCAACAACGGCTTTTCCTCCCACAGCCGCGGCAACACCGTGGACGTGACCCTCGTTTACAGCGACGGCAGCGCCGTGGAAATGCCCACGGGTTTCGACGATTTCTCCCCCCTGGCCGACCGGGATTACAGCGACGTTCCCTCCGCCGCCGCGGCGGAGCACGCCCGGTATCTGGAAACCGTGATGGAGGACTGCGGCTTTCAGCCCTACTCCGGCGAATGGTGGCATTTTTCCGACAC
>CAJFFX010000072.1 GCA_904374485.1 Candidatus Pseudoscillospira falkowii | reverse complement strand
CGGTGAATACCAGGCGAAAGCCCACCGCCACGCCATCGAGATGTTCGGCGAGACCCAGGTGTTCCGCGCCGGCACCATCGGTACTCTGGCGGAAAAGACGGCCTACGGCTATGTGCGCAAGTTCCTGGAGGAGCGGAGCATCACGGCGGGCCGCGCGGAGGAGAACCGCCTCACCCTGGGCATCGTCGGCGTCCGCCGCACCACGGGACAGCACCCCGGCGGCCTGGTGGTCGTGCCGGACGACATGGAGATCGAGGATTTCTGTCCGGTGCAGCATCCCGCCGACGCCGACGACAGCACTACGGTGACGACCCATTTCGAATACCACTGCATGGAGGATAACCTGCTCAAGCTGGATATGTTGGGACACGATGACCCCAGCATCGTGCGCATGCTGGAGGATTTGACGGGCGTCAACGCCCGGGCGATCCCGCTGGATGATGCGGATACCATGAGCATCTTCACCTCCTCTGCGGTGCTGGGCTATGAAAACGACGAGATCCTTGGTCCCACCGGCGCCGTGGCCATCCCGGAGTTCAACACTCGCTTTACCCGCCAGATGCTGGAGGATACGCAGCCCCAGGATTTCAATACTCTGGTGCGCCTGTCCGGGTTTTCCCACGGCACGGACGTGTGGCTGGGCAACGCCCGGGAACTGATCGTCGGCGGCACGGCCAGCGTCACGGAGACCGTGGGCTGCCGCGACGACATTATGATCTATCTGATTTCCCAGGGAATGGACGCAAAGATGTCCTTCAAGATCATGGAGGCCGTGCGAAAGGGCAAGGTCAAAAAAGGCGGCTTCCAGGACGGCTGGGTGGAGGAGATGCAGGCCCACAATGTGCCGGCCTGGTATATCGACTCCTTGGCGAAGATCGGCTATCTGTTCCCCAAGGCCCACGCCGTGGCCTATGTTATGATGGCCTTCCGCATCGCCTGGTTCAAGGTCCACAAGCCGCTGGCCTTTTATGCGGCCTTCTTCTCCATCCGCGCCAAGGCCTTCGACGCGGAGTACTGCTGCGCGGGCCGGGAGGAAGTCAAGAAAAAGCTGCTGGAGATCATGAACAACAAGGACGCCGCCGCGGTGGAGCAAAACCTGGCCACCACGCTGGAGGTCTGCTATGAATTCTATCTGCGGGGCTATCACTTCGATCCCATCAATATTTATGAATCCGACGCGACGCGGTTCGTGATTTGCGAAAACGGGCTGATCCCGCCTTTTGTGGCGGTGCGCGGCCTGGGCGAATCCGCGGCGCTGGCAACGGTGGAACAGCGCGAGGGCAAACATTTTGTTTCGGTGGAGGAGTTTTCCATTTGCTGCAACAAGCTGTCCAAGGCCCATCTGGACAGCCTGCGGGCGCTGGGCGCCTTTGCGGGGCTGCCGGATACCAGCCAGATCTCGCTGTTTGGCTGAACCGCTGCACAGTCCGGTATTGACAGATGATACTGTAACATGCTAATATATTAGCGAATTAAAGTGAAGGTTTCAGGAGGAGCTGCTTATGGCGCGCTTTACGATGAATACCCCGGAGGGGACCCGCGATCTTCTCTATGGCGACTGCTGCCTGCGCCGGCAGGTACAGCGGGATCTGACCGGCGTGTTCCGCCGGTGCGGCTACAGCGAGATCGCAACGCCGGTGGTGGAGTACTATCAGGTTTTTTCCCGGGCCGGCAGCGCGGTGGCCGAGGAGGGCACGCTGAAAATGATCGACCGCAGCGGCCGCATCCTGGTCTTGCGGCCGGACTGCACGCTGCCCATCGCCCGGGTGGCGGCGACCCATCTGCGGCATGAGCCGCTGCCGCTGCGCCTTTACTATAATGAAACGATCTTCCGTGCGGCCAAGGCCAACGCCGGACACATGAGCGAGGTGGACCAGTGCGGCGTCGAACTGATCGGCAGCCCCGGCCGCCGGGCCGACGCGGAGGTGGTGGCCACCGCCCTGCAGGCGCTGCAGAGCTGCGGCCTGCAGACCTATCGGATCGAGCTGGGGCATGCGGGTTTTTTCAAGGCTCTGGCAGATGAATTGGAAACGGATGTGGAAAACGTCGAGACGATCCGCACGCTGATCGAACAGAAAAGCTTTGCGGCCCTGGACGATTTCCTGCGGGAAAACTTTTCTGACCGGCCTTCCTGTGAGGCCCTGCGCCGCCTGTCCCGCCTGTTCGGCGGCGAGGACGTGCTGAGCCGGGCCCGGGCGCTGACCGGGAACTCCGCGGCCCTGCAGGCCCTGGATGAGCTGGAGCAGGTCTACCGGGAGCTGTGCGCGGCGGGCTGGCAGGCGCATGTCGGCTTCGACCTGGGCCTGGTCCATCAGATCGATTATTATACGGGCATGGTCTTCTGCGGCTATGTGGAGGGCTACGGCCATGTGGTCGTGACCGGCGGGCGGTACGACTGCCTGATGGAGCGCTATGGCCGCAGCGCGCCGGCGACGGGCTTCGCCATCGACGTGGACGGCGTGGCCAGCGCCCTGCGGGGAGCGGAGATGCAGCGCGCGCAAAAGCTGATCCATTACGAGCCGGGCTGCCTGGCGGCGGCCATGGAGCTGCAGCGCCGGTCTGCGCCCGGCGAAGCGGAGCTTTCCTGTTGCGAAACGGTCGAGGAGAGCCGCCGCCTTGCGAGGGAAAAAGGGATCGCGTCCTTGGTGCTGGTGCGCCGGGACGGCGTCAGCGAAGAAACGATTTGACAGGGGGGAAGCAGGATGCACCGTTTACAGATCGCCCTGACCAAGGGGCGCCTGCAGGACAAGTCGGTGGAGCTGTTTGAAAAAGTCGGCATCGACTGTACGCCCATTCATGAGCCGGGCCGCCGGCTGATCCATCATCTGCCCAATTACCCGATGGACGCTTTTCTGGCCAAAGCGCCGGATGTGATCACCTATGTGGAGCACGGCGTCTGCGATCTCGGGATCGTGGGCAAGGACACCATTTTAGAAAAGGGCCATTCCTTTTACGAAGTGCTGGATCTGGGATTCGGCAGGTGCCGGTTTGCCTTGGCGGGGCCGAAGGACCGAGATTTTTACAGCGGATACCGGACGCGCACCATCGCCAGCAAATACCCCAATGTGACCCGGGCCTTTTTTGATAAAAAGGGCATGGACGTTCACATCATCAAGATCGAGGGCTCGGTGGAGCTGGCCCCCATTGTGGGCCTGGCCGACGCAATCGTGGATATCGTGGAGACCGGCGCGACGCTGAAAGCCAACGGCCTGGAGGTCATCGAGGACGTGGCCCCGGTCAGCGCCCGCCTGATCGTCAACACGGCCAGCATGAAGCTGTATCAGAAAGAGATCAACGCTTTCATTGAAAGCTTGGAAAAGGAGCTTGGGAGCCATGCTTAAAATCATCAAAGCCGACGGCGCTGCCGAGAAGAAACAGATCGAGGATATGCGCGCCCGGGCGGCGCAGACCGGCGAGGGCATCAGCGCCGTCGCCGCCGCCGTTTTGCAGGATGTGCGGGAAAACGGCTATGCGGCAGTGGAAAAATACTCTTTGCAGTTCGACGGGGCAAAGCCCCGGGAGATCACCGCGGAAGAACTGGACGCGGCTTATGAAAGCTGCCCGAAGGAATTGATCGCTGCCATGGAGCAGGCGGCGGCGGACATCCGCGATTACAATGAAAAGCTCCTGGTGCGCTCCGCCGAGTGGCGCAATCCCGCCGGCGGCATTGTGGGCCGCGTTGTGCGGGGCCTGACCAGGGTGGGCATCTATGTGCCCGGCGGCACGGCGGCCTATCCTTCCTCCGTCCTGATGAACGCCGTTCCTGCCAAGGTCGCCGGCGTGGAGGAGATCATCATGGTGACGCCGCCGACGAAAAATCTGAACCAGGCCGTGCTGGCCGCGGCGAAAATCGCCGGGGTGGACCGGGTGATCGGCGTGGGCGGCACCCAGGCCATCGCCGCGCTGACCTACGGCGCCGGCTTTATCCCCAAGGTGGACAAGATCTGCGGCCCCGGCAACGCTTATGTGGCGGCGGCCAAGCGCCTGGCCTACGGCGCCATCGATATCGACATGGTGGCCGGGCCTTCCGAGGTGCTGGTCATTGCGGATGAGACCTCCAATCCCAAGTATGTGGCGGCGGACCTCCTCAGCCAGGCGGAGCACGATGTGCTGGCCTCGGCGGTGCTGCTGACCACCAGCGAGGAACTGGCCCGGGCGGTGGACGGGGAGATCGTGCGCCAGACGGGTTATCTTTCCAGAAAAGACGTGATCGCCCAGTCCCTGCGGGATTTCGGCGCGGCCATCGTCTGTCCCGACCTGCAGACCTGCGCGGATCTGGCCAACGAGATCGCGCCGGAGCATCTGGAGATTTGCACGAAGGAGCCCCGCGCGGTGCTGCCCATGATCTGCAACGCCGGCGCAGTTTTCCTGGGTGAAAACGCGCCGGAACCCTTGGGCGACTATATGGCGGGCCCGAACCATGTGCTGCCGACTTCCGGCACGGCGCGGTTCTTCTCGCCGCTGTCGGTGGAGAGTTTCCTGAAATCCATGAGCATTTTGGAATACTCCCGGGAAAACCTGGAGCAGCAGTGGCGATCCATCGTGACCTTTGCAAAGGCAGAATTTTTAACGGCCCACGCCAACTCGATCGAAGTGCGTTTCGAGGACGGCGCGGCGGCAAAGTGAAGGGGGAGCGGCATCATGGAACGAGCGGCAAAGATCGAGCGCAGGACCAAGGAAACGGATATCTGCGTGGAACTTCACCTCGACGGCGGCGCCGTCGAGATCGACACAGGCATCGGCTTTTTTGACCACATGCTCCACGCCTTCGCCTTTTATGCGGGGATTGGCCTGACCGTCCGCGCCAAAGGCGATCTGCAGGTGGACGGCCACCACACGGTGGAGGACGTGGGCATTGCCATCGGCGAGGCCCTCAAGGGCGCGCTGGGGGAGAAGGCCGGTATCCGCCGCTTTGCCAGCGCCTATGTGCCCATGGACGAAGCGCTGCTCTTCGCGGCCCTGGATATTTCCGGCCGGCCCTTTTTGGTGTTCGACGCCCCCATGCCTCAGGCGCGCTGCGGGGAGTACGACACCTGCCTGAGCGTGGAGTTCATGCGTGCGTTGGCGAATCACGCCGGGCTGACGCTGCATATGAAAGCACTCTACGGCGACAATGCGCACCACATCACCGAAGGATTGTTCAAGGCTTTCGGCCTGACGCTGAAAGACGCAAAGCAGGTCGAGGGCGGCGAGGTCCGCTCGACGAAAGGACTGCTGTGATGGGCTACACTGCGATCGTGGATTACAATGTGGGCAATCTCGCCAGCATCCGGCACGCCATGGATTATCTCGGCGCCGAAACGCGTGTCACGGCGGAGGAAGCGGTGCTGGAAAAGGCGGATGGGATCATCCTGCCCGGCGTCGGCGCTTTTCCGGACGCCTATGCGCAACTGGAAAAGCGCGCCCTGCCCGCCGTGCTGCACCGCATGGCGGAGAAAAAGCCGATCCTCGGCATCTGCCTCGGCATGCAGCTTTTGATGAGCAGCAGCGCGGAGGGGCGCCTGACCCGGGGCCTTGATTTTGTCCCCGGAAAAGTGGCGCGCATCCCGACGGCGCTGAAGCTGCCCCATATCGGCTGGAACGCCCTGCATTTCACCACGTCCTCGCCGCTGTTTGAGGGAATCGACGAGGGGGCGTACGTCTATTTTGTCCATTCCTTCAGCGCGGTGGCGGAGCGGCCGGAAAACGTCTATGCTGTGACGGATTACGGTGCGGAGGTCGTGGCCGCCGTGGGCAGCGGGAATGTGTATGGGACCCAGTTCCATCCGGAGAAAAGCGGCGAGGTGGGCCTGGCGATCTTGAAGAATTTTGTGAGGTTGCAGAAATGATCATTGAACCGGCCATTGATTTGAAGGATCAAATGTGCGTCCGCCTGCAAAAAGGGGATTTCGGTACCGCCCATAAAGTGGCGGAGGACCCGGTGGCCACGGCTCTGGCTTTCCGGGACGCCGGGGCGCGCTGGATCCATATGGTAGACCTGGACGGGGCCCGCAGCGGCGTACGCGTCAATGCGCAGATCGTGGCCGCTGTGGCCCGGGAGAGCGGCCTTCGCATCGAAATGGGCGGCGGCCTGCGCACCATGGAAGACCTGCGCGCGGCGGACGAGAGCGGCGTGGAGCGGCTTTGCATCGGCTCTGCGGCGGTCAGCGATCCGGCTTTCCTGCGGCAGGCCGTGGCGCAGTACGGCCCGCGGATCGCCGTGGGCATCGACGCTTTGGATGGAACGGTGCGTGTTTCCGGCTGGGAAAAGGATTCCGGCCTGAACTGCCTGGATTTTGCCAAAGAGATGGAGGATGCCGGCGTGGAGACCATCGTCTTCACCGACATCTCCACCGACGGCATGCTCTCCGGGCCGTCCTTCGGGTGGCTTGAAAAGCTGCGCGGGGCGGTCGCCTGCCGGATCGTCGCCAGCGGCGGCGTGGCGGTGCTGGAGGATATCCGCCGTCTGCGGGATCTCGGCGTGTACGGCGCCATCATCGGAAAGGCTTATTACGCGGGCACCATCGATCTGGCAGAAGCCATTAGAGAGGCGGGGGAGCAATGTTAGCAAAACGGATCATCCCGTGCCTGGACGTCAAGGACGGGCGCGTGGTCAAAGGCGTCAACTTTGTCAATATCCGCGACGCCGGTGACCCGGTGGAACTGGCGAAATACTACAGCGACGCCGGGGCGGACGAGATCGTGTTTCTGGATATCACCGCCACCCACGAGGACCGCAAAACCGTGGCCGACGTGGTGGAGCGCACGGCGGAGCAGGTGTTCGTGCCGCTGACCGTGGGCGGCGGCATCCGCACGCTGGAGGATTTTCAGCTGCTGCTGCGCTCCGGCGCGGACAAAATCAGCATCAACTCCGCGGCGGTCGGCGACCCCACGCTGATCTCCCGGGCGGCGGACCGCTTCGGCAGCCAGTGTGTGGTGCTGGCGGCGGACGCCAAGCGGCGTGAAGATGGGCATTATGAGATCGTGGTGGCCGGCGGGCGGAAATTCACCGGCGTCGATCTTCTGGAATGGGTGGTCGACGCGGAAAAGCGCGGCGCCGGCGAGATCCTGCTGACCAGCATGGACGCCGACGGCACCAAGGCCGGTTTTGACCTGCCCATGCTCCGCCTGGTGACGGAAGCGGTCCACATTCCGGTCATTGCCTCCGGTGGCTGCGGCAGCCTGGCCCATTTTGCCGAGGTGTTCGAGGAGACCGGGGCAGACGCCGCCCTGGCCGCATCGCTGTTCCATTTCGGGGAGCTGACGGTGGGGCAGGTCAAGGAATATCTGCACGGGAAGCATATCCCCGTGCGGCTGTGAGAGGTGCGGAGCATGGCATTTGATCTTGACAAACTGTTTGAAAAATCGGATCTGATCCCGGTCATCATCCAGGATGCGGAGGATAAGATGGTCCTGATGCTGGGCTTTACGAACCGCGAAGCGGTGGAACTGACGCTGAAAACGAAAACGGCCTGGTTCTGGTCCCGCTCCCGCGGAAAGCTGTGGAACAAAGGGGAGACCAGCGGCAATTTCCTGCACGTGGTCAAAATGGTCACAGACTGCGACACCGACACGTTGCTGTACTTCTGCCATGCTGACGGGCCGACCTGTCACACCGGCAGCAGGAGCTGCTTTTTCAATACGATCATGGAGGATGAAGCATGAATTCTTTTGAACAGATGGAGCAGGTCATCGCCCAGCGCCGCGCGGAACCCATGGAGGGGTCCTACACCTGCTATCTTTTTGAAAAGGGATTGGACAAGATCCTGAAAAAGGTGGGCGAAGAGTGCGCCGAAACGATCA
>CAJFFX010000071.1 GCA_904374485.1 Candidatus Pseudoscillospira falkowii | reverse complement strand
CGTAGCCCGGCATGTCCCAGGGCTCCGGCGTAACATAGGAATCCACCGGGGAGCCGAACTGGATGCCGCGGATAAAGGCCTTCATCGGCTCCGGCGCGCCGAAGGAGATCATCTGAATGATGTCGTGGCGCACGCTGTCGGAGGCAGGCGACGTATCGTATCCCAAAAGCTCCATGACGCGGGCGCAGAACACCGCCGTTTTCAGCGCCTGGGCCACGGTGTGGGGCGCCAGGAACAATCCCTGATACAGCGCGCGGTTGTTGCCCAGGGTGCTGCCGCACTCCTTGCCGATGCCGGGCACCGTCAGCCGCGCCGCGGCGGCCTCCACCAGGTCGTGCCGCCCGGCGATATAGCCGCCGGTGGGGGCCAGGCCGCCGCCGGGGTTTTTGATCAGGGAACCCACCACCAGATCGGCGCCCACATCCGTCGGCTCCAGCTCTTCCACAAACTCGCCGTAGCAGTTGTCCACCATGATGGCGCAGCCGGGATTGGCCGCGCGGATACAGGCGCACAGCCTCCCGATGGTCTCCACCGAGAGGGAATCCCGGGTGGAATAGCCCCGGGAGCGCTGGATCATGGCGATCTTCACGCTTTGGCCGCGCACGGCTTCCGCAATGGCCGCCTCGTCGGGCGTGCCGTCGGCGCGCAGTTCCACCTGGCGGTAGGAAATACCGTACTCCTTCATATTGCCCGGCTCATTGCCGGTGATGCCGATGACGCTCTGGATGGTGTCATAGGGTTCGCCGGTGACATAGCACAGCGTATCTCCGGGGCGGAGATTGCCGAACAGCGCGCAGGTGATGGCGTGGGTGCCGTTCACAAACTGGATGCGCACCACCGCGTCCTCCGTGTGGAAAATATCGGCGTAGATGCGCTCCAGGGTATCGCGGCCCCGGTCGTCGTAGCCGTAGCCCGTGGTGCCGGCGAACATATGCTCGGCTACCCGGTGTTTCTGGAAGGCCGCCAGGACCTTCTGGGCATTGTGCTCCGCCACAGCGTCGATCCGCTCGAACATGGGAGCGATATCCGCCTGGGCCCGGGCGCGCAGCGCCAGAACCTTGTCGTCAAAACCAAATAAATTCATCGTTCGTTTTTCCTTACTCCAAATGATTTACGATCGCCTTGAACCGGTTGCCCCGCTCCATGAAATTGGCGAATTTGTCGAAGGAGGTGCTGGCCGGCGACAGGAGCACCACATCTCCTTCCTGGGCATGGGCCGCCGCAGCCTGCACAGCTTTGTCGAAATCGTCCACAAAGAGGACCGGCAGGTCCTGGGCATGGTAGCCCGGCGCGTTCAGCACGGCGGTGCAGATCTTCGGCACCGTGGAGCCCAGCACGTCGCCGCCGGTCAGGACCAGGAACTTCACGTGTTCCACGATCTCCGGCCCCAAGGCGTCGTAAGGAATGTCCTTATCCTTGCCGCCGGCAATGAGGATCACCTTCTGCCGGAAGGACCGCAGGCCGGCGATGGTCCTGGTGGGACTGGAGGCGATGGAATCGTTGTAATAGCGGACGCCGTGCAGCTCCCGCACCAACTCGATACGATGCTCTACGCCGGCAAAGGACGCCGCGACGGTGCGGATCACTTCGTCGTCCACCAGACCGTCCACCGCCGCGACGGCAGCCATGTAATTCTCCACATTGTGAACGCCCGGGATGGCAATATCCCGCACCGGCAGAACGGCCCGCGCGGACGCGCCCTCCTTCACGGTGATCACATCGTCCCGGAGGACCACATCGCCGTGCTGGGGATCTTTCCGGCTGAAAAACACCACTTTGCCCGGAGCCTGATCGGCAAAAGCCCGCGTCAGGTCGTTGTCATAATTCAGGATCACCTTCTGCGCCACGTTCTGATGCAGGAAAATATTGGCCTTGGCGCGCACATATTCCTCCATACCCTTGTGGACATTGAGGTGGTTGGGGGCCAGATTGGTGACCACGGCGATCTCGGGGCTTTTTTCCATAGTCAGCAGCTGGAAAGAGGAAAGCTCCAGCACCGCATAGTCCCCGTTTTTCATTTTCGTGACCTCCGAGAGCAGCGGATGGCCGATATTGCCGCCCACATAGACTGTTTTGCCCGCGGCCTTCAGCAGTTCTGCGATGATGGTGGTGGTGGTAGTCTTTCCGTCGCTTCCGGTCACGCCGATGGTGTGGCAAGGGCAAACGTCGAAAAAGACTTCCATCTCCGAGGTGATCGTGCTGCCCCTCTGGGCCGCCGCCAGGAATTCCGGGATATCGGGGCGGATGCCCGGCGAACGGAAGATCACATCCTGGTCGAGCCCCTGGAGATACGTTTCGCCCAGCTGCAGCCGGCAGCCCCATTTTTCCAGGCGGTCCGCCAGGTCGCCGAAGGCGCCGCGCTCTTTTTTATCGCAGGCCGTGACCGAGATCCCATATCCGAGCAGCAGCTCAATCAGCGGCGTGTTGCTCACGCCGATGCCGATGACGGCCACGCGCTTTCCTTTCAAAGAATCCAAATACTCATTGAGTCCCATACGCTGAGATCCTTTCTCTTCACATAAAATACCAGTTTCGATTATACCCTAACCGCCGCCGCTTTTCAATCAAATCTTGACTTTCATCGCGCCATCCGATAAAATAATTTTTCGAGTAAGCCAGACAGTCGCGCAGGCAGCGCCGAAAGGCCGTTTGTGAGGAAAGTCCGGGCTCCGCAGGGCAAGGATAACGGGTAACGCCCGCCGAAGGCGACTTCAGGAAAAGTGCAACAGAGATATACCGCCCGTCGCCGCAAGCTCCATGTTTTTTGCTTCGCCGCAAAGCGGAAGCGAAGGATGTGGAGCTTGCGCCACCCGCGCTTCCCCAACTCCGGAAAGAACCCAGCGAAGCGGTTCTTTCCGGAAGAGGAGGAGCAGCGGAACGAGTGAGCTTTCGCCGCAAGGCGGAAGCGAAGGATGTGGAGCTTGCGACGACGAGGTAAGGGTGGAAAGGCGAGGTAAGAGCTCACCCGTTTCTGTGGCAACACAGAAACGCTGTAAACTCTATCCGGAGCAACACCGTGGGAGAACACATGGCTTGCCCGGCCGTTCTCAGGAGGTGGCTTGAGCGCACCGGCAACGATGCGTCGAGATAGATGACTGTCAAATACAGAACCCGGCTTATAGACTTACTCATTTGGATCCGGCCCCTTCCGCGCAGTTCGCGGAAGGGGCCCTGCCTTTTCACACAAAACACAGCCCCCGCAGGGAACGCGGCCCAGCGCCGCATCCCTCTGCAGGGGCTGTGTTGATTTTTCTCAGGGCGCCGTCTCAGCTGAAATGCTCGTAGCAGATGCCGCGTGCCAGATCCGCCGCGGCGCTGCGGCCTTCAAAATAGGCGACGATCTCCAGGGCGAAGGGGATGGCCGTGCCCATGCTGCGGCTGGTGATCACGCTGCCGTCGCGCACCGTTTCGCCCGCCGTGGGCACAGCGCCCGTCAGCGTGTTCTCCATGCCGGGGAACACCGTTGCCTTCTTGCCCTGCAGCAGGCCGAGACCGCCCAGGATGCTGGGTGCAGCGCAGATCGCCGCCACCAGCTTGCCCTCAGCGGCAAAGGCGCTGCAAGTCTTCCGCACGATGGGGCAGGCCGCCAGATTCGGCGTGCCAGGGATGCCGCCGGGCAGGACGACGCCGTCGTAAGCCGCCGGGTCGATCTCGCCGGCCATGGCGTCGGCAAACAACTCCACGCCGTGGGAAGATGTGATCTTCCGGCCTTCCATAATGGAGGCGGTGGTCACCGCAAAACCTGCCCGGCGCAGGATATCCACTGTGATCAGGCCTTCGCACTCCTCAAAGCCGTCGGCCAGAAAAACGAGTATCTTTTTCATGATCCTTCCCCTTATTTCTTAAAGCTGTCCTTCAGGCTGACGCTCCGGTTGAACACCAGATGCTCCGGCCCGCTGTCGCGGCTGTCCGGGCAGAAATAGCCCTGGCGCAAGAACTGGAAATGCGCGGGAGCCTGCGCGCCGGCGAGGCACGCTTCCACCTTGCAGTGCTCCAGCACCGTCAGCGATTCGGGGTTGAGGCAATCCAGGAAGTTCTTGTCCGCCGCGTCGGGCGCTTCATCCAGGAAGAGATTGTCGTAGAGCCGCACCTCGGCGTCCGCCGCCGTGGCCGCATCCACCCAGTGGATCGTGGCGCCCTTGACCTTTCTGCCATCGGCCGGGTCGCCGCCGCGGCTCATGGGATCATATTCGCACAACACCTCCGTCACACGGCCCTCCGCGTCCTTGACGCAGCCGGTGCAGTGGATCAGATAGGCGCCCTTCAGGCGGCATTCCGGTCCGCCAGGGTAAAGGCGCTTATACTTGGGCACCGGCGTTTCCAGGAAGTCCTCCGCTTCGATCCAGAGATTTCTGGAAAATGTGACTTCCCGGGTGCCGGCAGAGGGGTCCACGGGGTTGTTTTCCACCGTGACGCGCTCCGTCTGTCCCTCGGGGTAATTGGTGATGGTCAGCTTGACCGGGCGCAGCACCGCCATGACGCGCTGGGCCGTTTCGTTCAGATCTTCCCGCAGGCAGTGCTCCAGGAACGCATATTCCACGATATTGGCGGATTTGGCCACGCCGATGCGCTCACAGAAATTGCGGATGGACGCGGGCGTGTAGCCCCGGCGGCGCAGGCCGCACAGCGTGGGCATCCGGGGGTCGTCCCAGCCGGAGACCAGGCCGTTTTCCACCAGCGCGCGCAGCTTGCGCTTGCTCATGACCGTGTGGTCGATGCCGAGGCGGGCAAACTCGATCTGCCGGGGTTTTGCCGGCAGGTCGCAGTGCTCCACCACCCAGTCATACAGCGGGCGGTGGGCCTCAAATTCCAGGGAGCACAGGCTGTGGGTGATATGCTCAAGCGCATCCTCGATGGGGTGGGCAAAATCGTACATGGGGTAGATGCACCACTTGTCCCCCTGGCGGTGGTGATGGGCGTGGTTGATACGGTACAGCACCGGATCGCGCAGGTTGAAATTGCCGGAAGTGGGGTCGATCTTGGCGCGCAGCGTCATGGTGCCGTCGGGGAATTCACCGTTTTTCATGCGCTCGAAGAGGTCCAAACTCTCCTCGATGGGACGGTCGCGATAGGGGCACTGGGCCGGGGCGTTGATATCGCCGCGCATTTCGCGCATCTGCTCGGGCGACAGTTCACAGACATAGGCCAGGCCCTTGCGGATCAGGCCCACGGCGCACTCATACATCTGCTCAAAATAGTCCGACGCATAATAGAACCGGTCGTCCCAGGTGAAGCCCAGCCAGCGGATATCCTCCTGGATGGCGTCCACATACTCCGTGTCTTCCTTGCTGGGGTTCGTGTCGTCCATGCGCAGATTGCACATGCCTCCGAATTTTTCCGCCGTGCCGAAGTCGATGCACAGCGCCTTGCAGTGGCCGATATGCAGGTATCCGTTGGGCTCCGGCGGGAAACGGGTGTGTACCGTCATCCCTTCGTACTGCCCGCCGGGGGCGATGTCCTCCTCGATCAGGGCATGAATGAAGTTCCTGGCTTCCGCCGTTTCTTCTCCGGCCGCCTTCTTCGTCTCCTCAGCCATTTGCTCACTCCTCTGACAATACTGAATACGATGCAGGATGCCGCGTTTATCGGCATCAGCGGCCATTATTATATCCCTTTTGGTGGTAAAATGCAACCAAAGTGAACAAAGAATACCACCAAAAGGTACTTTTCTCCCTTCCGCATAAATTTTCCGCCGCCAACGGGGTTTTTCTTTACTCGGCCAGCCAGTCCTCCACTACGTCGCGCATCGACGCCGGGGAGACTGCGCCGCGGACCATGCGCCGCAGCAGGGCATCGATCTTCCTGCGCCGCGTCGTCACGCCGGGCGCCATAGCCACGCCGCCGCTGCCGTCCCGGATACAGATGCCGTATCCCCGCCCGTCTTCCAGGCGATAGTAGGAAAACTGATGCGTTTTCCCGTCCGCTCCCTCCGCCGTTTGGACGCCGACCAGAATTTCCGTCATGCCGCATCCCTCCTTTCGCCCATACTGTAACAAAAGGCGCGCGGCGAAATCTCTCGTTTTTTCTCGTTTTCCGCAAAATTTGTCAAAATTTTCCCGCAGCGGCGCGAAACACGGCAAAAAGCCGCCGGGCTGCGCCCGGCGGCTTTCCTTCGGTCTCGATTCAGTTTTCCTCTCCGCCCTCAAACAGCTGCGCGCAGCATGTACGCAGGGAGGCGGCGTCCAGCAGCACGTTCAGCGCCTCCAGCAGTGCGTTGGCGCTCATGCGCCGCGGCAGGGACAGATGGCGCATCAGCTGCGTCCGGCGCGCCGCGCTGTCTTTTCCGCCGGAAAGGCCCAGCTCGTAGAGATCCTGCTTTGTGATGGCCTGCCCGCGGGGGGGCTCCGCGCCGTCGATGGTAGCGCCGGCGCGGCGCAGGGCTTCCAGCAGCACGGAAGCGTCCATACCCTCAACGCCCAGCTTGCCCTCTTTTCCCGCGCGGCGCTTGCGGCGCTCCTTGCCCGCGATATCCGGGATATAGGCCTGCTTGAGGCATTCCTTGTCAATGGCGCCCTTGAGGAAATTGCGGATCACAAAGCCGGCGCCGTCGCTGTCCGTCAGCAAGATGAGGCCCCGCTGGCGAGCCAGGCGGCGGAAAAAAGCCAGGCGCTCGCGGTCGCTGAAAATGCCGAAGCCGTCGGTGGTGACAATGGTCGCGTCCACCACTTGGGCGAGGGTGTTCTTATCGTATTTCCCCTCCACCAGGATCACTTCCCGCACCTGCGGCTTGCCCGCGCTCATTGCCGCGCCCCCTGGGCCAGGCGCATCAGCAGAAATTTCAGTTCCCCGGCGCTGTCGAAGCCCGCCTGGCTCTTCATCTGCACATCCAGCTTCCTGCACTGGGCGATGCCGTCCCGGCACCATTCCTTGGAAAAGTTCTTCGCCGCGTTCAGCAGCAGCTTCGCCGGATAGTCCGAGCGCATATTCCAGATATCCATGAGCCAGTAGCGATCCTTGCCCCCTTCCAGGGCGATGCGCGCCGTGTAGAGCCGGCGCAATTCCTTGCCGATCAGCGCCAGGATCACGATGGGCTCCTCCTGCATTTTCAGGAGCTTGCCCAAAGTGTCCGCCGCGGCGTCGTAATTGCCCCGGGAGATCTCGTTGGTAATGTCGTAGATCATGGCGTCGATGATCGGATCGGCCACAGCGTTGATGTCCTCGACCGTCACCTTGGGCCCCTTCACATAGGCGCCGATCTTTTCGATCTCCGGGATCAGACCCGTCATCAGGCTGCCGCAGGTGAAGATCAGATGCTCGGCGGCCTGGCGGTCGATCTCCTTGCCCAGGGCCCGGAACCGCCGGCCCACCCAGTTGATCAGATCGCTCTGGCCCTGGGCCTTGAATTCCACGATCTGCGCCGCGTCCTGAAGGGCCGTGTACAGTTTTTTCATTTTCCGGTCCGGCTTGTATTCCAGGATATCATAGACGAATACCAGGCAGCAGTAGTCCGGGAAATCCGAAAGCAGGGCGATGAGCTGGGTCCGCTGCTCCTCGTTCAGCTTGTAAATATCGAGGTCCGTCACAACGACCATTGTCTTTTCGCACATCATGGGCAACGCTTCCACGATATCGCCCAGCGCCTGCACCGTCAGGCTCTTCCCCTCCAGCTTGTGATAATTGAATTCCTCAAACCCGGCAGGGATCAGCGCACGGCGCAGCTGATCCAGATAATATTCCCGCAGGTAGGTCTCCTCTCCGTAAAACACATAGACCGGGCGGATAGTCTGCTCCTTCAGGTCGCTTTTCAGCTGCGCAAACCCCTTATCCGCCGTTTCCTTTTTTGCCGGCACCCTTCTTCACTCCGATCTTCGTTTTATTCA
>CAJFFX010000070.1 GCA_904374485.1 Candidatus Pseudoscillospira falkowii | reverse complement strand
GCTGGGAAGGGACCCTCTACGAGGTGGGCAACAATTACCTCGTCATCTACCAGCAGGACATCGGCCGCTATGTGGTGGGCGATATCAACAGCCTGCGCTTCGTGGAATTCAGCGAAAACGGAAGCCCCTTCGCCCTGGCCAGCCGCCCCTGCACCACCCGCCCCGCCGCCTGGTAAAGCCGCCGGAAGGGCCCGTGCCCTTTCCGGCAACGAAAAAAGCGGACAGCATGCTGTCCGCTTTTTTATGATGCTCCGCATTAGGAAGGCAGGCCCTTTTCCCGCCGCGCAGTGCGGCGCCTGTGCGCCGCCGCGCGCAGCGCCGGAGCCATATTGATCAGCGACGCGGCCAGGATGACGGCAATGCCGGCCACCCGGTTGGCGGGGATCGCCTCCTGCAGCAGCAGCAAAGCCAGGATCGGCGCCAGGACCGGCTTAAAGAAAAAGATCAGCGAGCCCGCGCCGGCGCTGGTGCATTCCATGGCCATGAAATAGGCGACATAGCCGACGCCCGTCACGCCGATGCACACAAACAGGAACGCCGGCAGGATCTCGGGGCTGTATCCGGAAAAGAAGGGGATGTTGGCGTAATCGCGCAGGGGGCCGGCCTCCAGCAGGGCCGCCACCGGCGGCAGATGAGTCAGCAGCGCCGCCGCTATCATCTCGGCGCTGCCGAAGAGGAAGCCGAAGCAGGTGGTGACGAACACGCCGAATTTCGCCCCTTCCCGTTTCCCCAACACGCCGTACAGCGCGAAAGCCAGCACGGCCAGCAGCACAAAGAGGACGCCATAGGGATCCAGCTGCATATTCCAGGGGCTGACGATGATCAGGATGCCCAGGATCTCCAGGGCCAGGGCCGCGATATTGCGGCGGAAGATCGGCTCCCCCAGCAGCAGCGCCGCAAAAGGCAGCACGAACACCGGGTTGCTGGAAAACAGCACGGCCACCACGGAAGCGTCGGTGTGGACCACCGCCAGCTGATAAAAGGTCATGCTGACGAACACGCCCACAAAGCCAAGACCCGCGATCTTCGCCAGGGCCGCGGCGTCCAGCCGCGGCGCGTCCGCGTCTCGGCGGCGCAGCGTGCGCAGGGCAAAGGGCAGCAATACCAGGCCGCCGATGAAAAAGCGGGTGAAGTTCAGCTGAAACGGATGGAAGTGGGCCGAAACGCCCTTGAGGGTGACCTCCATCATGCTGAACAACAGTGTCCCCAGAATAATGCACAAAATTCCGAGCTGCTTTTTGTTCACAAATAACATCTCCCCCAGGCCGCCGGCGGCCTGCAATTCACAACAGCTTTATTATAGTGCGCCCCGCCGCAAACAAAAAGGGCCCGGATGCACGAAAATTTCCGCCCCGCCGGGAAGAAAACGGGGAAAAACGTCAAAAAAAACGGACTGAGCCATGGGCGCAGTCCGGAAAACACGCCGCAGCCGCGGCATAGGATCTTTTGTCCCTCCGTCATTAGCGTTGTGCGGCCGGCCGGCCGCGGCGAAGGGTAGGGCCCCCGGGGATGGCCGCGCGAAGGCGCAGCGCCGGGCGGCGTTCCGCCGCCCTCCCTCAGGTGCATATTCAGCATACCACGGCGCGGGGCGGAAATGGTTTCCAAATTGTGTTTCTTTTTTGAACGGTTTGTAAACTTCCCCGGCGGGCGCGCCGTTTCCGCCCAAGCGGCAGCCCGCCGCCCCGAAACGGGAGCGGCGGGCCGATCGTTTCTGCATTTTCCCGTTCGCTCAAAACGTCTTCCACAGGTCCTGGGAATCGGCCACGCGCAGGCTGACATACAAATTGATGCGTTCCTCCTCGTTGTTGAGGTCGATGCCGAACAGGGCCTTGATCTTATTGAGCCGGTAGAGGATCGTATTGTAATGGACGAACAGCTTTTTCGCCGTATTGTTGATCGAGTAATTCTGATTGAAATAAGTGCGGATGGTGTTCAGATACTCGGTCTGATTTTTCTGGTCGTATTCGGAGATGGTGCCCACCGTGTCCTGATACAGGTGGAACAGCTCCTCCCGGTTTTTGTAATCGAACAGGATCCGGTAAACGCCCAGATCGTCGAAATGGGAGATCTGCTTCTGGGAATGGGCCAGCAGGCTGAAGCTGAGGGCGCTGCAGGCCTCGGAAAAGCTCTTGTTGAAATCGGTGAGATCCCGGTAGCAGCGCCCGATGCCCAGGCGGAACTGATGCTCCGGGAACGCCGTCTCCAGCGCGCTCAAAAGGCCGCCCGCCAGCTCGATCACAGAGTTTTTGCCCACCTCTGAGATCGTCAGGCGCAGCGCCACCATGACCCGGCCGTTTTTCGTCAGCGTGTAGCACTGCTGCTCCCAGGTGTCGCGGCAGAAGCGGCACACCGGCTCCGCCAGCTTGCCGTCGTCCGGCTGCAGCAGCAGGGCGCACAGCCGCTCGTCCTGGCGCAGGCCCAGCATGGCGCCGCGCTTGAAAAACGTATCCCGGTCCTGGGCAGAGGTGATCAGTTCCTGGAAAAAGTTTTCCTCATAGGTGAGGGTATGGTTGTAGCCCTGCCGGCGCAGGATCTCATAGGTGACCGCGTTGATGATCTGGCAAAAATTCACGTCGGAATCCAGCATGATCACCGGGAACTGTAGCTGCTCCGCCACCGCCAGGATGTTGCCCGGCAGGCTCTGCTCCGCCGCCCCCTCCTTCACGCACAGCGCCACCGCGTGCCGCTTGTAGCATTCCAGCACATAGTTGACGCCGCTTTCCCGGAACAGGTCCAGGAAAAAGGCGCTGGTCAAAACCAGCTTTCCCTTCATCACCGCATTGTGGAAATCCGTACTTTCCAGGATCGTCACGCCGTCGAGGGTCGCGTTGACCCCCTTGCCGCCCGCCAGAACGGACGCGTCGCGAAACGCCGGAAGCTGCAGCATTTTCGCAATCGTAAAAGACATTTCTTCTTCCCCCTCATGATAAAACCCCTGGTTTTCTTCCATCCGCGGCCAAGTGCCGCGCACGTTTCTATCTGCGGCCGAACCCCCTCTCGATTTCCAGTTTTTTACTTTATTTTTATACAGTTGGAATTCCATTATACCATATTCCGTCAACCCGCCGGTTTTCGCGCGGGGAGAAAAAGACGCAGGCCCTCCGTAGGATACGGTGGGCCTGCATCTTTATTTCTCATGATCGGAAGCGAATCAAAGCTTCTTTTTCAAACGGGCAGACAACTTACGCCTCGTGGGGATTGCAGTGGCTCTTCAGGCCGGTCTTCCGGAACAGGAAGTACACCACGATACCAATAACCACCCAAATGACCGTCATGATGATCGCCAGGGTCTCCAGCTGCGTGAACATGAAGATCAGGCCGGCCACGGCGATGATCGGCGTGATGGGATAGCCGGGCGCCCGGAAGGGAGTCTTCTCGCCTCTCAGGCGGACCACGATGGCGCAGACGGTGGTGATGACCCAGGATACGATAGTCGCGCAGACGGACAGGGCCACCAGCGTGTTGATGGCGGAGCCAGACAGGCACAGCGCGATCTGGCCGAGCATGGTCAGGATCAGCGCGCCGGCGGGAGCGCCGTGCTTGTTGACGGAAGCCAGGCTCTTGGGCAGGTCGCCCGCGCGGCCCATGGCGAAGGGGATGCGGCTGCCGGACATCATCAGGCCGTTGGAGGTGGAGATGCAGGCGCAGATACCGCCGATGGCGATGATCAGCGCGCCGATATTGGTAAAGGTATTCATGGCCGCCACGGGAGGCGAATCGGACTGCGCCAGCTCTGCGCCGGGCAGCAGGCCGTTCATCACGTAGCAGAACAGCGCGAAGATGATGCCGCAGGTCGCCAGGGAAAGCAGCGCCGCCTTCGGCACGTCCTTGGCCGGGTTCTTGAACTCTTCCGCCATGTTGGGGATGGTGGACCAGCCGGAGAAGGACAGAATGCACATGGCCGCCGCCGCCAGGATGGGCATCACGCCGTTGGGCGCGAAGGGCGTCAGCAAATCGGCCTTCATGTTGATGCCGCCCCAGACGATGAAGATCACCAGCACCGCCACCACGGCGCCCGTGGAAGCGACCTGAACGATCTTGCCGCCGCTGTTGCCGAACCAGTTGGCGAAGAAATAGACGAGCGTCAGGATGCACGCCACCGGCGCGGTGGGCAGCACCAGATCTCCGCCGGTGATCAGATTGATCAGCGAGGAAAGATAGCCCACGGTTGCCACCGTGACGACTGCGGGCGCCAGGCCCTGGCCGCCCCACAGGCACCAGCCGCTGAGGAAGGAGAACGCGTCGCCGCGCTCGCCGGGAAATACCTTCTTGGGGAACAGATATGCGCCGCCCGCTCCGGGATAGAGCGAGGAGATTTCGCAATAGCACAGTGCGACGAAGAACACGATCAGGCAGGCAATCACAAAGCCCAGGCAGGCCGCCGGGCCCGCCATACCCGAGATCGTGCCGCTGACAACGAACACGGTGACGCCAACCATAGCGCCGGTGCCCACTGCCCAGCCGTCGACCACAGTCATACTACCGCCTTGAAGCTTGGTATTCTCTGTATCTTTTGACATTTGCTGACCTCCTTTTCAGTGAACAAAATCCGAGGTGATGCAATTTCAACTGAATTTTGCTTGGTGAGGTGGCTGAATGAAAGAGCAACAAATGGTCAATCAAACAAATTCAATTGTAGGTCCGCTTTCCGGAATGCCCCGGATCGCGCGTTCTTACTTGATGCCGGTGAGCTTCTTGGGGATGTCGCAGCTCATGACCTTGATGTCGTCGAAGGCGACGCCCTGAGCCAGCAGGGTCTTCAGGAAGCTTCTCCAGCCGGGGACGAACTCGTGGCTGGGCTGACCGCTGTCGGAGCACAGCAGCAGGTGATCGGTACCCTTCTTGTTGATCAGGCTCTTGATCAGGTTGAAGGAGAAGTCGAAGTTGATGATCCAGTCCTGCATGCCCGTCCAGGGAACGCAGCTGGTCTCGGCGAACTCGAGGTATGCGCCCAGCTCGATCATTTCCAGGCACTCTTCCTCGGTGGCGATGGTCAGCTCCTGGGTGATATGGTCGATGACCACGTCGATGTCCATGCCCTTTTTCTTGATGTAATGCAGAACGTCGAACTTCTCTTCGTTGGACACATGGCAGGCAGCCAGCGCGCAGCGCTTGCCCTCGCTGTTGTTGTTGTAGTCGGCGATCATGTCGAGGATGACCTTCATCTCGGGCAGCAGCTCATGATTCTCGGACACATAGACGCCGCCGCGCTCGTTCTTCACGCCGCGCTCTTCAGCGATCTTGTCCAGCTGATATCTTGCGCTGGTGGAGGGGAGCCAGACTTCCACGCAGTCGCCGTAGCCCAGGCAGGTGGAGACCGCATCGGGGTTCAGGCCGCCCACGGGGAAGTTCAGGACGATGCCGCCGTACAGCTTGGTGGGGGTGAATTCCTCGCCCAGGGCTTCCTTCTGCTTCTTGATGATGTCGAAGCTCTCGTTGATCATCTGGGAGAAATTGTTGGTCATAGTGTTGTGATCCTTAAAGACCAAAGCGCCGACCTTCTCCTTGCTGGCTTCCATGGTGGTATGTACGACCGTGGGCCGTCCTGCCAGCCAGCCGCCTGCGGGGGCGCCGTGGACATGGATATCCACCAGGCCGTTCATCAGCTTGTCGATCTCTGCCGGGTCGACAGGCGTGCCGGGCTTAAAATGAACATAGGGCCATACTGCGCTTCCTCTTCTTTTGATCTCATCCTCATCGATCACTGCACCGAGCATTTTTGCCTTGTTCTCTAACATCTTTCAACACCCTTTCAATATAAAATTTTTACAAAACACCCTGCGCCGCAGGTGCCGCTGCGGCCAAAGTGCAATGTACTCTCTCTCCGGGGCCGGTCCTTCGGCCCCTGCGCGAACAGTCCGCGGTATCTTATTTATACGCAGCTGTCCGCCCGCTCATGCCTGCCGGCTGCGTTCTCTCCCCGCGCCGGCGGTTTTTCTTTCTGGGAGAACAATGGGAGATTTGTGTGCGCTGGCAGAATGTCCGCGCACACAAAAGGCCATGGCCTTTTGTGACGACTTTTGTTTTTTGACCAAAGCCCTGCTCCCTTTTCTCTCTACTCTCTCTATATGCTTCTATCCGTCTCTCTCATTTAACGGGACTTTCCTACGAAAGTCCCACAGCCCCATGGTTTATGTGGGCTAAATAGCCAAGCGAATGTTTGTTTTGCCAGCATTCCTTGTGCAATCATTACAATCCTTTTCCTATTTGATTGCAAGCCATTTCCGCAAACATTGTGAATAATTATATTAAAATATCAAATCAATTGAAATATATTATAGTGCTTTTTCCCGCAAATCATGCCTGTTTTTGTGAGTAATTACAACCCCCATTGCAAATGCTGCAATTATTTTGGAATATCCTCCAAAACCCTTGATAAAACTGCGGTATGCGCTATAGTGAAAGCAGGTCAGGACATTTGAGAAACTTCTGAAAGCAGCATTTTCAACAAGTTTTCCTAAGTCGTCTCTGCCCAGGGTCCAACGAATGTGCGGAAGGAGGAGCGCGTATGGCGGAATCTTTGTCGGCACTGGTTTCTGAGATCACCAACTTTTCGACACGCGACGGCCCGGGGATCCGCACGTCGGTTTTTCTGAAGGGCTGCCCCCTCCGCTGCAAGTGGTGCTCCAACCCGGAGACCTTTGAGAAAAAGCAGATGCTTTTCTACATGGCGAACCGCTGCCGAAGATGCGGCGCCTGCGAAGCTGCCTGTCCCCAGAAAGCCATCAGTTCCCACTACACGTCGCCTTTCCGCATCAACCGCAAGCTGTGCGACCGCTGCATGCTCTGCGTGGACGTCTGTCTATACAACGCCCTCCAGATCTCCGGCGAGTGGTACACCACCGATCAGCTGATGAAGGTGATCGAGCGCGACAAGTGCTTTTACGGAAAGGACGGCGGCGTGACCATCAGCGGCGGCGAACCCTTGATGAACGGCCAGTTCGTCCTGGAGATCTTCCGCCGCTGCAAGGAGCAGGGCATCGGCACCGTGCTGGACACCACCGGCTACGGCGACAGCGGACTATTGCAGGAGATCCTGGCATATACTGACCTGGTCCTGCTGGATATCAAGCAGATGGATCCGGACTTACATAAGAAATGGACCGGAGTTTCCAACGAGCTGATCCACAAAAACGCAGAACTCATCACATCGACCGTGGAAACGCGTATTTCCCTTCCGCTGGTCGCAGGCGTCAACGCCGACCCCGAAAATATCCACGCGACGGCAAAGTTCGCCGTGGCCCACGGGGTAAAACACATCGATATTAACCCGCTCCATACCCTTGGGGCTGGTAAATATCATTATCTTGGCAAGCGCTCCCCCTACGGCAGATTCCGGACACTGGAAAAACCAGAGCTTGATGAGGTGGCTGAGATTTTTCACAGTTACGGGCTGCAGGCGGAGTTCGGCCGGATGATGTAACTTTATTTTAAGAAGATTGAAAAAACGGAGAAAGTGAATGGAGGTAATCGTATGGCAAATCTGAAAACTAATTTCCTGGGTTATGAACTGAAGAACCCCGTCGGCGTGTCTTCCTGCGACTACGGCGAAAAGCTGATCTACGCCAAGCGCGTGGTCGATCAGGGCATCGGCTGGCTGACCTCGAAGACGATCCATAAGATCGACGGTCCCCATCATTGGCCCCGCCCCTATTTCTACAGCCTGAAGCAGTTTGGCCCCGAAATGAAGGACGCCTGGGTCTGCTCCCAGATGTTCAGCAATATGCCCTATGAGCAGTGGATGAACGACGAAGGCCCCAAGCTGGTGAAGCTGTGCCACGATAACGACGTTATGTTCATCGGCTCCGTCTGCGGCATCGGCGAAGATCCCGATACCTGGCTCGAGCTGATCCGCGATATGGAAGCCCTGGGCGTCGACGCCATCGAGCTCGACACCGGCGGCCCCCACGCCACCTTCGGCGCTGTCGCTTCCCAGCTGGATGTCGGCGCACCTCTGGCCATGGATCCTCAGAAGGTCCTGCACATCGGCAAGATCTGCTCCGAAGCCACCAAGCTGCCCATCATCTATAAGTGCACCCCGCAGTGCGTCAACCAGGCTGCTGTCGCTCTGGCCGTCAAGGAATCCGGCTGCGCAGCCATCACCGCCAACAACGCGTTCTACGGCGCCTGGATCGATCACGAGACCGGCTCCTTCTACGGCGGTCCCTACGCTGTCGGCGGCCTGATCGGTCGTCCCTGGCAGCTGTTCTCCCTGCCCAAGCTGCTGGAGACCACCTGCACCGTCAAGGGCTTCCCCGTCTGCGGCGTCGGCGGTATCTTCACCTGGGACGACT
>CAJFFX010000069.1 GCA_904374485.1 Candidatus Pseudoscillospira falkowii | reverse complement strand
CAGCTGATAGTACAGGCCGTGCTGGCGGATCAGATCCTCGTGGTCGCCCCGCTCCACGATCCGGCCGTGGTCCAGCACCATGATGGCGTTGGAGTTGCGCACGGTGGAGAGGCGGTGGGCGATGACGAACACGGTGCGGCCGTACATCAGGGAGTCCATGCCCTGCTGGACGATGGCCTCGGTGCGGGTGTCGATGGAGGAGGTGGCCTCGTCCAGGATCATCACCGGGGGATCGGCCACGGCCGCCCGGGCGATGGCGATCAGCTGCCGCTGACCCTGGGACAGGTTGGCGCCGTTGCCGGTGAGCATGGTGTCGTAGCCCTGGGGCAGGCGGCGGATGAAGTCGTCGGCGTTGGCCAGTGTGGCGGCGGCCTCCACTTCCTCGTCCGTAGCGTCCAGGTTGCCGTAGCGGATGTTCTCGCGCACGGTGCCGGTGAACAGGTTGGTGTCCTGAAGCACGATGCCCAGGGACCGGCGCAGGTCGGACTTGCGGATGTCGTTGATGGAAATGCCGTCGTAGTGGATCTTGCCGTCGGCGATGTCGTAGAAGCGGTTGATCAGGTTGGTGATGGTGGTCTTGCCAGCGCCGGTGGCGCCGACGAAGGCCAGCTTCTGGCCCGGCTTTGCGAAGAGGGAGATGTCGTGCAGGATGGTCTTGCCCTCTTCATAGGCAAAGTCCACATGGTCGAAGCGCACGTCGCCGGCGAGCTTGGTGTAGGTAAAGCTGCCGTCTGCCTGGGGGACTTTCCAGGCCCAGATATTGGTGCGCGCACTGGTTTCCTTCAGCTCCTTGCCTTCGCTGTCGTATTCCACGTTCACCAGCGTGACGGTGCCGTTGTCCTCCTCGGGCGTTTCGTCCATCAGGCGGAAGATGCGCTCAGCGCCGGCCAGGGCCATGACCACGGAGTTGACCTGCTGGGAGATCTGGCTGATGGGGTTCGAGAAGCTCTTGGACAGCTGCAGGAAGGAGGCGATGGTGCCCAGGGTGATGCCGGGCGCGACGCCGGTGATGGCCAGGGCGCCGCCCGCCACGGCCACGATCACATACTGGGCGTTGCCGATGTTGACCAGGACGGGCATGAGGATGTTGGCGTATTTGTTGGCCTTGTCGGCGCTGTCGAACAGGTCGTCGTTGACCCTGTCAAAGCCCTCCTGGGCTTCCTTTTCGTGGCAGAAGACCTTGACGACCTTCTGGCCGTTGATCATTTCCTCGATATAGCCGTTCAGCGTGCCGATCTTCTGCTGTTGGCGCATGAAGTATTTGCCGCTGCGGCCCACGATGAAGCGGGTGACGAAAAGCATGAAGATGACGCACAGGATGACCACCAGCGTCAGATAGGCGTCCGTGATCAGCATGGCCACGAAGGTGACGATGATCATGACCAGGGAGTTGACGGCCTGGGGGATGCTCTGGGAGAACATCTGGCGCAGGGTGTCGACATCGTTGGTGTAGATACTCATAACGTCGCCGTGGGCGTGGGTGTCGAAATACTTGATGGGCAGGCTCTGCATGTGGCCGAACAGCGCGTCGCGGATCTCCTTCTGCACGCCCTGGGAGATGGTGACCATGATGAGGTTGTAGGCTAGGCCGCACACGATGCCGAGGGCGTACAGGCAGCCCATCATCAGCAGGGTGTGGAACAGGCCGGAAAAGTCCGGGGTGTCCATGGCCATCAGGGGAACGATATACTGGTCGATCAGCACCTTCAGGAACATGGAACCGGCGACGGTGGCGATGGCGTTGACGAAAATGCAGGCCAGCACCAGGAAGAAGCGGAACTTATAATCCCGCATCACATAGCCCATCAGCCGCCCGGCGGTGTGGAGCTTGCCGGCAGGTTTTCTCTGCTCATTCATTCTCGTCGCCCCCCTTCGTCTGGGATTCATAGATCTCGCGGTAGATATCGCTGGTTTTCAGCAGTTCTTCATGGTTGCCCATGGCGACGATCTTTCCGCCGTCCATAATGAGGATCTTGTCGGCGTCCTCGATGGAGGAGATGCGCTGGGCGATGATGAATTTGGTGGTGTCAGGGATCTCCTCGCGGAAGGCCTTGCGGATCATGGCATCGGTCTTGGTGTCCACGGCGGAGGTGGAGTCGTCCAAAATCAGGATCTTGGGTTTTTTCAGCAGGGCGCGGGCAATGCACAGGCGCTGCTTCTGGCCGCCGGAGACATTGGAGCCGCCCTGTTCGATATAGGTGTCGTATTTGTCGGGGAATTCCTGGATGAAGGGGTCGGCCTGGGCCAGTTTGCACACGCGGACCATCTCTTCATCGGTGGCGTCGGCATTGCCCCAGCGCAGGTTTTCCTTGATGGTGCCGGAGAACAGCACGTTCTTCTGCAGCACCATGGCCACCTGCTCGCGCAGGGCGTCCATGTCGTAGTCCCGCACGTCGATGCCGCCCACCAACACGCGGCCCTCGGTGGCGTCGTACAGGCGGGGGATCAGCTGGACCAGGGTGGTCTTGGAGGTGCCGGTGCCGCCCAGGATGCCCACAGTCTCGCCGGACTTGATGGTCAGGTTCACGTCCTTGAGGCATTCCTTCGTGGGGTCCTTGGCATAGCTGAAGCTGACGTTTTCAAAGACCACGGAGCCGTCGGGCACGATCTCGACGGGGTTCGGGCCGTTTTTCAGGTCGCTCTCCTCGGTGAGCAGTTCCGTGATGCGCTCGGCGGAAGCCCGGGCCAGGATGACCATGACCAGCACCATGGAGCACATCATCAGGCTCATCAGGATCATCATGATATAGCTGAACATGCTCGTCAGCTCACCGGTGGTCAGGCTGCCGCCCACCACCAGGTGGGCGCCGATCCAGGACACCACCAGGATGCAGACATAAACGCAGGTCTGCATCAGGGGCATGTTGAAGGCGACGATCCGCTCCGCCCGGGAGAAGTCTTTGAAGATCCGGTTGGAGATATTGCCGAACTTCTCCTTTTCATGGTCTTCCCGGACAAAGGATTTGACCACGCGGATGCCCAGCAGGTTCTCCTCCACCACGTTGTTCATATTGTCGTAGGTCTTGAACACCCGCTCGAACAGAGGGTGGGCGGTGCGCATGATCAGCAGCAGGCCAACGGCCAGGATGGGGATGATGATCAGGAAGATCAGCGCCAGGGAGGGGTTGAGCACAAAGGTCAGCACCCAGGCGCAGATCAGCATGATGGGGCAGCGCACGGCGATGCGGATGATCATCATGAAGGCCATCATCACGTTGGTCACGTCGGTGGTCAGACGGGTGATGATACCGCCGGTGGAAAATTTATCGATGTTGGAAAAGGAAAATTTCTGCACATTTTTATACATTTCCCGGCGCAGGTTGCGGGCAAAGCCCGTGGACGCCCGGGCGGCGTAGCGGCCGCTGAGGGCGCCGAAGCACAGGGCGACCACGGCCATGACGAGCAGGATCGCGCCGTAGAACAAAATGTTGTGCATATCGCCGGTCTCGATGCCGCGGTCGATGAGCATAGCCATGACCATGGGGATCAGCACGTCGAAGGCGACTTCGAAGATGACGAAGATCGGCGTCAGGATGGTATCCCGTTTGAATTCCTGGATACAGCCCGTCAGGGTGCCGATCACACTGGGACGTTTCTTCATGTGGGTTTCTTCCTCCTTGGATGGGATTTTGCTGCGGGCCGTTTGCCGCCGGCCCGAATGGACGGCGTGCCGTTCGCGGCGGGATCAGAGCAGGTTCTGCTTCAATTTCTGCAGCGTGGCCATGAACGCTTCGATCTCTTCCGTGGGGATCCCACGGGAGAGGTCTGCTTCCACGGCGGCGATGCGCTCCTCGATCTGATGGTTCAGTGCCCAGGCTTTCTCCGTGGCGACCACCTGCTTGAGGCGGGCGTCGGCAGAGCTGGGGTGGCGCTCGATGAAGCCGCCCTCCTCCAGGTGCCGGAGCAGGCGGGAGGCGGTGGAGCTGCGGACGCAGAAAGCCGTTTCGATGTCCTTCTGAAAGATCTCGCGGTTTTCATTGTGGCACAGGAAGCCCAGTACCACGCCTTCGATTTCTGTCACCGCATTGCCGGACAGATGGCTGGTCATGCCCCAGATCCGGCGGCGCATCAGGTTGGACAGCGCCTTGATTTCATATCCTATATAGCATTTCTGCTCAACATCACACAGAAGTCCTCGCCTCCTTTCCGACGGTGGATGTTATTGGCGTATTACTATATTAGTTAGCTAACTAAGAAATGTCAACAGAAAATCTGTATAAAAATTTGCCCCGGGGAACGGAGCGGATTTGTGCAGAAAAAAACTTCATGCGCATAGGCGCATGAAGTTTTTGCGCATGGGGGCCGGGGACGGCCTGCACGCTGTAATCCCGCGGCTGTGCCGCGGCGCGCAGTTACCCTTTCCTGCCCGCCCGGCGGAAAGCGAAGAAGAGCACCGCCAGCACGATCAGGAGGAAGGCGTAGTTCTGGACCCAGTAGAAGATGCCGCCGGCGACGAGACCGGTGGCTGCGACCAGCGGCAGCACGGAGGCCAGGGAATAGAGCAGGATGATCACAAACAGCACGCCGATGAAGCCGGAGACCGCCGAAACGCCGGATTTCTTGGCGCTGCCGCCGCGGCTCTGCGCGGCGCGCGGGGGGGCGGTCCGGGGAGAAGCGGGGGCGGCGGTGTGGTGCTTTGCGATGGAAAAAGCGCAGTCCTCCTCCAGGCCGATCCGGCGCTGCAGCTGCTTTTCCCACTGGCGGTACCGGGGGGAATCCCAGGGGTCCGGGATATTTTTGTCTTTTTCCCAGGGGTCGTCATGCCGGGCGAGTCTCATACAAAGCACCTCTCTTTTTCGCTTGGCGCGCTGCGGTTTACAGTTTTTTATCCTTCGGCAGGGCGCGGACGGCGTCCACGTCTGCTGCCGTGAGCTTCATCAGATCCTCCCGGGTCAGCGCTTCCCGGGAGGCCAGGCGGTTGCACTGGGCGGTGAGCACCTGCTCGAACAGATTGCGCACGCCCCGGGCGTTGCCGAAGGAAACGGCGTCGGCGTTCCGCTCGGCGATGAGCAGGCGCACGGAGCGCCTGGCGTCCTCGTCCAGTTCGTAGCAGCCCCTGCGGCACTGCCGGACGAAGATCTCCAGCAGTTCCTCCACGCTGTAGTCGTCGAAGTGGAGATAGCGGTTGAAGCGGGACTCCAGGCCGGGGTTACTGTGGACGAATTCCTCCATCAGTCCGTCATAACCGGCGACGATGACCACCAGATCGTCCCGGTGGTCCTCCATGGCTTTGAGCAGGGTGTCCACAGCCTCCTGCCCGAAATCGTTTTCGCCTTTGCCGCTGGTGAGGGCGTAGGCTTCGTCGATAAACAGCACGCCGCCCAGGGCCTTTTCGATGACTTTGCCGGTCTTGACGGCAGTCTGCCCCACATAGCCGGCCACCAGGCCGCCGCGGTCCACTTCTACCAGGTGGCCCCGGGACAGGATGCCCAGGCTGTGGTAAATGCGGGCCATCAGGCGGGCGATGGTGGTTTTGCCGGTGCCGGGGTTGCCGGAAAAGACCATGTGCAGCGACATGTCGGCGCAGGGCAGGCCGTGCTCCTTGCGCTTGCGCTCGATCTGGGCCATGTTGATGAGGTTCGTGACCTCGCCCTTCACGGCGGAAAGGCCGATGTAGCCGGCGAGTTCCTCCTTGAGAGCGGCGATGTCCTCCTTTTCGGGCACGGGCGGCGCCGCGTCCGGCTGCGCGCCGCCGGAAGCGGCGGCGTCTGCCTTCCCGGCGGGCGGCTTCTCCGCCGGCGCGGGGGCTTTTTCCGGCGGCTTCGGCGAGGCGGCGGGGCCCCAGAAATCCGTGCTCATCCGGCTGAGGTTATTGGCAGTCAGGGTGCGGATCACGTCCAGCTGCTGCTGGATCACGCGGTCCTTGCGTTCATCGGGGGTCAGCTGCAGAGCCATGGCGGTCCCTCCCTGCGGAAGTTTTGTCCAGCGCGGCGAAGAGTAGGGCGGCCACAAAGCCGGTCAGCGCGCCGGTGAAAAGAGAAATGATCAAAAGAACGGGCAGATACGCCACCGGGGCAAAGCTCCCCAGGGTCACCACGGCGGCGGCCACCTGGCCGGTGTTGTGAGCGGCGGCGCCGGCGATGGACACGCCGTAGATGGACAATCCCGGCAGCCGGTGCAGCAGCGCCATGACCGCCATGGCCAGGAAGCCGCCCATCAGCGAAAAGATCAGCGCCGAGGCGTTTCCGGCGAACATGGCGCCCAGAAGGCAGCGTGCCGCCAAGATCAGGAAGGCCGGGCCCGCGCCGAGGTAATAGAGGGCGAACACCGTGACGATGTTGGCCAGGCCCAGCTTGAAGCCCGGCAGGGGCAGGACCAGGGCGGTGGGCAGCAGGCCCTCCATATAGGATAATGTCAGGGCCAGGGCCGTCAGCACGGCGCACAGGGCCAGCTTGTGGGTGTCGGTTCTCATAGGCGCCTCATTTCACCACGATGTCGAAGTCGTCGTTTTCTCCGCTTTCGGCGGCCAGCTCCACCACGAAGCGGCCCGGCAGGCACACGATGCTCTGCCCGCCGCGGCTGATCCAGCCGGTGCGGACGCAGTCCTGATTGGCGCAGGGAGCGCTTTTGACGCGGATATTGCCGTGGCTGAACTCGACCACGTATTCCCCGTAAGTCCGCTCCTGGTCGGCCATGCCGACAGCGATGTCCACCGTGTCCAGCACCTGCCCGTTTTGGGAAACGGTGCAGACGAGGGCGTTCGCCGCCGCGCCCCTCGGCAGCAGCAGGAAAAACAGCGCCGCCGCGGCGGCGATCACAGCGGCGATCACCGCCGCGTCCCAGGGGGAGGGGCGCAGCCGGACTTTAGTTTTTGGAGAGATAAACGTATTCATAGTCGTGCTCCGCGGCGGAGGGGTCGAAGCGGTCCTTCAGCCCCTCGGTAAGATAGACGGTGCCGTCCTCGTCCATCAGGATCATGTCGAAATCCGTCTCATACGTTTTCCAGAATTCCACGGCCCGGTCATAGCCCATGACGAAAAGGGCCGTGGACAAAGCGTCGCCCATGGTGCCGTTCGTGCAGATGACGGTGGCCGAAGTCAGGCCGCTGCGGGCCACGTCGCCGGTTTTGGGGTCGATGATGTGGTAATAAACCACGCCGTCCTGCTCGAAATAGCGCTGGTAGCCGCCGGAGGTGATGGCGTAGGCGTCCGTCAGGGACAGAACGCCCAGGTAAGCGCCGGGGTCGTTGGGGTCTTCCACGGCCACCCGCCAGGGGCTGCCGTCGGGCTTGGCGCCGCGGACATAGACATTGCCGCCCAGGCTGACCATGGCGGAATCGATGCCCTGTTCTTCAAACACGGCGGCCAGCCGGTCCGAAGCGTAGCCCTTGGCGATGCCGCCGAGATCGACGGCCATGCCGGGCTCCAGCGTCACGGTGCCGTCGCCGAATACGATGCGCTCGTCGCCCACGTGGACGAGGAGGGCGTCCAGCTCTTCGCGGGAGGGAACGCGGGGGGCGTCGCCGGTGAAATTCCAGGCGTCCATAATGGGGGCCACGGTGATGTCGAAGGCGTCGCCGGTCTGGGCGGAATAGGAAACGGCGGTCTCCAGCAGGGAGAGCACCTCTTCATCCACCGCCACCGGCGCGCCGCTGCTCGCGTTGACGGCGGCGACGGCGCTGGCTTCGTCGTGGCGGGACAGCAGACCGTCCAGCCGGTGGATCTCCGCTTCGGCGGCGCTGAGGGCGCTTTCGGCCGCGGCGGCGTCGTCTGCGTAGACGGTGATGTCCATCATGGTATCCATGGCGAAGACCTGGGCGGAGCGCTCCTGCGCGGAGGGCTCCCGGACGCAGCCGCAGAGCAGCGCGGCGCAGAGCAGGGGGAGGAAAAACCATTTTTTCATGGGGAAATTTCCCTTTCTTTTTCGTCGGAAGGGCCACCGGCGGCGGCCGCTGTTTTTCTGATGTTACTATACCATGATTTCCCCGCGGTTTCAACCGAGAGAGGGGTGGGGGGCTGGAGAATATTTCTGCCTTGCAAATTGGAAACAAATCTGGTAAACTACATCTGTTATTGAAAAATCATAAGTGGGAGTATGCGCACCGGCGCGCTCCCGTTGGAGGGTTTAATAAAGAGATGGCAAAAAAACAGAGCCTTGAGAAAAAGAAACAGATCAAAGCCCAGAGCGCCCAGCGCAAAACGGACCGTGCCAAGGAAGAAGCGGCGATCCTGAACCGCTGCCTGGGTCTTCTGGGCGTCCTTGTGGCGGCGGAGATCTACTTTTTGATGTGCTACCGCTTTTTCGTCCAGGGAACGATGCAGACGCTGGTCACCATGTCCAACGTGATCGCCGTGGTGGGCTATGTGGGTCTCGCCCTGGCGGTGGCCGGCGTGATCGGCGCCGTGGCGCGCCGCGGCAAGTCCTATGCCCACGCCGCCGCG
>CAJFFX010000068.1 GCA_904374485.1 Candidatus Pseudoscillospira falkowii | reverse complement strand
GTTGACCAGTAACCAGGCAATACAATTTCAGATTAAACAATAAGGCAAATTATGAAGCGGACGATGTACGAAGCGGCACGCCATACTCCTAAGCGGTAGACCGGAGGTTCGAGTCCTCTCCAGGGTGCCAAAAGGAGCCAAAACCACCGGTTTTGGCTCCTTTTTTGTATTTTGCCCGCAATTCACGATTTTGAAATAATAGTGAGACTGCACGTATATTTTTCCTACACTTTTCTCTGAAATTAGGCGGGGAATGCCGGGTTTTGCCTACACTTGCCAACATTTAAGTGTTCCCTGTCCCTGCTCCCTCGTCTTTTTCCGTCCCTTTCAGTAATTCGGATACCAACTCCGGCCGGCTCTGGATTAGTGCTTTCAGCTTGCTCAGCATATCGGTGTCTACCTCTTCAACCGTAGACGCAGCTCCGACCTTCGCAAAGAAGCCTGCGTCCATTTCATGGGCAATCAGCTGGCGGTCCGCGTCAAATCCGTTGTATCCGTCACCATGCGGGCCTCCGCATGGCCTGTATCCTCTTGGACGGCCTTGATATTGCCCCGGCGCAGCTTCAGCTTCAGCGAGGTGCTGCTGTGCCGCAGAGAGTGAAATACCACGGGGCGAAAGTGGTTCTCTTGGATGAGTTTATAGAATGCTTTGTCGATCACACAACGCTCATAGGGACGGCCATTGAGCTGGAATACAACCAAGTCGCAGTCGTGATACTCCTCTCCCATCAGCCTCTTGTACTCCTTCTGCTGGGCCTTTACCTTCCGCAGCTCCTCTACAACGGCACGGGGAAGATAGATCGCGCGGTTGCTGTTCTCGGTTTTGGGGGCCTTCAGCACCAGCGTAGTCGTCGCCTTTTTGGGCATGATGCCGGGGAATTTATATATGAACTTCACGCCGCGGCGTGGGGCGCTGCTGCGGCGCGCTGGAGCTGCCAGAGCTGCCAGAGAATATAGAGGAAGCAGCAGAAGCCGACGACCATCACCGCGCCGCCGACGGCCAGCAGGATCGCTGGCGCATCTGACAGCAATCCGGCGGCATAGAACGCGGTGTTGGACACCACCAGCACCGTGCGTCCACGCAGCAGGCTGCCGGCGGCGGCCTCACTAGGCAGGGCGTCTTCCGCCAGGGCGGCCAGGTCCGTGAAAAACTGAAAATGGGTATAAAGGGTCACAACGGCCACGAACAAGCCGATCAGGGCCGGCACCATGGCATCTATCGCCGGCAGGAACTGCAACAGACTGTAAAGAGCCAGCGCGGTGCAGAACGGGAACAGTAGCTTCATCGTGGGGCGGTATTCCGCACCTGCCCGGGCCGCCTGCAAAATGAGGTACCAGCCCAGGACATTGGGCAGCAGGGGCAGGCAGAGCACGCTGTTCAGCGTCAGATTGAAATCAAGCAGCAGCAGGAAATAGCCCCAGAAGGCCCGGCGGGCGATGGGGTAAAAAACTTCGCGGGGGATCATGCAGCATCCTCCTTTCCGGGCAAGGTCAGGGTGCGCCCGTCGGGGGTGGTCCAGCGGGGCGTCATGGTCAGGGTGATATCCTCGCCGGCGGGGGTGGTGAGGACGGCTTCATAGCTGTCGGGGCCCAGCGCGCGGGGAAGCGCCATGTCGATGCTGCCGGAGCCGCCGCCGCTTCTGTCGTTGTCCAGCACGGTGCCGCCGGCTTCCAGGGAGATGACCTCGTCAAAGGGATCGATGATGTGCCGGTTTTCTTCGTCCGCCGTCAAGCCTTCCGGCCCCTGCCACAGGGGCGTGAAGCGCAGGCGGAGCTGGGTGTGCCGGCCCGTTTCGTTGGTCAGGCGGTAGCGGGTGCCGTCCCAGTAAAGGGAAAACGGCGCGTTGGCCAGAGGCGCATAGAGGTCCTGCTGAGACGCGGCGTCTGCCGAAGGGGTGAAGGAAAAGCCGGGGGAGCCAAAGGCCCGCAGGTTTTCCAGACCCACCATACCCTCGCCGGTTTCCAGCAGATGGGCCGGGGAGAGCTCCAGGCGATAGCCCTCCGCCGCGCCGCTCCAGGTGACGGGGCCGCAGAGGGTGTGGACGTCCTCGCAGACGCAGTTGGTCCGGGGCGGGGCGCTGCCGGCGATCTCATCCAGCTTCGTCACGGTCCAGCGGCCGTCCTCCTGCCGGAGCCATACGGTGTGGCAGAGGTAGTCCACGGGCCAGGCGGCGGGGTCCTCCGGCGGCGTTTCGCCGTCTGCAAGTTCTGCGTCCCGGAACCAGAATACCTGGCAGAGATAGCCGCCGTCGCCGTCGGATACCAGGCCGCGAAACAGGGGACCGGCGCTCCAGCCGGTCCGCCTGTCCCTTTCCTCCGCTTCCCAGCGGGAAAACAGGGTGGGCATGTCCGCCTCCGGCGTCACCATAGCGGCGCACATCAGGGCGGCGTGGCGCTGCTGGCCGGAGAGCATGCCTTTGCCGTAGATCTCCAGGGCGGCGGAGACAGTGGCCGGGCGGTGCAGCGCGCTGGCGGCCAGGGCCGAGGCCGCCGTGGCCCGCGCCGGGGCCAGGGGAACGGCGGTTGTTTGGAACGAGAAGCCCGCCACCAGGGACAGAGCCAGGATGGCGGTGATGCAGAGGGACACCGGGGCCATGCCCCGGGGGAAGCGCTTGAAGCGGGCGATGGCCTGGATGCGGGTCTTGACGGCCCGGCTGCCGTTGGCCATGGTGGTGGCCCCGGGGATGCGCACCGCCCGGTCGTCGGCCATGGAGAGCAGCAGGCGGCCATACTCCCGGCGGTCCTCGCCTTCCAGATGCTCCAGCACCCGTTGGTCGCACAGCGCCTCCCGGTCGCTGCCGATCTTGTCGAACACCAACCAGAGGATCGGATTGCACCAGTGCAGGCAGCGGAAAAACGTCGTCAGCCAGCCGGCGGCCACGTCGTGGTATTTCAGGTGCAGCAGCTCGTGGAGGATGACCTTGTCGTCCCATGCCCAGCCCATGGGAAGCACCAGCGTGGGCCGGAGAGCCCCCAGCAGGAAGGGGCTGTGGTCCCATTTGCACTCCATCACCCGGCGGGGCAGGGGGAGATCATAAGTTTCCGCTACCCGGCGCAGCGCCTCCAGCCGCTCGCCGGACACGGGCACGCCACGGTCCACCCGCCGGCGCAGCCGCCAGGCGCACAGCAGAAACCAGAGGACGCAGAGAAGGGCGCCGGCTAAATAGAGAACGAACAGCCAGTCCGTGATCGACGCGGGGGCGGCGCGGGGCGGCACCGGCCAGAAAAAGGCGGGCAGACTGTCCCGCCAGGGGGAGGCGTAGGCCGAGGAGAGATGCAGCTCCGCGCCGGCGCGCAGTTCCTCGATCCAGGGCCACAGATCCAGGGCTGTGCTGCGCTGGGCGATGCCCGCGGGCACCACCAGGCGCAGCAGCAATACCGCCCACACCCCGTACTGCCAGCGGGGCGAGAGCTTGTCGAGGAAGATGCGCTGAAGCAGCAGCAGGACCAGGGCGACAGCGGTGACCGCCGCCGTCTGCTGCAGAAAGGCCCAGATCGTTCCCATGTCAGACCTCCATTTCGTCCAGCAGCGCTTTGAGCTGCGCCCGTTCCTCGGGGCTCAATGCGCCGGAGCGGATGAAGGAAGCCACCAGCTTTCCGGCGGAGCCGCCGTAGGCCCGCTCCAGCAGGGTGCGCCCGGCCTGCTCTGCGCAGGCCTCCCGGCTCAGGACTGCCGCGTAGTGGCGGGGCTTCTGGCCCCGGGCCTCTACCAGACCCTTGGTTATCATCCGCGTGAGATAGGTATGTACGGTGGTGCGGCTCCAGCCCGTGTCCGGTGCCAGCCGTGCCAGAACGGCCCCCAGGGTCTGAGGCCCGCCGTCCCACAGGGCGCCCATCACCTTCCATTCGCTGTCTGTCAGATGGAGCATGGCGATCCCTCCTACAAGTGTAGTATCTATATTTATACTACAGCTGTAGAATAAATCTGTCAAGCCTTCCGGGACGCGGGCTGCCGGAAACGGCACGGTTTCAACAACATACACAAATTTTCCGTGGAATTTTAATAAACTTCACCAAAATCCCGTTTATATCTTGTAATCGGGCCAAAAAGGGAGTACACTACACCAGACAATTTAATAATGGGAGTCGTTCATAATAGTTGTAACGCCGAATTTTGTTCGGCGGAAGGAGACAGCAAATGAAAAAGCAAACCATTGCGCTTCTCCTGTCTGCGGCTGTGATGACTATGGCACTCAGCGCCTGCGGAGGCCCGAAGTCTAACGGCAGCGGCAGCGACGATGCGAACACTTCCAGAGCCGACAACAACGAGATTGCTGTCGGCATTTCTCAGGATCTCGGAGACAGTCTTGACCCTTATCAGATGACCGCGGCAGGAACCAGGGAGATCTTATTCAACGTATACGAGGGGCTGTACAAGCCGACCTCCAGCGGCGATTTCGAGCCAGCTCTGGCCGAAAGCTACGCTGTGTCTGAGGACGGCCGCGTTTACACCTTCACCATCCGCCAGGGCGTTTTGTTCCACAACGAAACGCCCATGGATGTGAACGACGTTGTTTATTCTTTCAACACCTGCGCCGCCACTTCAGTGGATTCTTCCCTGGGGGCGGCGCTTTCTAATGTCGCCTCTGTCGAGGCGGCGAATGAAAACACCGTGGTCGTCACCCTGAAGGAGCCCGACAGCGACTTTTTGGCCTACGTCGCCTCGGTGTACATCGTGCCCGACGATTACAGCGACCAGGCCACGGCCCCTGTGGGTACGGGACCTTTCAAGTATGTGTCCCGCAGCGTGCAGGAAAACCTGGTCCTGGAGAAGTTTGACGGCTATTGGGGCGAAGGCGCCAAGGTGGATCGCGTGACGTTCATGATCTATGAAAACTCCTCGGCCCTGATGACGGCCCTCAACGGCGGCGCCGTGGATCTGGCCATGCACCTGACGGTTTCCCAGACCCAGAATCTGGACGAGCGGTACAATGTGCTGGAGGGCACCATGAATCTGGTGCAGGCGCTGTATCTGAACAACGCCGTGGCGCCCTTTGACGACGTTCGCGTGCGCCAGGCCCTGTGCTACGCCATCGACCGCGACGCGATCCTTGAGCTGACGGCCGACGGCCACGGCACGAAGCTGGGCTCTTCCATGTATCCGGCCTTCACCAAGTATTTCGACGACAGCCTGACGGATTATTACACCTATGATCCCGAAAAGGCGAAGGAACTGCTGACGGAGGCCGGCTATCCCAACGGCTTCACCATGACGATCACCGTTCCCTCCAACTACACGCCCCACGTGGACACCGCCCAGGTGCTGGTGGAGCAGCTGGGCGCAGTGGGTATCACGGTGGAGATCGAAGAGGTGGAGTGGAACACCTGGCTCCAGCGGACCTATACCGAGCGCGACTTCCAGTCCACCGTGGTGGGCTTCGACGCGGCCAACCTGACGGCGAACGCCCTGCTGCAGCGCTGGACCTCCGATTCTGAGAAAAACATGATCAACTTCTCCAACGCGGAGTACGACAGCGTGATGGCCCAGGCCAACGCCACAACGGACGACGCCGCCCGCACGGCGCTGTTCAAGCAGGCCGAGCGCATCCTCACTGAGGAGGCCGCCAACGTGTATATCCAGGACCTGGCGGACATGGTGGCCATCAACAAAAACCTGACCGGATTTGAATTCTATCCGCTCTACGTGCTCGATCTGTCCAACATCGCATACGTGCAGTAAGAACCCATTTACAGCAAAGGAGGCGAGGAAATGAAATACCTGATCCAGAAATTCTGCACTCTCATTATTACATTGTTCATCGTTTCTTTCCTCGCCTTCGCTGCGTTTCAGCTCATCGGCGACCCCACGACGGCCATGCTGGGCACCAACGCCACGCCCGAACAGATCGCCGAGCTGCAGCACACCCTGGGGCTGGACCGCCCGCTGCTGGTGCGCTACGGCGAGTGGCTGCTGCATTTCCTGCAGGGCGACATGGGCGTGTCCTACAGCTATAATCTGCCGGTGGCGGACATGGTGGGCGAAAAGCTGCCCATCACCTTTATCCTGACCATGATGGCATTTGCGCTGACGGTGGTGGTCTCCATCCCCCTGGGCATCCTCACCGCCCGGCGGGAGGGCGGCGTGCTGGATCAGGCCATGACGGTGCTGGACCAGGTGGTCATGTCCATTCCGCCGTTTTTCATCGGCATCCTGCTCACCTGCGTGTTCGGCCTGATCCTGCACCTGTTCCAGCCGGGCAATTTCGACGCGGTGCGGGGCCATCCGCTGCAGTATCTCGGCTTTATGCTGTTCCCGGCTCTGTCCATCGCCATCCCGCGCATCGCCATGACTGTGAAGATGCTGCGCTCGTCCATCCTCGAACAGATGGGCCAGGACTACATCCGCACGGGCTACAGCCGGGGCCTGGACAAGAGCGGCGTTCTGTGGAGGCATGCTCTGCGCAACGCCCTGATCCCCGTGGTGACGTTCATCGCTGTGTCAGTGGCGGAAATGGTGGCCGGCAGCATCGTCATCGAGCAGGTGTTCTCCATCCCCGGCATCGGGCGGCTGCTGTTGGCGTCCATCGCCAACCGCGATTTCCCCGTGGTGCAGGCCATCGTGGTCATTCTGGCGCTGTGGGTGGTCGTGGTCAATTTCATCGCCGATGTGCTCTACCAGTGCATCGACCCCCGCATCCGGCTGAACTGAAGGGGCGGCAGCCGGTCCTGAAAGCAAGGGAAGCGCTATGAAAAAGAAACAATACAGTGAACAAAAGAAAAACTGGTTTTTATATGTAGGCGGCGCCATCACCATCGTGATGGCGGCGCTGATCGTGCTGGGCTATTTCTGGACGCCCTACGACCCCGGTGCCATGGACGCCGCCTGCAAGGGCGCGCCGCCCAGCCTGGCGCACATCATGGGCACGGACAATTTCGGGCGGGACATTTTTTCCCGGGTGCTCCAGGGCGCGGGCATGACGTTTTTCATCGCCGTGTGCGTCGTGGCCATCGGCGCGGTCTGCGGCACGGTCATCGGCGGTCTCACCGGCTATTTCGGCGGCTGGGGCGACGAGGCGCTCATGCGCGTGTGCGACGCCATCACCGCTTTCCCCAGCATTCTGCTGGCCCTGGTGGTCATCGCCGTGCTGGGCCCGGGCAAGTGGAACGTCATTTGGGTGCTGGGCATCCTGTTCATCCCCAGCTTTGCCCGCATCGTGCGCGGCGAATTCGTCAAGTGCAAGAACCTCAACTATATCCGCTCGGCCCGGCTCATGGGCGCGGGCCATGTGCGCATCATGGTGCGCCACATCCTGCCCAACGCCCTGCCCGTGCTGCTGCCCGCCATTTCCATCGGCTTCAACAACGCCGTCCTGGCGGAGGCCAGCATGAGCTTTCTCGGTGTGGGCGTCAGCCCTACGGAGCCGAGCCTGGGGCGCATGCTGTCCGACGGGCAGAGCTATCTCCTGCGGGGCCTGCCGTGGTATGCGCTGTTTGTGGGCTTCACCATCGTACTGTTGATCCTGGGCTTCAGCCTGCTGAGCGAAGGGCTGCAGCAGCGCCGCCGGCGCTGAGGAGGGACGTGTATGCTGGATGTTATCGATTTGAAAGTCCGCTTCCTGTCGCGGCCTGAAAAATACGCCGTGGACGGCGTGTCCTTCCATATGGACGACGGGGAGATCCTGGGCCTGGTGGGCGAGAGCGGCTCGGGAAAGAGCGTGACCGCCATGGCCATCAGCGGCCTGCTGCCCCGCCGAAAAACGGAATGCTCCGGCAGCATCCTGCTGGACGGGCAGGAGATGCTGAACGCCGACCGCGACGCGGTGCGCCGCATCCAGGGCAAGGACTTGAGCGTCGTGTTTCAGGAGCCCATGACGTCCCTGGACCCGGTGGTGCGCATCGGCCGGCAGGTGGAGGAGAGCCTGCGCATTCACACGAAGCTGGATGCGGCGGCGCGGAAAGCCGCCGCGCTGAAGGCCATGGCGGAGGCCGAACTCCCCGATCCGGAGCAGCTGTATCGCAAATACCCCCACGAGTTGTCCGGCGGCATGCTCCAACGGGTGATGATCGCCGCGGCCATCGTGTCCGGGCCGAAGCTGCTGCTGGCCGACGAGCCCACTACCGCCCTGGATGTGACCATCCAAGCCCAGATCCTGGAGCTTTTGAAGAAGATCAATCGGGAGCGGGGCATGGGCATCCTGTTCATCTCCCACAACTTGAACGTGGTGCGCAAGCTGTGCTCCCGGGTGGCAGTGATGCACAAGGGGCGGATCGTGGAAACGGGCGCGGCGGAGGACGTGTTCCACCACCCCCGGGATCCCTATACCCAGCGGCTGATCGCCGCGATCCCCAGCCGCGACAAGCGGCTGCGCTGAAAAGAGAAGAAAGCCTATGAACGAAGAAAAGATCCTGGAAGTCCGGGACGTGTGCAATTTCTATCGGAAAAGCAGCCGCCTGTTTTTCCGCCTTCCTCTTTTG
>CAJFFX010000067.1 GCA_904374485.1 Candidatus Pseudoscillospira falkowii | reverse complement strand
TGCACCGCGGCCTCTTCCCGGGCCGCCCTGGATCTGGCCGCGCAGTACGATTTTCTCTACGCCGCCGTGGGCATCCACCCGGAAAACTGCGCCGGCGTCACCGACGCGGATTTCGCCGCCGTCGAAGCCATGGCGAAGGAGGACAAGGCCGTGGCCATCGGCGAGATCGGCCTGGATTATTACTGGGAGGAAAACCCGCCCCGGGATTTCCAGAAGGAGGTCTTCGCCCGCCAGCTGGCCCTGGCGGAAGCGCTGGACTTGCCCGTGATCGTCCACGACCGGGACGCCCACGGCGACTGCCTGGACCTGGTGCGTGCCTTCCCCAACACGCGCGGCGTGTTCCACTGCTACTCCGGCGCGATAGAAGAGGCGAAACTCTTGCTGGACCGGGGCTGGTATCTGGGCTTTGACGGCCCCGTCACCTTCAAAAACGCCCGTCGGGCGCCAGAGGTAGTGCGCTTCCTGCCCCTGGACCGCCTGCTGCTGGAAACAGACAGCCCCTACATGGCCCCCGTGCCCCACCGCGGCAAGCGCAACGATTCCCGCAATCTCCCCTTTATCGCCGCAAAGATCGCGGAGCTGAAGGGCCTTTCCCCGGAGGCCGTGGAACAGGCCGCCTGGGACAACGCTAACCGCTTTTTCGGTCTGGAAGGCTGAGGGCGCGCCATGGAACAGACAGCAAACGAGCGCGCCGCCTTCCGGCAGGGCTGCCTTTACTGCATTTTCGCCGGCGTGGCCTGGGGATTTTCCGGCGTGTGCGGTCAGTTTCTCTTCGACCAGCGCGCCTGGAGCGTGGATTTCATCATCCCTTTGCGCATGCTGCTGGCCGGGGCGGTGATGGTGCTGGCGGCGGCGCGCCTTGAAGGCCACGCCGGCCTGCTCGGCCCCTTCCGCACCCGTCGGGACTTTCTCGATCTTCTGATTTTCGGCCTGCTGGGCCTGGGGCTGTGCCAGTATTCCTATTATACGACCATCCGGGAGGCCAACGCCACCACCGCCACGATCCTCTGCTATCTGGGCCCGGTGCTCATCATCCTGTGGCAGGCCCTGCGCCAGCGCCGCCTGCCGGCGAAAAGCGAGCTGCTGGCGGTGTTTCTCGCAGTGCTGGGCACCTTCCTGCTCACCACCCACGGCGACCCCACCTCCCTGGTGCTTTCGCCCGCCGCCCTGTTCTGGGGGCTGACCTCCGCCTTTGCCACGGCGGTGTATTCCATCCAGCCCGCGCGTCTCACCCGCCGCTGCGGCACGCTGACCGCCGCCGGCTGGGGCATGGTGCTGGCCGGACTTTTTCTCAGCCTGCTGCGCCGGCCCTGGAGCCATGCCGAGGGCGTTTTCGACCCGGCCGCCTGGTGCGCTTTTTTCACCATCGTGCTGGTGGGGAGCGTTTTGTGCTTCGGGCTCTATTTCCTCGGCGTGGGGCGCATCGGCCCGGCCCGGGGCAGCATCCTCGGCGCCACGGAACCGCTGACTTCCACGGTGCTCTCGGTCTTCTGGCTCCACGTGGCCTTTTTGCCCATGGACTATGTGGGCTTCGCCCTGATCGTTTCCACCATTTTCCTCCTGGCCCTGCCCCACGGAAAAGGACACGGGGAAGAACCGGCGGCAACATAAAATAAAAACAGCGCAGGCTTTTGCCTGCGCTGTGAAACTGCCGAAAAAGGCTGTCGCCTTTTCGGCAAAAGGGTCTCGCTTCGCTCTGCGCCTCAGCTGTCCGCCTTTGGCGGCCGCTTCGACGCGCGCTTCGCGCAAAGTGTTTTTCCGACGTACATGCCGCCGGAAAAACGATCCCATTCTCTTCCGCCGCCTGCGGGCGGCGGAACTCTGCGAGGCTTTTTGACACGCTGACAGCGCAGGCTTTTGCCTGCGCTGTTCCTTTTACCGCCGCCAGATGCTTTTGTCGGAAAATACGTTCATGCTGTCGTGCCGGGCCGAACAGATCAGTACCACATGGTACCGCCGCGCCAGGACCACGGCCTGCTCCGTGGGCACGGCGCTGCTGATCAGCGCCGGCACCCGGGCGCGGACGGCTTTTTCCAGCATGTCGGCCGGGATGCGGCCCGAGGAAAAGAGGACGCAGCGGGACAGGTCCAGCCCCTCGATCATGGCCCGGCCCACGGCCTTGTCCAGGGCGTTGTGGCGGCCGATGTCCTCGCAGCAGAAACGGACGGCCCCGTCCTGCATCAGAAAGCAGCTGTGGATGCCGTGAGTGGCGCGGTACAGCGGCGCGCCCTCGCCGAAAATGCGGGCCAGCTCATAGACCCACCGGGGTTCCCAGGAGAAATCCCCCGGCAGCGGCTCGTACCCATCCAGCCCTGCGGGCGGGCAGCCGGTGGTGGGCACCATTTTCTGCCGGCGCGCCGGCGCGGCGGCCGCCGTTTTCACCGCTGCCCGGCAGCCGTCGGCGCTGACGGAAATAGAGCGGATGTCCGCCGCGGCGCGCACCATGCCGCCGCACAGCAGATGGCCCGCCGCCAGGGCCGGCAGTTCCGACGGCGTGCAGACCAGCTGCTCCGGCGCGCGGCCGTTGACGGCGAGGGACAGAATGTGCTCCCGCACCACCGCCCGTTCCTCGTCCCGGGGGATGGCCGTCATGGGGTCGATGCGCACCATGGCGCAGTCCGCGCTGCCCGGCATCGGGGCGGACCGGTCGAAAATCTCCATGGCCCGCCCCCCTCAGGTCAGTTCCGCCGTCTGCCCATCCAGGGCCGGCGCGGCGATGACCTTGCGGAATTCCGTGGAATCCCGGGTCGTGAGGAACGTCACCGTACACAGCGCCCCGTCGCGCACGAACACATAACCGAAGCACAGGTGCTCCCGGTCTTCCCCATCGTCGGCGCGGAATTCATAGCGGTAGGCGGGAACGTCGCCGAAGGCGGCGTTCTCCGGGCGGACGGTGGAAATATCCATCGTATACCCTTCCGCCGCCAGGGCGTCGCTGAGGGCGTATTTGCCCTCTTTGGGCGTCATGGCGGTGACAGTGCTTCCCGCCGCGCCGGCTTCGGCGGCGGCGAGACAGCGGTAGACGCCGTCGGCGCTCTCCAGAACGGCGCGGGACGCGCCGTCCTCCGTTTCCGCCCCAGCGCCGGTCATGTAGACCACGAGGCCCGGGATCACATCGCCCAGGTCGTGGCCGTCCAGCAGGACGAAGGTCTCCCGCTCGGCGGGCAGAGCCATGCGGCAGGCGATGGCCGCGATCTCGGCGCGGGTGATGGTCTCCTCCGGCCGGAAGCGGCAGTCTGGGCCGCTGCCCGTGAGCACGCCGGCGTTATAGAGCAGCAGCACGGCGTTGTAGGCGTCGTCCCCCCGGGGCACATCCGTCAGGTGGTCGATGTCGTTGATGGCGTGGACCTCCGCCGGCGGCAAGGCCGCAGCGAAAATGCGGGCCGCCTCCCCCCGGGTCACGGGGCGGTCATAGGCGGAAAACTCCTCCGGCTCGATGATGCCGTTTTCCAGGGCGTAATCCACATAGGGCTGGTACCACACCCCGCCGCCGTTTTTCAGGGTGCTTTTGCCGGTGGCATAGATCTCGTGGATGCGGTCGGCGATGGCCAGGGCCTGGGCTACGGTCAGCGTGCCGCCGGGGGTGAACTTGCCGCCGCCGGAGCCGGTCATCAGACCATATTCATAGCAGGTCTCCACGTCGCCGGCGTACCATGCGCCGCTCCACACATCGGAAAAGCCGCTGTAGGTCTTCGTGGGGCCGAAGTTGCTCATATGATTTTCCGCCGCCAGGGCCGGCGCGCCCAGCGCGCAGGCCAGCGCCGCGCAGAGCAGCAGGGAGCATATCCGTTTCATCTTCCAAAACTTCCTTTCCGCAAAAGCCTTTGCTTGTCCCCCCATTGTAGCGAAAAGAAGTCCTTTTGGCAAGGAAAAGGCCGTCGAAACGCACGCTTTTCCCGCTTTTTTGCAAAAGCGCGCCCCCAAAGACGCCGTTTCGGCAAAAAACCGCCCCGCGCCGCAAAAGCGGCGCGGGGCGGAAACGCATCGCGGAACTTACCGCCGCCCGTCACGAGAGCTTCGGGGAAACAGTGCTGCCGGAGACCTGAAGATTATCGGCCATGTTTGTCAGTAAAGCATTGTCTGAGGAAGTCAACATAATTGTGATGCGGGTATTGCCATAAATATAATTATAACACACGAAATTTTCGATAGAATATGATGAAGTTGCTGTGCCTGTTGTACGGAATGCAACAATAGAACCAAAATAAACAATATCAGTATGTATATTTGTGAGTAAAATATTTTGATCTAAAAAGCCATTAAAAAGAATGCCTTCGATGGAATCAGAAGTGAAAATATCTGTAATAGAAATCCCCCAAAAAGCACTATCTGTAGTGTTGGCAATAATAGCCATAGCATTATCAGAAATGTACGATGATCCAGTATTATCTGGTATTTCAATTGTTCCAGCAGGTAGCGCTAACACAATAGAACGATTATTATATGGGAATTCCTCCAGCAGCGTCACGCTCCGCCGCTCGCTGGGGATCGCCACGCGGGAAATGATGGCGGCGGCTTCGGCCCGGGAGATCGTGTCATTGGGCTCGAACGTGCCGAAGCTGTCGTTGCCGGTGAGGACGCCGGCATTGTAGAGCAGGAAGATTTCATCCGCATGGGGCGTGAACGCCGTCACATCCGGGAGCGACAGCACCGCATTGATGGCCGGAAGCGCGCTGACCGGCAGGGCGTTGGCGAAAATATACGCCATGTCCGCCCGGGAGATGGCGGCGTTGTAATTCGTGAAGTCGCCCGCCCGGATGATGCCGTTTGCAATGGCGTAATCCACATAGGGCTGATACCATGGAGAACCGTTCTGCAGGGTGCTCCCGCCGGTGGCGTAGATCTCGTGGACCCGGTCGGCCATGACCAGGGCCTGGGCCACGGTCAGCGTGCCGCCGGGGGTGAACTTGCCGCCGCCGGAGCCGGTCATCAGACCGTATTCATAGCAGGTCTTCACCGAGGGAGCCGCCCAATGGCTGGCGGAGACGTCGGCGAAATTGTTATTGTAGGCTGCGGTACGGCGGAAATTGTCCATGCTGTTCTGGGCGGCAAAGGCCGGCGCGCACAAGCACAGCGTCATGCACAGCGCCAGGGCTGCGGAAAGCAGTTTTTTCATACAGGTCTCATCCTTTCTTTTCTCGTTTTCAGGTTATTTTCAGGTTGTATTTTCAGTATACTCCTGTCGCTGCACCGCGCACAGATGGAATTTCTTACAAAATCCGCCGCGTCGCTTCGGCAGAATGACGGCGCATCCGCACTGCAAAAGCAGCACGGATGCGCCGCTCTCTTGTTTCACCGCAAGGTCTCCAGCACGGCCACGGCACGCCCGGCGAAAAGGCGGGCGGCGTAGAGGGCTTCGTCCAGGGAATTGCCCGCGGCCCCCACCTCGATGAGCAGGGAGCCGGTGGTGGCGTGCTCGTTGTAGCGGGAGTTGCGCAGATACATGGGGCGCATCAGGGTGGGATAGTGCTCCGTCAAGTCCTGCTGGAGCAGCACCGCCAGCTTCAAATTCTCCTGCCAGTGGTCATGGGGCGCGCCGGAGCCATCGGTGCCCACCACGATGGACAGCTGGGCGGCGTTCTGCCCGTTTACCTGGGAGATGACCTTATAGGGCGTGCCGTCGCTGCCCTCGATGGCGTCCCGGTGGATATCCAGTACAAAGTGGATGGAGGGGTATTTTTCGAGATAGCCGTCGATGGCCTCTCCCGCCAGGCTGTAGGCGTCGTTGTAGCTCTCGGCGTCGTAAAGGGTGCGGTCGTGGAGCACGGAGATGCCGTGCTCCTCAAATACCGCTGCGATCTCGTCGCCCACCCGCACCACATTGTAGTCGGTGTCGGTGGTGCGGGTGGCGCCGTCGCTGTTGTACTCCTGGCCCGGCGGCATGGTATAGCTCTCGGTCCCATGGGTGTGGAGGATCAGCACCTGGGGCAGCTCGTCGGTCAGGCGGGCGGCGGGACGTTCGCGCATCAGCGTTTCCAGGTCCGGATCGTGGACGCTGGTGTTGGTGATGTACACATCCTTCCAGACGAGATACCCCTTTTCCGAGGCGGGGCGGATGGTCTTGGCCGCCACACCGTTGTCGCTTTCCGCCGCGATGTCCTCGGCGCTCTCGTCACCGTCCCGGAGCACGGTGCCCTCCTTCGTTTCGCTGTTCTCCCCCGCCGCGTCCTCCTTCTCCCCGCCGGGAAGCACGTCCCGCACAGCGGTGAGCAGGGCGCTGTCGTGGACCAGGAAATTCGTCAGCGGCGAAAAGCGCCCCTGTCCCGCTCCGCTCTCCGCCGCGGCCGCCGCACCCCAGCCGCCCAGCTGGACGCGCATCAGCATCCGCGGCAGGCTGATCCCCTCCGGCCGGAGGGCGGCGGTCCAGCTGCCCAGCAGCACCGCGGCCGCCGTCAGCGCCGCCAGGCTCCGCCGCGCCGCCTGTCCGCTTTTTCCCCGCATCAAAACCCACTCCTTCCGCCGTCGTCGTCAAAAGATAGGCTATCCTATGATGCCTGGCGCGGAAATATGCCGGGCGCTTTTCCGCGTTGGCCAGGCGCGCGGCAAAATTTTTTTGCATTTTTTGTAAAGCGCGCTTGACACAGCATGTAAAGCGTGCTATACTTCACATTGTAAAGCAAGCTTTACTCCGCTGCATGCAAACGGAAGATTGGTTTCAAAAGAAAGGAGGCCGCAGCGTGACGAACCGCATTGCGGAGCTGCGCAGGGCGCGGGGCCTTTCCCAGGCAGAGCTGGCCGACGCGGTGGACGTGACCCGTCAGACCATCATCTCCCTGGAAAACGGCCGCTACAACGCCTCGTTGCTCCTGGCCCACAAAATCGCCGTTTATTTCGGCTTGACCATCGAAGACGTGTTTTTATTTGAGGAGGATACACAATGAAAATGAATTGGAAACTGGCCCTGGCCGCGGCGGCGGCCGTTGCGGGCCTGGGATTGTTTATCGCGGTGTTCGCCGTGGGCGACAACATGCCGGAGGGCATGGTGGGCCTTTGCGCGGGCATCGGCGGGGCGCTGCTGGGCCTGGGCGGCGGGGCGCTGGTGATCCCGCTCTATCTGCGGGCCGCGCCGGAGGAACAGCGCCGGGAGATGGAGCGCGTCGAGCGGGACGAGCGCAACGCCGCCATTCGGCTGCACGCGGGCCTGAGCACCTGGCACTGGACGCTGGTCGCGCTGTGGCTCCCCTTCGTCGTGGCCCTGATGCAGGGGCAGCGGCTGTGGATCGGCCTGTGCTGCGCTATGCTGGTCTGCCACAGTGCTTTTTATCTGGTGAATATTTACCGCTGGTCCAAAAAGTTCTGAAGCCGTCCGCGCCGCCCACCGTTTTTGACCGGCGGGCGGCGCGAGCTCTGAATCAGACAAAAGCCGGTTGCGCCGGCAGCGAGGCTGTGGTACAATGGGCGGCAGGTTGACGTAAAAAATCCCGCGGCTGCCGCCGCCCCTGCTATGGAGGAACCGCCTTGCAACGAAAAGAAAAACCAAACGCCCAATTCCGCACGGTGCGCAACAAGCGCCTGATCGCCGCCGTTTATTTCCTGCTGCGCATCTCCGTGGTGCTTGTGCTGATCGTCCACTTCCTGTCCGGCGACTTTGAAAGCGTCATGCTCTGCGTGCTGACGCTGATCCTGTTCACCCTGCCCAGCATCATCGAGCGGCGGCTGAAGATCGACCTGCCGGACACGCTGGAGATCATCATCCTGCTCTTTATTTATTCGGCGGAGATCCTGGGGGAGATCCAGGCCTTTTATATCGCCATTCCCTTCTGGGACACCATGCTCCACACCCTCAACGGCTTCCTCTGCGCCGCCATCGGCTTTTCGCTGATCGATCTTTTGAACCGCAGCCGGAAGTTCACCTTCTCCCTCTCGCCGCTGTATCTGGCCATCGTGGCCTTCTGCTTTTCCATGACGGTGGGCGTGCTGTGGGAATTTTTCGAGTGCTTCATGGATCTGAACTTCGGCCTGGACATGCAGAAGGACACCGTCATCCCCGCCATTTCCTCGGTGATGCTGGACCCGGCGGGGGGCAACCACCCGGTGACCGTGGCCGGCATCCAGGACGTGATCCTGGTGCTCTCCGACGGGACGCATCAGTCCCTGGGCCTGGGCGGCTATCTCGACATCGGCCTGCTGGATACCATGGAGGACCTGTTTGTGAACTTCATCGGCGCGTCGGTGTTCTCCCTCGTGGGCTACTTCTATGTCAAGCGCCGCGGCCAGGGCCGATTCGCCCGCCGCTTCATCCCCCAGATCATCGACGACCCCCAGAGCGCAGAAGCCGCCGAAAACGGCGGCAGCGAGGAATGACCGCCCTCTGCCATAAAACACCAAACCGCCCCCGGCGAATGAAATTCGCCGGGGGCGGTCCTATTTTCGGCTTCAGTTTCCCTTCACCGTATCGTACAGAATCGTCACCGGGCCGTCATT
>CAJFFX010000066.1 GCA_904374485.1 Candidatus Pseudoscillospira falkowii | reverse complement strand
CCCGGCGGTATCTCTCCTTCAGTCAGCCTGCGGCTGACAGCTCCCTCGTCAGAGGGAGCCAAGAAAGGGGGGGCGCCGCCCTGCGGGGCGGCGAATCCCCCCCTCAGTCCCCTTCGGGGACAGCTCCCCCTCCAGGGGGGCGCTCGAAGAAGGTGCCGGGCTCCCGCCCGGCGGGGGTACCCAGGGGGCGTCGCCCCCTGGAAGGAGGGAGTCCCTAAGGGGCGAAGCCTCCTGGAAATTCGCCCGGAGGGCGAATTGAATTAAAATCGTGCGGAGCAGGACATGCGCCTGCGCAGCACACCACTGCTTGCGGCCGTGGCGGCCGCAACCGCCTTCGCCGTGCGAAGGCGAGGGGAGATCTAAAGAGGGGACAACGGCCCCTCTTTAATAAATTATACGTCTGCCTTCAGTCTCACCGGCAGCACCATATAAAGGAAGTTCTCCTCCTCCCCTTCCTTGGGGACGATGATGCAGGGCGTGATGCCGGTGTTGAGTTCGATGCGGACTTCGTCTGCCGGGGCGTAGCGCAGGGCGTCCATGAGATAGCGGTTGTTGAAGCCGATCTCGAGGTCTTTGCCGTCGCCCTCGATGGCGCAGGCGTCCTTGGCGTCGCCGTTGCCGGTTTTGGCGGAGAGTTTCACGGTGCCGTCGCCGAAAACGCAGCGGATGGGGCTCTTCATTTTATCGGAGATCACGACGCTGACGCGGTCGATGCTCCCCATGAAGGCGCGCTTGTCGGCGTGGAGCACGATGGGGTTGCTCCGGGGGATGGCGGCCTTGTAATCCAGGAACTCGCCCTCCAGCCGGCGGCAGATCAGCTGGGTGTCGCCCACTTCAAACTGCACATGGCGGGAGCCGAGGATGATCATGGCGCTGTCTTCGCAGTCGGCGCAGATCTTTTCCACTTCGTTGAGGGCGCTGCCCGGGGCCACGAAGGTAAAGGCGCCGCCCTCCAGCTTTTCGTATTTTTCCCGGCGCAGGGCCAGGCGGAAGCCGTCCACGGCCACCATGGTGAGCTGGCCGTCGCCGATCTCGAACAGGGCGCCGGTGTGGACGATGCGTGTCTCGTTGGTGGACACGGCGAAGGAGGTGCCGCCGATCATGCCCTTGAGCACGTTCTGCTTCATGGTGCAGGTGAAATCGTCTTCCACGTCGGGCAGCTCGGGGAAGTCGTTGGCGCTGAGGCCCAGGATGTGGAAATCTGCGTCGCCGCAGGTGACGGAGACCATCATTTTGTCGTCGGCTTCGAAAATGATCATATCGTCGGGCATTTTGCGGATGATGTCGCCGAACAGGCGGGCGTTGAGAACGATGGCACCGTCCTCGGTGATGTTGGCCTGGAACCGGGAGCGGATGCCCAGCTGCATATTGTAGCCGCTGACGGTCAGATAGCCGAAGGAAGCTTCCAGCAGCAGGCCCTCAAGGGCCGGGATGGAGCTTTTGGAAGAAACAGCCCGGGAAGCGGTGTTGATGGCGCTCTGCAAAAGGGCTTTTTCACACGAAAATTTCATAAGGGTGTTACCTTCTTTCCAAGGGATGTTTTTTGAAAACGAGGTTTTTGCGTAAAAAAAGAATAGTTTTTTTTCAGTATCAGAAGAAGAGACGCGGGAAATGTGGAAAAGCAGGAAAAAGCGGGCGGCGGCAAGGGAAAGCGGCTCCACAAGTCTTGTGGAAGAAAAGGGGCTGTTTTCCACGTTTTTGAAGGGAGATCTGTTTTTCCACACCCCCTGCAAATTTTTCCACGGGAAAAGTGGAAAAAAGGGAGAAAGCCGCGCCGTCAGTTTTTGGAGTTGATATTGGCGGTAATGGCCTTGACGGTCTCGGCGAAGGCGGGGCTCTTGTTCATCTCTTTTTCGACCTTTTCGATGGAGTGCATGACGGTGGTGTGGTCGCGGCCCTCGAATTCCTTGCCGATCTCGGTCAGGGAGAGATTCGTCAGCCGGCGGATGAGATACATGGCCACCTGGCGGGCCGTGGCGGCTTCCTTGAAGCGCTGCTGGCCCCGGAGCACCCGCTCCTCGATGTTGTAGTACTTGCTGATCTCGGAGATGATGAGGCCGGCGGAGGGGACGAATTCGTTGTCCCGGCGGAGCATATCCCGCACGGCGCGGGCGGTGCTCTCTTCGTCGATGTCGCTGCCCAGCAGCTCCCGATAGGCGATGATTTTTTTGACGGTGCCTTCGATCTGGCGGACGTTGGCCGTCACGTTTTCGGCGATGTAGGCGCAGACACTGTCGGGCAGGGTGGCGCCCAGCTGCATGGCCTTGTTTTTGATGATGGCCACGCGGGTCTCATAATCCGGCGGCTGGATATCCGCCAGCAGGCCCCACTCGAAACGGGTTTTCAGCCGGTCCTCCAGCAGGGTCATCTCCTTGGGCGGCCGGTCGCTGGTCAGCACGATCTGGCGCCGGGCCTCGAAGAGGGTGTTGAAGGTGTGGAAGAATTCCTCCTGGGTCTGGGCCTTGCCGGCGATGAACTGCACGTCGTCCACCAGCAGGATGTCCGCGTCCCGGTATTTGTTGTGGAATTCCAGCTGTTTGCCCTCGCGGATGGCCTGGATCAGGGCGTTGGTAAAATCATCGCCCTTGACGTAGACGATCTTGGCGCCGCTGTTGTGCTGGCGGATGCTGTGGGCGATGGCGTAGATCAGGTGGGTCTTGCCCAGGCCCGAGTCGCCGTAGATCAAAAGGGGATTGTAGGCTTCCGCCGGCGCGTCGGCCACGGCCCGGGCGGCGGCGTGGGCAAACTGGTTGGATTTGCCCACCACGAAGTTTTCAAAGGTGTATTCCCCCGACTCGATCAGGGACGTGGGTTTTGCCACGATACCCTTGCAGTAGGAGGTGTAATCCTCGTCGCCCAGCAGGCGGACCTCAAAGTCTGAGGAAAAAATGTCGCGCAGAGCGCCCTGGATATTGGTCAGAAAGCGCTGTTCAATGTTGCTGCGCTTAAAATCGGAGGGGCAGTGCAGAATAAACACGTTCTGCTCCAGCCCGACGGCGGTCACGTCATCGAACCAGGTGTTGATGGTGGTATCCGACAGGTCGCTGCGCATCCGATCCAGGATATTGCTCCAAATGTCGGCAATAGAATTCATAGTGCGGCTATCGCTCCTTTTCTCTTAAACGTTCTGGCAGCGAAAAAAGAACGCTGCATATAGAACCGCGTTCTGTGCAAACGTTGCACGGTTTCGTGCGACCCGGGGCCGCGCGAAGGGCAGTTTTTTTCGCAGAAGCGAAAAAAAGCGCGAAAAATGCTGCTTAAAATTATAACAAAAAGGAGCGAAACTGTCTATACATTATTTAATATATAGTACTAAAATTTTCCTGCGAAAAAGGTCTATATTTGGTGGTTTGTTCCGCTTTTGGAACAAGATTTTGGGCAGCGGCATTCCGCCGGAAAAAAGTGCCGGAAATTTTGAAAAAGGCGGGAAAACATGAATAATTGAATTGACATTTGACAAGAATTCAGGTATAATACCACCTGCGCATTTATGCGCGCGGACAAGTCCACTGCGGCGCCGGGGCCCGCCCCGCCGCCGTCGAGTAAGCGCGGCGCCCCGTGCGCCGCCGGTAAAATCTTTCAGGAGGTGTAATGAACGATGACGAAGCGTACTTACCAGCCCAAGAAGCTGCATGCGTCCAAAGTCCACGGTTTCCGCAAGAGAATGGCGACTGCCAACGGCCGCAAGGTCCTTGCCCGCCGCCGTGCCAAGGGCCGTCTGAGCCTGACGAAGTAACAATGTGCGCCATGCACGCGCCGAAGGATAGAATCTGAAGGGACGGTTTTCTTTGTTTTCACGAACAAAAGGATCGTCCCTTGCAGTGCGTTCGGCATTGGGAATCCGGAAGGGAAAGGACGCGCAAAGCCGTGAAAGGGTCTGTGACCATTAAGCAGAATTATGAATTTCGCCGGCTTTACGCCAAGGGCAAAAGCGCCGTCACGCCCTCGATGGTGATGTACTGCCGCAAAAACGGCCGCGGTCACAACCGCCTGGGCGTCACCGTCAGCACGAAGCTGGGCGGGGCCGTGGTGCGCAACCGCGCCCGCCGCCGGCTGCGGGAGCTGTTCCGCCTGAGCCAGGGCCGCATGGTCCAGGGCTACGACGTGCTTCTGGTGGCCCGGGGCAGAACGGCCCGCATCCCCCACCGGTATCTCCGGCGGGATTACGAGACGGCCCTCAAAAAGCTGGGCCTCGTTTCAGAGGAGGGCGCGGAGAAATGAAAAAGCTGCTCATCGCGCTGGTGAAGTTTTACCGCGCCTATATCTCCCCCATGCGCGGCCCCTGCTGCCGCTATATCCCCACCTGTTCCCAATACGCCCTGGAGGCCCTGGAAAAATACGGCGCCTTCAAGGGCGGTTTCCTCGCCCTGCGCAGGATCCTTCGCTGCCATCCCCTGTGCAAAGGGGGATACGACCCCGTGCCCTGAAAAGGCCCGGGAGGCGGCCCGCCCGCCATCCTGCAACCATAACAATGTGAGAGGAACGACAGCATGCTAATTCTATTGAGAATCATTATGTGGCCCTTCTCGCAGCTGCTGAATATCCTGTTTACGCTCACCGGAAGCTACGGCCTGGCCATCATCCTCTTCGCCGTGGTCATCAAGCTGGTCATGCTGTATCCCAGCGCAAAATCCAAGCGCAACGCGATGCACATGTCCCGCATGAATCCGAAGCTGCAGGAGATCAAGAAGCGCTGCGGCAAGGACCAGCAGAAGTACGCGATGGAGGTACAGAAGCTGTACCAGGAGGAGCATGTCAACCCCATGGGCGGCTGCCTGTGGAGCTTTCTGCCCCTGCCCATCCTGATCGCGCTGTACGGCATCATCCGCCGTCCCGTGATCAACTTCATGCTGATCAACATGCCCCGGGGCAAGGCCCTGGAGCAGCTGGAAGTCATCCGCGAGACCCTGACCGGCGCGGGCTTCCAGATCACCGGCCAGCAGGCCTATGAAGAGATCAGCATCGCCCGGGGCATCACCGAGCATCTGGATCTGATCCAGCCCATCGTGCCCCAGGTCTTCCCCATCGACTTCCACTTCCTGGGCCTGGACCTGACGGCCATCCCCTGGAACTCCTTTATGAACCTGACGAGCGGCGAGTTCTCCTGGTCCGTTCTGGGCCTGGTGATGATCCCCATCGTCTCCGGCGTTTTGAACCTGCTGCTCAGCGTGCTCTCCATGCGCACCTCCGTCCCTGCCGACGATGCCATGAAGTCCCAGCAGACGATGATGACGGTCATGATGCCCCTGATGTCCGTGTACATCGGCTTCATCCTGCCCGCCTCCCTGGGTGTGTACTGGATCAGCATGAGCGTGTTCTCCATCATCCAGGAGCTGATCCTGCAGAAGTACTACGGCGCCAAGCTCGACCGCGAGGAGGCCGAGCGCGAGGAAGCCGCCCGGCAGGACCGCCTGCGCCGCATGGAAGAGGCCAAGAACCGCCCCCATGTCCAGAGCAGCAATACCAGCCGCGAAAAGCAGAAGCGCCTGGCCCAGCAGGGCAACCCCCAGAAGAAAAAGAAAAACAGCACCACGGAGGCCGGCCGCATCGGCGACCGTCCCTATGCGCGGGGCCGCTCCTTCGGCAGTCATTACGACGAGCTGGACGATGAAACGCCGGCGCCCGCTGAAGAAGAAAAGTGAGGAACTTGCCGTATGTTGAAGTATTTGGAAATGACGGGCAAGACCGAGGAAGAGGCCGTTGAGAAAGCGCTGGCGCAGCTGGGCCTTGACCGCGACGATGTGTCCGTGGAGCTGCTCGAGCGCGCCAAGAGCGGCTTTTTGGGCCTGGGCAGCAGCCCGGCCCGGATCCGGGCGCAGTACGAAGCGCCCGACGAGACGCCCGCCGCCGCCGAAACGCCGGCCGAAGCGCCGGCAGCCGTGACGGCCCAGGCGGAAGCGCCCCGCGCCGAAGAAGCGCCGGCGGCGCAGCAGCCGGCGGAAGAAAAGGCCGTCCCCGCTGCGGACCTCTCCGGCGACGAAAAGGCCGAGAAGATCTACACTTTCCTCAAGGGCCTTTTGGAGCACCTCGACAGCACTGCCGAGCCCCATATCGCCCTGGACGAAGAGGGCCATTACAAGGTCACGCTGGAGGGCGAGCGCCTGGGCCAGCTGATCGGCCGCCGGGGCGAGACCCTGGACGCCATCCAGCAGCTGACGAATTACGCCGTCAACCACGGCGCCGAGCACCGGGTGCGCATCCACGTGGACGCAGAGAATTACCGCGCCAAGCGGGAAAAGACCCTGGAAGCCCTGGCCCGCAAGGTGGCGGGCAAAGTGGTGCGCCTGCGCCGCAACGTGACGCTGGAGCCCATGAACGCCTACGAGCGCCATGTGATCCACAGCGCCCTGCAGGACTACCCCGGCGTGTCCACCGCCTCTATCGGTACCGAGCCGAACCGCCGTGTCGTCGTACACTACGAGCGCGGCGAACGGCGCTACCAGCACTGAAACGAACAACCCCGCGCCGCCCATCCGGGCGGCGCGGGGTTTTGCTTTTTCGCGTCGCTGCTGCCGCCGCTTCGCGGCGGTTGACTTCGAAACGCCGCTGCGGCGGCAGCCCGGCACGATCTCCCTCAGTGAATGAAATTCATCGGCGTCGGCGCTTCGTAGGCCGGGGCGGGGACGCCGGCGCGTTTTCCGGCTTCGATGGAGCGGAGCATCCACAAAATATTCTGCCCCAGGGTCCGCATGGTCTGCATGCCCTCCGTATCCTGGGCCGCTTCGGCGGCGTTGTTGCCGTGGTTCTGGTTCCAGTACTGGGAGGTGGCGATGGGCATATTGCTGATGGAAAAATATTTGTTCAGCTGGTCAAAGGCTGTGGCCGCGCCGCCCCGGCGGCAGGAGACCACCGCCGCGCCCACCTTGCCGGCAAACCGGTCGCTGCCGGCGAAAAACAGCCGGTCCAGCAGGCAGCGCACCTGGCCGGAAGGGCCGGCGTAGTACACCGGGGAGCCCACCACGATGGCGTCGACGGCGTCCAGCCCGTCAAGGATGCGGTTGACGTCGTCGTTGAACACACAGCGGCCGCCCCTGCCGCAGAAGCCGCAGTCCACGCAGCCCGCCACGGGCTTTTTGCCCACCTGGACCCATTCGGTCTCGACGCCGCCCTCCAGCAGGACTTTTTCCACTTCCCGCAGGGCGGTATACGTTGCGCCCCTTTCGTGGGGCGACCCATTGATGAACAGAACCTTCATTGCAAATACATCTCCTTCTGCCGCGGCGACTGCCGCGGCGCTGCTCGTTTTTATGCGTTACGATTTTCACCGGTAAAACGCCGGCTGATTTTTCTGCAGTAGCAGGAACCGCTTGTGGTATTTCAGGCGGGCGTAAGTCTGCACGCGGTGGAGGTACACGGCGTCGTAGGCTCCGCCGACAGCGCCGGCCAGGGGAATGCCCTGGAGGAATTTCATGTACAGCAGCTCGCCGGAGAGCCGGCGGGCGGTGCGGGCGATCTGCGCGTCCAGGGCGTCGCCGGCGTCCCAGCGGCCCAGGCCGATGTAGCGGTCCAGGGCGGCGTTGGTCTCCTGCAGCTCCGTTCCGTAGGACAATGCGCCGTCGATCAGCCGCAGCAGAAACAGTTTTTCGTTTGGGCCGTCGTGGGGGAAACCGTAACCGTCGGCCAATTCGTACAGGCTCCGCAGGAGCACGGCGGTGAAAAGCGGGATGTCCGGGATGCCGATGCCCAAAAGGCCCAGCCCCACGCCCTCCACGCCGGTGAGGGCCAGGCTTTTGCCGTGGGACAGGGCGGCGTCTTTGGAGAAGGCCCGCAGGGTATCCCGATCCCCGGTCTCCGCCGCCGCAGCGCGGCGGGCGGCGGCCCCGGCGGTGCGCTTTTTGCGGTTATAGGTTTTTTGGATCACGCCGGCGCCCTGCTCGAACACCAGGGAGAACGCCTTGCAGAACGCGCTTTCCAGCGTGCTCTGCAGCGTTGCCGGAACGCGCTCCGCCAACGTGCGGTCCAGGGCGGAAGGCTTTTTCTGCGCGTTTTTGCGCAGATACGCCCGCTCCCGCGCCCTCACCGCGGTCCATTCTTTTTCCCAGTCGCTGCGTTTGACGAATTTCATGGGGGTGGGCCTCCTTTCTGCCGGGCTTCGCCCGGCACCTATTCACTATTCACTATTCACTATTCACTATTCACTCTTACTTTTTTCGCCAGCAAGGCATAGACTTGTTATCTTGTCCGTATTGCGCCCCCCTGCCGGGCTCCGCCCGGCACTTCTTCACTCTTCACTATTCACTATTCACTCGCAACCAAGGCGCAAGTTTGCGACCTGGTCCGTATTGCACCCCCCTCCTCTTCTTCTCGCGGAGAAGAAGAGGAGCGCCGTGCACGGTGTAGGAGAAGAAGAGGCTTTGGTGCAAACTAAGTCAGTACCGTGCTTCTATTAGATGCGCTTGTGCGAGGTGGCAAGCCCGGTGCCGTATGGTACAAACTTGACTTGCCCCAGTGTCCCCATCCGCTCGCTCGCTGGCCAGGTGCTCGTAGGAGCGCGGTGCTGGTGGTGCAAACTTGTGCCCCCTGCTTCTCTTTCCGCTGTCGCTGGCCTGGTGCGCATCCCACCCGCGGCTCCCCCTGTGGGGGAGCTGGCACGGCGCAGCCGTGACTGAAGGGGGCGAGCACCGGGATTCAATAGAACTGTGCTATCAATCAATGAAAAATGAATAGTGAATAGTGAATAGGTGCCGGGCTGACGCCCGGCGGGGGTTGGATCTAAGGCGGGGGCCGAAGCCCCCGGCCTTGGCCGGTGGGGAGAGGGATTCCAAAGGGGGAGGCGAATCGGAACGCCTCCTCCTTTGGCGGCTCTTTGGTGACTTTCTGGCCGGCCAGAAAGT
>CAJFFX010000065.1 GCA_904374485.1 Candidatus Pseudoscillospira falkowii | reverse complement strand
CGAAAGCTGGTACTTGCTCCTTCTGCCCAGTGTGCGCACTGGGCACCTCCCCCGTCAGCGCCGGGGGAGGCAAGCAGAAGTACGAGGTAAGAATGAATAGTGAAGAAGTAACGGACAACGTGCGCACCAGGCCAGCGGCAGCGGTTGGAGACGCACACGCCATTCAGGTTTGTACCAAACTTGCATACGCTTGCCACCTTGTACAAGGACATCTTGTAGAAGCACGGGTCCATCTTCGTCTGCACCCCAGCCCTCTTCTTCTCCTACACCGTGCACGGCGCTCCTCTTCTTCTCCGCACGGAGAAGAAGAGGAGGGGGGTGCAATACGGACAAGGTCACAAACTTGCGCCCTGGTTGCGAGTGAAGAATGAATAGTGAAGAGTGAAGAAGTGCCGCCCTGGCGGGCGGCTAGGTGCCGGGCTTTGCCCGGCAAAAAAACGAATTTTCAAAAAAGGAGCAATCTTTATGGCAGTGAATTTGAAAGGCAGAAGCTTTTTGACGCTGATGGATTTTACGCCGGAGGAGATCCGGTATCTTCTCGACCTGGGGCACGACCTGAAGGCGAAGCGGCGCGCGGGGGTGTGCGGGGAGACGCTGAAGGGCAAGCACATCGTGCTGCTCTTTGAAAAGACTTCCACCCGCACCCGCTGCGCCTTTGAAACGGCCATGACGCAGGAGGGCGGCAGCGTGACCTATCTCGACGCCAATTCCTCCCAGATGGGGAAAAAGGAATCCCTGGAGGACAGCGCCAAGGTGCTGGGCCGTTTTTTCGACGGCATCGAGTACCGCGGCTATGCCCAGGAGAACGTGGAACTGCTGGCGAAGTATTCCGGTGTCCCGGTATACAACGGCCTGACCGATGTGGATCACCCCACCCAGATCCTGGCGGACATGATGACCATTGAGGAGCACTGCGCCAAGCCTTTGCGGGACGTGAAGGTGGTGTTCCCCGGCGATATCCGCAATAATATGTGCTACGCCTGGATGTATGGCTGCGCCAAGATGGGCATGCACTTCGTGGGCTACGGCCCGGCGTCGCTGGAGGCGGACAGGAACGTTGTGGCGAAGGTGCAGGAGATCGCCCGCCGCACCGGCGCGCGCATCGAGATCACCGATGACGAGAAGTGTCTGCAGGGGGCCGACGTGATCTATTGCGATATCTGGGCCTCCATGGGCGAGGAGGACCTGATGGCCGAGCGCGCCCGGCTTCTGGCTCCTTACCGCGTCACCGAGGAGCTGCTGGAAAAGACCGGAAACCCCAAGGTGCTGTTCATGCACTGCCTGCCCTCCTTCCATGACCTGAACACGAAATTGGCGAAGGAGTGGAACGACAAGGGCGTGGACATCCGAGAGGTGACCGACGAGGTATTCCGCGGCCCCCACAGCGTGGTCTTCGACGAGGCGGAGAACCGGATGCACTCTATTAAGGCGGTGCTGGTGGCCACGCTGGGCGGTTAAAGAGGGGGCTTTGCCCCCTCTTTAGATCTCCCCTCGCCTTCGCACGGCGAAGGCGGTTGCGGCCGCCGCGGCCGCAAGCAGTGGTGTGCTGCGCAGGCGCATGTCCTGCTCCGCATGATTTCAATTCAATTCGTCCGGAGGGCGAATTTCTAAGGGGCTTCGCCCCTTAGGGATCCCCGTTCTTCCAGGGGGGCGCTGCCCCCTGGGTACCCCCGTCGGGCGGGAGACCGGCGAGGAGGGGGCCGAATCTCGAACAAGATGGCAAGTTAATGCCTTGTTAGCGAAAAAGGTAAGAGTGAAGAGGGAAGAAGGAAGCGGTGCCGGGCGAAGCCCGGCGGCAGCAAAGAGGTGAGATATTCTGTGAAACGATTCAAAATGCCCACGGCCTATGCGATTTTGACGGGGCTGATCGTGGCGGTGGCCGTCGCCACCTGGGTGGTGCCCACGGGGCAGTACGACTATGTGGACGGCGCGCCGGTGGCGGGGAGCTACCATGCGGTGGCGCCCAATCCCCAGGGGGTGGGGGCGGTGCTGCTCTCGCCCCTGCAGGGCTTTTTCGACGCCGTGGATGTGGAGCTGTTCATTTTGATGGTGGGCGGCTTTCTCGGCGTGGTTATGGAGACCGGCGCCATCAACAGCGGCGTGGCCGCCGTGGTGCGGCGGATGCGGGGGCGGGAAAAGTGGATGATCCCGATCCTCATGGCCCTTTTCGGCCTGGGCGGCACCACCTTCGGCATGTGGGAGGAGACCATGGCCTTTTACCCCATTCTGCTGCCGGTGTTCCTGGCGGCGGGGTACGACGCCCTGGTCAGCATCTCCGTCATCCTGCTGGGGGCCGGGGCGGGGGTGCTGTGCTCCACGGTGAACCCCTTTGCCACCGGTATCGCCGCGGGCTTTGCGGGCGTTTCCCTGGGCGAGGGGCTGCTGCTTCGGGCGGCGATGCTCGTGGTCTACGAGGCGGCGGCTATCTGGTTTGTGATGCGTTACGCCGCGCGGGTGAAAGCGGACCCGGAAAAGTCCATCATGGCCCACAACCGCTGGCCGAAACATGAGATCCCGAACATGGAGGACGCCCCGCCCCTGACCCGGCGGCAAAAATGGGTGCTGGCGGTGTTTGCGGCGGTGTTCCTCATCATGATCTACAGTGTGATCCCCTTTGCGGACATGGGCATCACGGCCCTGCCCACCCTGGGCTGGTGGTTCCCGGAGCTGGGGGCGCTGTTCCTGGCCGGCGGCCTGGCGGCCGGCTTTGTCTACGGCCTGAGGGAGGCGAAGGTGGCCCAGTCCTTTGTCCACGGGGCGGCGGAGCTTTTGAGCGTGGCCTTCATCATCGGCATGAGCCGGGCCATCACTGCCCTGATGAGCAGCGGCCTCATCACCGACACGGTGCTCCACTGGGGCGAGCAGCTGCTCAGCGGCGCGGGCAGCGTGGGCTTCATCCTGCTGACGTATCTGCTCTATCTGCCTCTCTCCGTGCTGATCCCCTCGTCCTCGGGTCTGGCGACATTGTCCATCCCCATCATGGCGCCCCTGGGCCAGTTCGCCGGCGTGGGGGGCGACCTCATCATCACGGCTTTCCAGTCCGCTTCGGGCCTTGTCAATCTCGTCACGCCCACCTCGGCGGTGGTCATGGGCGCGCTGGTCTTCGGCCGCGTCCCCTACGACCGCTGGATCCGCTATGTCTGGAAGCTGCTGGCGATCTTTTTCGTTCTGACGATTCTGTTCCTGATCCTCGGCGCGTTTACAGGATAGCGCAAAAATCGCTCCCCCGCGGGGGAGCGATTTTTCTTGCGGCGCGGGATGCCGGCGTGTATACTGGTGGAAAACGAATGAAGGAGCGAGGAAGCATGGAGATCACCACAGCGACCCTGGCGGATCTGGACGCCCTGGCGGCCATCGAGGCGGCCTGTTTCCCGGCGGCGGAGGCGGCCGCGCGGGAAGAAATCGAAGAACGGCTGCGCGTCTACGCGGCCCATTTTTATATTGCCCGGGAAAAGGGCGCGGCCATCGGCTTTATCGACGGCATGGTCACTGATGAAAAGGATTTGCTGGACGAACTGTACGCCGACGCGGCACGGCACGACGAAAAGGGGGCCTGGCAGATGATCTTCGGCCTGAACACCCTGCCCGCTTACCGCCGCCGGGGCGTGGCGGCGGCGCTGATCGAGGTCCTGTGCGCCGCGGCGCGGGCCCAGGGCCGCCGGGGCGTGGTGCTCACCTGCAAGGAGCGCCTGCTGCCTTACTATGCGAAATTCGGTTTTGTGGACGAAGGTGTGTCCGATTCCACCCACGGCGGCGTGGTGTGGCACCAGATGCGGCTGACTTTTTGAACAGGATTCTCATGGGAAAACCCCGTTTGCACCAATGGTGCAAACGGGGCTTTTGTGTTTTGCGTCTTTTCCGCATGGGGCGGGAGGCCGGCTCCGCGGCTGACTTGGTACGGCGCTTTACTCAATTTCGATATTCTGGACGCCGTGTCTTAAAATAATATTGATCAGCTTGTTGCGCGAATAGTTGCTCTCCGATGCGATTGACATTGGAGAGGACGGAAGTCGTGTCATCACGATCTGTATCCTAAAAAATAAATGGGAAAAATTACAAAAAAATATTGAAATTTTATTTTTTTTTAGTTTATAATATACAAAAAAGAAAAATGCAGTAAAAATATAAGCAATACATGGGGGGAGAGTAGATTATGTCGATTCGGAAGAAATTGAGTATCATTATATTAGTATTGGCGATATTGACAGTTCTTACTGGAACGGCTATAGCAGCGCCTATATCGTATTGGTATTCGGATAGTGATAATATAGGCAAATGGGAGACTTCGCCTAAAATTTGGTATTCAAAGATTGATCCAAGCGGTAGTTTCCCAATGGCTGTTGCTTTAGGTCATGCTAAATTAGAGTGGAACGATGCATTGGGAACATCTATTGCTGTGACAACAAATGATACTTCGGCACCGATTAAATTTTATGGAGGAACGAAGGCTCAAATTGACGCGTTAAATTTATTTGCTCCGGTTTCGACAACAACGTTAGGAATGACAGCGTATACAGACATAAGAAGAAAAGGTGTATATACATATGGTTCTTCGGTTAAAACATGGTATACGCATCATGAGATTAATGGATATCTTGTGAGCCGTACAGATCTTAGCTATAATAATTTTATCAAAACCGCAACACATGAAGTAGGACATGCAATGGGATGGCGTGGACACTCGTCTCCTGCTAACTGGGTAATGACTCAGGGTAAGATCGAAACGATCACACTGAGCACGGAGGAAAAAAATCATTTGCATCAGATTTATGTGAGGTAGGAGAGGCGTATGAAAAGAAGCGGAAAAATAGCGATTGTGTGCGCGTGTGCCGCGCTTGTTGGAATCACTGCCTATAAAACTGTGGATATGCAGCTTGCGCCGAAATTTCAGATGCAATATGAAGCGACTATGGAAGTACTGACTTTCGAAGAAAGTGCAATGTGCGCTACACATATTGTGGATGCGGTATATATCGGGAAATATCAAACACAGTATGGAGAAGAGTTGATGTTTCGACCGAAAACTGTATTAAAAGGGGCGATAGATCCGGAAAAAGAACCCATTATTTATGTGCAGCCGTTCCTTTCTGACGAATCGCAGGAAGTAGAATATGTAGAAGAAAATACTTATTTGCTGTTGCTGGAAAAGAATTGCTCTGTTTACTATGAGCATGATCAATATGTTCAGATTGGGCAAGTCTATATTTCTTCTGAAGATCAGACGCGTTGGGAACAGTTCCATGCGCGGATACCGACTTCGATAACTTTGGATGAAACTCAAGGGGAAACTTCTTACGGTGTGGAATTTACAAAATCCGATAATGTCTCTGAAATTGTAAATGTTGCTGAGAATATCTTTGTTGTAAATATTGAGGGTATTTATGCGGAAAGTGAGATTGCACCAACAACAGTATATCGGTGCAGTGTTGTGAAAACGATTCGTAATATGCCCGTGGAGCAGGGTAATATTCTGATTACTCTCTTCAATGATACTGTAGAGATCGGACAGGAATATCTTGTTTTGTTGGCAGATGCTACGCAGACGGCACCTGTCTACACGCTGGCAGCAAAAAACGGTGTATACGGACTGGAAGAAGTAGAAAATAGTCCGGTACTTACCGCGCTGTTGGATACGGCTACGGAATATCATACAGTGATCGTGGAAAAGAGTGAGCAAGATATTCTGCGCGAAGAAGCGGCGTACAGATCGGGAGATTCATAAAGTAAAAAGCCACCGGATCCAGTGGATCCGGTGGCTTTTTACTTTTTCATTTCCCGTCGAAGTCCTTGTTGGGCAGCTGTTCCACGGCGTCGGCCACGCCGCTGAGCCAGTCGCCCTCGAAATCCTCGATTTTGCCCTCGTCCACCAGGGAAGCGAGTTTGGGATCGATGGGCATTTCCGCCAGCAGGTCCAGACCGTGGCGGGCGGCAGCCTGTTCGCTGCGGCTCTCGCCGAACAGGGCGATCTTCTTGCCGCAGTCGGGGCAGACGATATAGCTCATGTTCTCCACGATACCCAGAATGGGCACATCCATCATCTCCGCCATGCGCACGGCCTTTTCGACCACCATGCCCACCAGCTCCTGGGGGGAGGCCACGATGACCACGCCGTCCACGGGCAGGGACTGGAAGGTGCTCAGTGCCACGTCGCCGGTGCCGGGGGGCATATCGACGAACATATAGTCCACATCGTCCCACAGCACGTCGGTCCAGAACTGGGTGACGACGCTGCCGATGATGGGGCCGCGCCACAGCACGGGGTCCTCTTCATTTTCCAGCAGCAGGTTGATGGACATGACCTGAATGCCGCTCTTGGTCTGCACGGGGAACAGGACCGTGCCGTTGCTGTCGGCATGGTCTTTCAGGCCGAAGGCCTTGGGAATGGACGGGCCGGTGATGTCCGCGTCCAGAATGGCGGTGCGGTGGCCGCGCCGCTGCATGGTGACGGCCAGCTGGCTGGTGACCATGGATTTGCCCACGCCGCCCTTGCCGGAGATGACGCCGATCACTTTCTTCACGCGGCTGCCCTCCGCCAGCTTGGCCAGCATGCTGCCCGGGGTGCGCTCGTCGCAGTTCTCGCTGCAGCTGCCGCAATCGTGATTGCATTCGCTCATGGTAAAAACCCTCCTTATGCCGCCCGCGGCGGCAATTTTTCAACAACGATTCCTTTTGCGCACAAAACCCGCCGGACGTCAGCGGCGCACGCTTTCGTATCGTATTATATGCACATTTTCCCGGTTTTGTAAATAGACACTTTCCCGCTTTTGGCAGGTGAACAGCAGGACCTGGCGCGTTTGGGCCGCCTGCACCAGCAGTTCCAGGGCCGCGGCCATGCGCGCATCGTCGAAGCTGGTCAGGGCGTCGTCCAGCACCAGCGGCGCGGCCTTGTCCGCCGGCAGCACCAGTTCGCAGAGCGCCAGGCGCAGGGCGAGATACAGCTGGTCGGCGGCGCCCTGGCTCAGCAGGGCGGCGCTGCGGGCGGCGGCGTCGTCCCCTTCGGCGGCGGCGTTCAGATCCTCGTCCAGCAGGACGCGGTGGTAGCGGCTGCCGGTCAGGGCGTCGAACAATTCGCCGGCCCGGCGGCCCAGGGCGGGAGAAAAACGCGTCTGCAGCTCCGTGTTGGCCGCGTCCAGCTCCTGCAGGGCCAGGGCAATGGCGTCGTATTCCTCCTGGGCCAGGGCGCGTCTCCGTTCCAGATCCTCTGCCTGGGCTTCCAACTCCAGCCGGTCGCCCACGGCGGCGGCTTCGCCCTCGGCGCGGTCGATGCGGCTGCACAGTTCCCGGCGCTCCTCGGCGCGCTCCGCCAGCGCCGCTTCCAGCGCCGCGGGCGGCTCCGCCGGCCGCCGGAGAGCCGGCGCCTCAGCGGGGCCTTCGGCGGCCGCGCCGGGGACCTCCGCCAGCGCTGCGCACCGGGCCCGCAGTTCGCCGGCGCGCTTCTCGGCGCGCTGCAGGTCTTTCCACTGCCGCAGTCCCGCGTCCAGCAGGGGCGCGATCTCGTGGACGTTCTGCACATCGGGGCAGAAGGCGGAGGTCTCCTCGAGGATCTCGCCGGAGAGTTTTTTATAGGTCTGGTAGAAATTCTGCCAGGAGGCGTTGACCTGCGCCTCGTTTTCCTTTGCCGCCGCCAGGCGGTCGTATGCTTTTTTATATTGTATCAGCAGCGGCTCCAATTCCGCCGGCGAAGAGACGCCGTAGGGGACCAGCAGCGCCCCGGCCCGGGCCTGGGACCGCTTCCGGCTGCGGCTGCGCAGCAGCGTCAGCACCGCCGGTACGACCGCTGCCGCGGCGGCGAGAGCGTAGGGGAGGTCCAGCGCGTAGGCCGCGCCGGCCAGGGCCGCGGCGGCCGCGGCGGTGAGCAGGGCGATCAGGGGAATGCCCGGCGCGGCGGTGTGCATCAGGCGGTCGTAGTCTGCCGTCAGGGCCCGCACCCGGGCGGCGGCCGCTTCCGGGGCCTCCGGGGCAAAGGGGAAGGCCTCCGTTCCGGCTTTTGCCTGGGCCGTCTGCTGCGCCGCTTCCTCGGCCTGGGACTGCACATGGTTCATGGACACCTGGGTGGTCAGCAGGTTGGCGGCGTTGAATTTGATGCGCAGCAGCTGCTCGGCGGGCGGAATGTGTTTTTCGCCGATGGCGCGCCGCGCCCGGGCGGCTTCGGCCTCGGCCCGCTCCAGCTCTGCCCGGGCGGCGGCCAGGGCGCCCTGGGCCTCCGCGGCGTCCAGCCGGCGGTGGAGGGCCAGTTTGTCCGAAAGCGCCGCCATGGCGCGCTCCGTTTCCCGCAGCGCCGCCCGGTCCGCCTGGATCTGGTCCTGCAGGGCGCGCAGGCGGCCGCGCTTTTCGCGCAGGTCCTCCAGGGCGGCCTCCGTGCGGGGCAGCAGGCCCGTCTTGTTGTGGCGGCGCTGGTTCAGGGCGCTGCGCAGCCGCTTTTCCGCCTCGCTGTAGGACAGGGTCTCGTCGCCGGAGGAGATCAGGGCCAGGATGCGCTTTTCCAGTTCGGCGTCCTGGTCCACGGCCAGGCCGCTCTGGCGGATCATGGCGCTGCGCTCGTAGACCGACCGCGGCACGCCGGTGAGCCGTTCCCCGGCATTCTGACCGGTCATGCCCTCCACCGCGGCGGCGGTGCCGGCGTAGACGGCGGAAAAACGGCCCATGGGGGCGCCGCCCGGGGCGGTGTCCCGGGTCAGCACCAGCGTCCGCTGCCCGTCCAGCACCGTCATCCGCCCCTGCATGGCCGCGCCGTTCCAGGGGGCGTAGCGGTTTTTCTCCGCCAGGGGGCCCCGCTCCCGGCCGGGCAGGCCGTAAAGCATGGCCCGCAGAAAGGCGAGCCAGGTGGATTTTCCAGCCTCGTTCGGCGCCTGCAGCACGTTCAGCCCGGGCCGCAGGCGCAGGGTCTCATTGTTCAAACAGCCGAAGGTGGCTGTGAGCTCTTGTAAAATCATCCAAATCCGCTCCTATATATAGGGGTAGTCCATACAATATAATATTATATCATGTAATCAAAAATCTGTCTAAGAGAATCTGTTTCTGGGCATACTGAAAATCGAAAAAAGTGCTTGACTTTGCAGGGGCTATTTGATATGATAAGCAAGCTTTCCAAAAAGCGCCGGCAAAATCAGCCAAAGATCGCCGCCGTCGGAACCGATGTCGAGGATGGAAAAAGTTCTTGACAAAGGGGCGGAAGGGTGGTAATCTAAGAAAGCTGTCCGCGAGGGCAGGGGCTGAGAGAAGCCGAAAAGGATAGGAAATCTGAAAAAGTTTGCAAGAACTTGAAAAAAGTGCTTGACAAACAGCGAAAGATATGCTATTCTATCAAAGCTGTCCGCGAGGGCAGCGCCTGTACCTTGTAAATTAAACAACGTAACCAAAAGCAAAATGCACCAGACGGGAT
>CAJFFX010000064.1 GCA_904374485.1 Candidatus Pseudoscillospira falkowii | reverse complement strand
GAAAAACGGGACGGCGCGCCGGCCGTTTTGCACGATACACGTCATTTTTCCCGCGCTTCCGGTGCTCCCGGCTGATCCGCGGCGGCCTCAGGCCGTTACCGACGGGCGGGACCGGCGGGCCTCGTCGACAAAATGCTGCACGATGTCCCGGCTGTCCACCGTGCCTACGAACACGCCCCTGTCGTCCACGATGGGCACAAAGCTGCAGCGCATGGAAGCCCGTTTCAGTTCCTCGTCGTCCGCCGTGATCTTCAGGGCCGGCAGATTGTATTTCTCCACAAAGCTGCCCAGGGTATCGTCCTTCACCGCCTCGTAGCCGCCGTGGTCCAGCAGGTGCCACAAAAGGTCGCCCTCCCGCACCACGCCGCAGTAGAACCCCTCGTGGCTGACCAGGGGCATCTCCTGTTTTCCGTGGCCCCGCATAAAGCGCAGGGCCTGCCGGAAGGTCTTGTAGTCATACAGCACGGAGCAGTCCGTTTTCCTTTGTAAAAAGCGAATGACATTCACAGCCCCTTTCCTCCTTTTCTCAGCGCGTCTTTGTTCTCTGCTGTTTTCAGTATAGCAAGGACTCATGACAAAACTGTGAACCGGAGACCGGCAAAATTCACAAAAATAGCCGCTGATTTTTGGCAGGGTACAAAAAGCGCCGGCCCTGCCGGGCCGGCGCTCCGTTTGAACCTTTCTGCGGGCTGCATCACTCGCGTCCCGCCGTCAAAAAGCGACCACCACGCCGCCGTCGCCGGCGTAGACGGTGCTGAGCCCGCCGGTGCGGAGGATCTCCACCCGGGTAAAGGGCAGCTTTTTGAACAGGAGATTGCGCACATAAACCGCCCGGTCGGGGCAGTTGCAGTGGGAGATCACCAGGGTACGGTCCTCGATGCCGTGCTTTTTCGCCTTGGCCGCCGCGGCGTCCGCCAGCCGGGACAGGGCCTGCTTCACGCTCAGCGCCTGACCCACCTTGCCGATGGTGCCCGCGGGGGTCCCCTCCATCACCAGCTTGATGTGCAGCGCGCCGGTGATCAGGGCCTGTAGTTCCGTCAGGCGGCCGTTCTTGCGCAGGTTATCGAGATTTTCCAGCACGAACAGGGTGGTCAGATGGGCGATGAAATGGTCCGCTTCCTCCACCACCTTTTCAAAGGGCAGCCCGGCGCGGCACAGCTCAAACAGCTTGATGAGCAGGGCGCTCTGCCCGGCGGAGGCGGAGTGGGAATTGAAGATATGCACCTTTTTGTCCGGATGCTCCTCCAGGTAAAGGGCCCGGGCCTGGACGGCGCTGTTGTAAGAGCCGCTGAGCTCCGCCGACAGCGTGATCACATACACCTCGTCCGCGCCCTCGAAAGCGTCCATATACCACTGGGGCGCGGGGCAGGCCGTGCTCGTCCCCTCGGGCGAAGCCGCCATGCGGGCGATCAGGTCCTCCGTCGAAAGCATGCCGTTGTCCACGTATTCCTGGCTGCCGATGCGGATGATCAGCGGCACCATGGCAAATTCCGGCGCACCGAGAAGCGCGGGCACGGGGTCGGTGCAGCTGTCTGCAATAATTTTGAACATAGGTCCTCTCCAACCTTCTGATTTGATTTTGAAAACCACATTATATGGTACTTTATATCAGTATAAAGTTTCCGGGGCCGGTTGTCAATCGAAAGAAGGCAGAATTCACAAATTATTCGCTTTTACCCGCCGCCATGGAGGCGCTGCCGAACCCCGCCTGCAGCAGCTCCGCCAGGGAGTGGACCTCATAGTGCCCGGCGCTGTCGGCGCAGAGCACTCGCAGATCCGGGGCGAACTCGTATAAAAACTGCCGGCACAGGCCGCAGGGCGTACAGTATTCCGGCGCGGAGCCCGCCACCGCCAGCAGCGTAAAGTCCCGGCGCCCCTCGCTGACCGCCTTGCCCGCAGCCACCCGCTCGGCGCACAGCGTACAGGGATACGAGGCGTTTTCAATGTTGCAGCCGGTATACACCGCATCGCCGCCGCAGAGCAGGGCCGCCCCCACCTTAAAATGAGAATAGGGCGCGTAAGCCCGCTCCCGCGCCGCCAGCGCCAGTGCCACCAGTTCCCGTTCCGTCATCGCTTCCGCTTCCTTTCGCCGCCCCGCCGGGCCGGATATGATCGATTTATGATCAGTATACCACACCCCGCCGCACTTTTCCACCGCCGCCCGGAAAACGCCGCCCCGAAAAAAGATCAAAGCGGGACCCTTTCGGCCCCGCTTTGACCGCTTACAGGACGTCGTACAGCCCATTGACCACCAGCCAGTTCTGGGGAAAGGGGCGGTCCAGGTTCCAGAAGCCCACGCCGTACATACCCTTCCGGGCCGCCAGGCGCAGCTTTTCCTCGATGCTCCGGGCGTCCTCGAACCAGACCTCGTGGGTGTTCCCCACTTCGTCCCGATAGCGGAACCAGGGGGCGCGGGCCGTTTCGTCGTAGGCGATCTCCGCGCCGTACCGCCGCGCCAGGGCCACCGCCTCCTCGTTGGACAGCGACCGGGCGCGGCTCTCCCCCTGCACAAAGGGAAGCGTCCAGTCGTATCCGTAGAGGGGGACGCCCAGGATCAGCTTCCCCGCCGGGATCTCCGTCAGGGCGTAATCTACCACCTGCTCCACATTGGGCAGCGGCGCCACTGCCATGGGCGGGCCGTAGAGGTAACCCCACTCGTAGGTCATCAAAAACACATGATCCGCCGCCGCGCCCAGCAGGGCGTAATCGTGGCCCTCGTACAGCTGCCCCGGCTGGTCCGCCGACGTTTTGGGCGCCAGCGCCGCCGTGACGGTCCGCCCGGTCTCGTTGAACCGCCGGCGCAGCTGCGCCACGAAATCGGCGTAGGCGGCACTCTCCTCCGCCCCGAGAAATTCAAAATCCACGTCCGCCCCGGCATATCCAAGGCGCTCCGCCTCCGCCAGCAGCGCTTCGGTCAGGAAGGCGCGGATATCCCCGGAGCGGAGCACCATGCCCGCCCGTCCGTTGCTGAAGGTGCCCTCCTCCGTCACCGTGGACAGGTGCAGCAGGGTCTTCGTGCCGGCGGCCGCAGCCAGGGCCGTCAGGTCCTCTCCCGGCGGCAGCAGCGCCCCCTCCCGGCCGATGCCGTAGGTGAAGGGCGTCAGCGCGCTCAAATAGGGCAGCACGCTCTGCAGCAGCGTCCGGTCGATGGCCGGATAGGCATAGCCGCCCGTGAAAAAGCGCCCCAGCGGCGCGCGGAAGTAAGCGATCACCAGCACGTCCCCGACGCGCAGGTCGCCGCGCCCCAGAAGATACCGGTTGTTGCGCTGCAGGGCGCGCACGGTGACACCGTACCGCCGGGCGATGGAGGACAGCGTCTCCCCGGCGCGCACGATGTGTACCGTGTCCGGAAACTGCACCGTCACCGTCTGCCCAATCACCAGGGCCGCCTGGGCGGAAAGGCCGTTTTCCGCCGCCAGGCGCGCGGGGTTCACGCCGTAGTCCCGGGCGATGGAATAGATCGTATCCCCGCTGCGCACCACATGAATGACCATAAGCCACCACCTCTCGCCCCAGTGTATGCGCCGGCGCGGCGGCGCAGAACCGCCCGGTCAGAACAGGCTCATCTGCTCCTCCTTCCGGCCGTATTCGATGGCGCTGGCCACCTGGCTGAGCACCTCGCTCTGGGTGTCGTCGAACAGGTGGGTGTAGACCTGGCTCGTGACGCTGGTGTTGCTGTGGCCCAGGGCTTTGCTGATCTTGAAGAGGGGGATGTGCAGCTCGTTGGCTGCGCTGGCGAAGGAATGGCGCAGGCCGTGGAGGGTGAGATAGGGCAGGCCGTGGGCACGGACGAAGCGGGTGAACCAGCCGGACACATAATCCGGCGCATAGGGCTGCCCGTCGGCGTGGACCAGCACGAAGCCGTCGGGGTTGAAGCGGGGATCGGCCAGCCGCCGGCGGTGCTGTTCCTCCCACATGCTCCGCAGTATGTCCTCCAGGTCGGAAAGGCCAGAGATGCCCAGCGTGCGCACCGAGGAGCTGGTCTTCGGCCCCTTGTTGATGGTCACGCCGCCGATGGTGGTACGGGCCTGGCAGATGGAAACGGTCCCGTGCTTGAAATCCACATGCTCCCATTTCAGCCCGCAGATCTCGCTGCGGCGCAGCCCCAGATAGCCCGCCAGCTTCACCGCCGGCTCCAGGGGCTCGCCGCGCACCACCAGAAACAGCGTCCGCAGCTGCTCGGTGTTGTAGAAAGCGTGGCGCGGGGGCTCCTTGGCCGGCGGGTCCACCCGTCGGGCGGGGTTGCGGTTCAGCATCTCGTGGCGCACGGCGCATTCCAGGGCGGTGAACAGCAGCTGGTGGTGCTTGTGGACCGTGTTGGACCCCAGGCCCTCCTGGCGCATCTGTAGGTAATAGCTCTGGATCTGCTCTGGCGAAAGCTCCTGGAGAACGGTGTCCCCCAGGGCGGGGCGGATGTGGTTTTTGATCATGTTTTCATAGCCGTAGATGGTGGAGCGGGCCCGGTTGGGGCGCACCACCTCCTCCATCCAGCGGTCCAGCCACATACCCACTGTCAGCTCCGTGGGGATCACGATCTCATGGCGGCGCTTTTTCTCCTCGAAAATGCGCAGGGCCTCGGAAGCGGCGATGTGGGTGTCGTAGGTCTTCGTTTTTTTGACCCGCCGCCCCGCGGCGTCCATGCCGTAGTTAAACGTGACATAGTACAGCCGGTTCCGCTCGTCATAGGAGATGTTGTTTTCCACTCGTTTTCTGCTCATCAAATGATTCCTTCCTTTCTGTCTATGAGGATATCCTCACTTTACGGCATTCCGCCCCGTCTTTTCCATCCCCGGAAGGCGCGCAGCTGTGCTTTTGCTGAAATTCCATTAAAATTTTTGGAAAATTTTGAAAATTTCCCGCAATTTCCCCACCGGTATGCTATACTGAAGGCAACTTTTACTGAAGAAACGGAGAACCATCATGCAGTACGATACGCTCATTGTGGGCGCAGGCTTTGCCGGCGCCGTGACGGCGCGCCGCCTGGCGGAGGCGGGCAGACGGGTCCTGGTGCTGGAAAAGCACGATCACATCGGCGGCAACGCCTATGACCGGCCCGACGCAGCCGGCGTCCTGATCCATCAGTACGGCCCCCATATCTTCCACACCAACGACAAAGAAGTCTACGATTTCCTCTCCCGCTTTACGAAATGGCGGGACTATCAGCACACCGTGGCGGCCAATATCCCCGCGGCGGACGGCGGGCGCACGGAGATGCCCGTCCCCTTCAACCTGGTGTCCCTGCGCCTGGCCTTCGGGCCGGAAAAGGCCGCGGAGCTGGAGCAGAAACTGCTGGACACCTACGGCGCGGGCACAAAGGTCACCATCCTCCAGCTGCGCCAGAACACCGACCCAGACCTCAAGGCCCTGGCCCAGTATGTCTATGACCACGTATTCGTGCGCTACACCATGAAGCAGTGGGGCAAAACGCCGGAGGAGATCGACCCCGCCGTCACCGCCCGGGTGCCGGTGTTTCTGTCCGAGGACTGCCGCTATTTCCAGGACGCCTACCAGGGCATGCCCCTGGAGGGCTACACCGCCCTGTTCGAAAACATGCTCCGCCATGAAAACATCACCCTCCGCACCGGCTGCGACGCACGGGAGCGCCTGCGCTTTGAAGATGCTCCCGCCGGTGGTCAGATTTATTTCGACGGCGCGCCCTTCGGCGGCGACGTGATCTATTCCGGCCCTGCCGACGAGCTGTTCGGCTGCTGCTTTGGCCGCCTGCCCTACCGGACCCTGGACTTCAAATTCGAGACCTACCCCCAGGACGTCTGGCAGTCCCACGGCACCGTGAACTACACCATGGACGAGGACTACACCCGCATCACCGAGTTCAAGTACCTCACCGGCCAGGTGCTCCCCGGGGCCACCACCATCGTCAAGGAATACTCCCGCGCCTACACCGGCGCTGAGGACGAGATCCCCTATTACGCCATCGCCAACGACGACACCGCCGCCCTCTACGCCCGCTACGCCGAAAAGGCCGCTCATTTCCCCCGCCTGCACCTGCTGGGCCGTCTGGCGGAGTATCGCTATTACAATATGGACGCCATCGTCGCCGGCGCGCTCCGCCTGAGCGACGCATTGGTGAAACAGTGAAAAAGTGCCGGGCTGCCGCCCGGCACTTTTTTATTTTTCACTTTTCACTCTATTCGCTCTTCACTCTTCACTATTCACGCGCAACCAGGAAGCAAGTTTGCGGCCTTGTCCATTATGCCCCCTTTCTCTTCTTCTCCGTGCGGAGAAGAAGAGAAGGGGGGTGCAAATTAAGATGGCCCAGTCCTTCTCTTTCCGCTGCCGCTGGACCGGCCTGTGGCTCCCCCACAGGGGTCTGGCACGGCACAGCCGTGACTGAGGGGCGCGCCAACTGCCGTTAGGGCTCGTCTCCCTCTGACGAGGCTGCGCCCGCAGGGGCGCTTAAACAGGCGCCGGGCCCTCCGGGCCCGGCAAAAAACTCACTTCACCCCCCAAAAACTCACGACGCTCCCCGCAGCCATGGTGTAGCTTTCGTGGTAGGGCGTCAGGTGGAGGGTCTGCAGGCCGTCGTAGGTCACCGTGGTGGAGCGGCCCACGATTTTTTCAAAGGGGCAGACCACCTGCAGCGTTTTGCCGCCCTGGCAGAAGACCTGGAACTCCGCCCGCATGGTGCCGGGGCCGTCGGCGCCGCAGCCGATCATGCCCGCCAGGGAGTCGTAGCTGTTGGAGGTGACATAGCCGCTGCTGTAGGCGGCGTCCTTGTTGCCGTTGGGGTAGAGCAGCATGTAGCCGCTGCCCTTGAGGGTCATGTCCACATAAACGCTCTGCCACGCGCCCCAGTCGATGTCGCGCACATCCATGGAAAAGTTGGCCGTGCCGGTGACGGCGGCGGTGGTGGTAAAAGTTTTCAGCTGCGTCACCGCGCCCCTGCCGGCCAGGTCGTGGAGCGCCGCGTCGATTTTGGCGTTGTCGCCGTTGAAATCCGTCCGCAGGACGCGGTCCGTGGCGTCCCACTGGTTCAGTTGATAATAAGTCGTTTTCGTCAAAAGTAAAATCTCCTTGCAAAAAGTTTTTCGCAGGGCCCAGCGGGTTTTGTTGCACGAAATTGTATAAATTTGCGCAGAAAAAAACTGTGCCCTACACATATCGTGTAGGGCACAGAAAAGTTGATTAAATATATGCAACTTTTATTTTACTTCCTGAGAAAATCAGGGAGCGGAAGTGTAAGCGACCAGGTACACATAGCTGGCCACATGGGTGTCAGCATCATACACCACATACATTTCGATGGTGTTATGCGTGACCTCGTTCTTCAGTTCGCCAAGAGAGCTGATCTCCAGGCCGTTGCTGGTGGTATCCACGATCACAGCGCTGCCCAGATCAAAGTCGCCAGCACTAGAAGAGGTCATAACATTACCAGCGAAGCGGACAACATCGAGCTTACCAGTCACAGCCAGATCACCAGTGGTGGCAGTGTAACGATTGCCATCCAGGATGTAAGCGTTGGAGGCGTCATCCTTCTCGATGCTGTAGTAGCCTTCGGTGACAGCGTCATCGGTGTAGAACAGATCCAGCTTCTCGCCGTTCACATAAGCATCGTAAACAGTGAAGACCTTGTCCTTGCCGTCCACAGTCACCTGGACGCTGCCCTGAGAGTCATCTTTCACGAACACCAGTTCGTCGCTGGAGGTGGTGGAAGCAGATGCAGGAGCGTCAACATACACGGCGGTTGCATAGGGCAGGCCATCGTCGCCCACGTCGATGGTCAGATACACATCGGAGGAAGTAACCTTCTGAACGCCGTCCTTCACAACAGCTTTGCCGTCGTCGAAGAAGATGAACTTCACATCGTCTGCGAAATACACGCGAGGACCACCAGTGGTGATGCTCTTGTCGCTGGTTGCGATGGTCTTGTTGACAACCTTCAGGGTATCGCCCTGGCGGCCAGAGGTGGTATTGCTCACAGCAGTCAGCGTATACACGTCATCATTATTGGGATCGGAATAGGTGTACATCGTATCAGCCGTATAGCTGGTATAAGCACCATCAGTCTCCCAATTCACGGTCTCGCCATTGGAGGTAACGCCTCTAACCATGTCGACCAACTCGCCGTCATCGTTAAGCGTCATATAGGACTTCAGAACCACAATCGCCTTGTCGCCGCCAACGGAAGGACCGTTGTAACCGGCCACATAGCCATAGGCATCCAGATACAGGGTGACATCCTTGCTGGTCAGAGCAAAGCCGCCATTAGCAGCACCCTTGGCGTAGGTGTTGGCAACCTCATAGGTAGTACCAGCAACCTGCACCTCGTCAGTAGACTTGAAGTAAGTCAGAGGACCAACAACGGTCTCGGGCAGAGAAATCTCAATAGCAGCATTGGAACCGCTGTTGTCTGCCTTGGGAACCACCAGGATGTAGTCGCCCTTCTCCACATTGCTGTAAACAGCGTCGAAGCCGATGATATCATCTTCGGCGGTGATCTGGTTCAGGCTGAGGAACTGACCGGAAGCGAAGGAGATGTTCAGCGCGCGCTCATCAATGGTAGTAGTAGAAGCCTTGTCGGTGATCACGCTGTCGACCTTGGCCAGATAGGTGCAGATGACAACGATCTTGTTGATGTAATCATCATCGTCGGCATACAGCTCGATCACAACGCCGTTGCCGCCCAGCTCGGTGGAGGACTTCAGCGCGGCATCGATGGTAGTATAGGGGATGCTGTTCTCGGTGCCGTCGTTGCGGACCATGGTGATAGCCGTCGCATCCTTGAACTCATAACCGGCATTCTCCACGTCCTTGGCCAGCTCCGTGCCCTTGACGGCAGTGGTGTAAACCAGGACAGCGTCGTCCACATAGGTGCCGATCAGGTTCTTGGAGATCTGGCTGCCGTTGTACCACTTATGGGCGGGACGAGCAAAGGAATCGGCCTGGCTGCCGACCAGCTTCAGGTCGCGGCAATACTGCTCAGCGAACTGAACGGTATAAGCGGTAGTAACAGTGCCGCCCTTGGTTTCGTCGTAAATATTTTCGCCCCAATCCTTGGTGGTGGTCACGGCATAGGCCTTGTTGTTGCCGATGGTGACCTGGGCGCCGTTGATGTCGATGCTGGTACGGGAATCATACTCAACGGTGTCGGCCTTCATGGTGTTGAACGCCATCTGGCAGGCCTGCTCACGGGTCAGGTCAGCGGACAGGGAAACTTCTTCCATGCCCTTGTCCAGGTCGGCGTTGATGGCCAGGGTGGCGGTGTTGATGGCCCAGCTGTCGCCGGTCAGCTTCTGGATCGTTGCGTCATAACCCAGAGCCACCAGCAGCATCTTGGCGAACTGCAGGCCGGTCACGTTGGCGGTGGGGGCGAAGCGGTTGTTGCCCATGCCGGACAGGATGCCCTCGTTGGTGCACCAAGCGATGGCGCCGGCGCTCCAGCGGTCGGCGGCCACGTCGGCATAGGGGGCCACGGTGGTGACCAGCTTGTCGGCCTCTTCCTTGCCCATGATCATGTAGGTGATGATCTTGGCGGCCTGCTCACGGGTCAGGTTGCCTTCAGGAGCAAAGTTGGTGGCATTCATACCATCGAACACGCCGATGGCGGTCATGACATCCACAGCTTCCTGATAGTTGACGTCGTCGTAATCGGCGAAGTCACTTGCGTCCTTGGCGAAAGCAACAGTCATCAGGCTGAGAGCCATGGCCAGTGCCAGCACCAGGGACAGAACCTTTTTCAGATTCTTCATGGATTTTCCTCCTTTTTCCTCGTTTGACACCGAA
>CAJFFX010000063.1 GCA_904374485.1 Candidatus Pseudoscillospira falkowii | reverse complement strand
TGCGTCCCCGGGGGAAAGGGCCAGGGCGGCCTCGGCCTCCGCCAGCGCTTCGGGGAAAAGCCTCAGCCGGTGGAAGGCGATGGCACGCAGGTCGTGGGGCAGGGGGCCCCAGGCGTCGGCCTGGCAGATGTAGGTCTGGGGCCGTTCCCGGATGGCCAGGGCGCAGCCGGTGAAATAGAGCACGCCGGGCCAGTTCTCCTGGCTGTAGAGCAGCCGGGCCAGGTCGACGTATCCCTCCCGCAGGTGGGGCGCTTCGGCGACGGCGCGCAGCAGCCAGTCCCGGCAGGCGCCTGCGTCGCCCTTCTGCAGCCAGGACTGGGCGATATAGCGCATGGAGGCCGCCCGCTCGTCGGCCCAAAGGGCCGCCGGCAGGGCCAGGTGGCGCAGCAGCGTGCGGATGCAGTCGTCCCAGCGGCGGTGGAAAAAATATTCCCGGCCGAGGTAGTGCATGCAGCGGTCGTCTTCCGGGGTCTCCGCCACGGCCAGTTCCAGCAGCGGCAGATACTGGGCGCGGGATTTGGAGGGGTCCGGGTGGTGATCCAGCTGGACGCCCGCCGCCGTGACGCAGCGCGGCGTGCCGCCGTCGAAGCGCAGGACCTCATGGACCGGGTGGACCCAGCGCCAGCCGTGGCGGCTGTGGATCTTTTCGTACCAGAAGACAACGCCCTCGCCGCCGTCCTCCCGGAAGCTCCAGGTGTAGCGGTAGCGGGCCTGCTGGGCGCCGGGGGTCCAGGCCTGCTCCAGGGCGGCGCGCCAGCCGGGATGGAAGACTTCGTCCAGGTCGGTGCATACGCAGATGTCCGCGTCGGAACGGACCAGTTCCAGGGAGCGGTTGCGGGCGTCGTCGAATCGCCAGGGAACGATCTGCGCCGCCCTTACCTGCGCGCCCCGGGCGCGCAGACGCTCCGGCGTGCCGTCGGAAGAGCCGGTGTCCAGCACGACGATCTCATCCGCCTCCCCCATGGAATCCATCCAGCGGTCGACAAACTGCCGTTCATTTTTGCAGATGGCATATACGGAAACGATCATAAGAATGCTCCTGTCAAAAAAACAGAGGCGGCCTGGGCCGCCTCTGCCGCGTCAGATCAGGGACTTTGCAGCAGTCCCGCAGCTTCCAGGTTGGTGAGGAGCTGGTTGAACTGGGTCACGATGTCGCCGGTGCCGGTGGCCGGGGTGACAGCCGCCGCCGGCGTGACGGTCCCGGCAGGGCCCGTGGGCCCGGTAGGACCGGCCGCGCCCGCCGCGCCGGCAGGTCCGGTAGGGCCGACAGCACCGGCTGCGCCAGTGGGCCCTGTGGGACCGACAGCACCCGCCGCACCGGCAGGTCCGGTAGGGCCGATCGCGCCGGCTGCGCCCGTAGGCCCGGTGGGGCCGACAGCACCCGCCGCACCGGCAGGCCCGGTGGGGCCAATCACGCCGGCTGCGCCTGTGGGGCCTGTGGGACCGATCGCACCCGCCGCGCCGGTAGGGCCGGTGGGTCCGGTAGGACCGCCGGCAGGCCCCGTGGGACCGATGGCGCCGGCGGGGCCTGTGGGGCCGGTGGGACCAGCAGCGCCGGCAGCGCCGGCAGGACCAGTGGGCCCCATAGCGCCGGGCATACCGGCGGGACCCGCCGGGCCGGGCCGCCCGGGACAGCCCGGGGGACCCGGAGGGCCGGGAGGACCGGGGATATAGGCGATGGGATCGCAGCCGCAGTTCCTGATCTGGAAGGAACCGCCGCTGCTGCCGCATCCGCACTGCTCTCTTTTCATGAAAAAACTCCTTTGCATAGAAGTCGGAGGCCCGAAAGGGCATCCGCCATATCCTATGCGCCCCGGCGGTGGAAGGTGTGCGGTCCCGGCGGCGGGGAAACTGTGAAAAGTGCTGTAAAACCGGCAGGAAAAGAAGAAAAATTTTTTCATGTGCAAAACCATGTGGAAAAAGCCCTGCCGCCGCGCTGGGCGGCGGAGAAGCAAAGGAGCCCCAACGGCGGACGGCAGGGGCAAAAAAAGCGGTTTCCCCCCGGAGGAAACCGCCCAAAATGAAGAATATGACGCTTTTTTTAAAAATATGCTTGACAAAAATTACATGCGCATGGTACAATTAATCGCTTATATGCAAAAAAGGATGACAATACCCCTGTCATCCACTGCAGATACTGTACCACAAGTCTGACGAAGAATCAAGATGTTTGAGCTATATTTCAAACAACAAGGCCGTGCGTATCATATCTGCGCCATCCTGTAGCCAACGCCGAAAGGCTTTCAGTATTAAGAAACGGAGTGTGATGAAATGGAGTACAATCTGGGACACGACAAGTACTACGGAAGAACGGTCCGCAGATGCTTCGCAAAGCATGAAGAGATCATCCCCATGCCGAACCTGCTGGAGATCCAGAAAAAATCCTACCAGTGGTTCCTGGACACCGGCCTGCGCGAGGTGTTCAGCGATGTGGGTGCCATCACCGACTTCGCCGGCAACCTGGAGCTGTCCTTCATCGACTACAGCATGAACGAGCCTCCCAAGTACAGCGTGGAGGAGTGCAAAATGCGCGACGCCACCTATGCCGCGCCGCTGAAGGTCAGCGTCCGCCTGCGAAACAAGGAGACCGAGGAGATCAAGGAACAGGAGATCTTCATGGGCGACTTCCCCCTGATGACCCAGGCCGGCACCTTCGTGATCAACGGCGCCGAGCGCGTCGTGGTCAGCCAGATCGTGCGTTCCCCCGGCGTGTACTACGGCAAGGAGATCGATCCCAAGACCGACGAGCCCCTGCTCACCTCCACGGTGATCCCCTACCGCGGCGCCTGGCTGGAATATGAGACCGACGCCGGCGGCGAGTTCTGGGTGCGCATCGACAAGAACCGCAAGCTGCCCATCACCTGCCTGCTGCGCGCCATGGGCCTGAAGACCGACGCCGAGATCCTGGCCATGTTCGGCGACGATCCCCGCATCGTCACCACCATTGAAAAGGACGCCTGCAAGTCCTATGAAGAGGCCATGTGCGAGATCTACCGCAAGCTGCGCCCCGGCGAGCCCCCCACGGTGGATTCCTGCCGCACCCTGATCGACGGCATGTTCTTCGACCAGCGCCGCTACGACCTGTCCATCGTCGGCCGCTATAAATTCAACAAGAAGCTGGCCCTGTGGCACCGCATCCACGACCGGAAGCTGGTCTATCCCGTGGCCGATCCCATGACCGGCGAGATTCTGTTCGATGCCGGCCACGTCCTCACCGCCGACGAGGCCAAGCGCCTGGACGCCATCGGCGTCAACGAGGTGACCATCGATGTGGAAGGCACGGCCGTCAAGGTCTTCTCCAACCACATGGTGGATATGGACGCCTATGTGGACTTCGATCCGCTGGAAAAATGCGGCATCAAGGAGCGCGTCCGCTTTGAGGTGCTCAAGGAGCTGCTGGAGAACTTCAGCGGCGAGGAGCTGATCGACCAGTGCATCGCCCGCCGCGACGAACTGGTGCCCAAGCACATCATCATCGACGACATTTTCGCTTCCGTCAACTATATGAACGGTCTGGCCCTGGGCCTGTCCGGCAAGGACGATATCGACCACCTGGGCAACCGCCGCCTGCGTTGCGTGGGCGAGCTGCTGCAGAACCAGTTCCGCATCGGCTTTTCCCGCATGGAGCGTGTGACCCGCGAGCGCATGACCATCCAGGATCTGGACGTGGTCACCCCCCAGAGCCTGATCAACATCCGTCCCGTCACCGCCGCCATCAAGGAGTTCTTCGGTTCCTCCCCCCTGAGCCAGTTTATGGACCAGACGAACCCCCTGGCCGAGCTGACCCACAAGCGCCGCCTGTCTGCCCTGGGCCCCGGCGGTCTTTCCCGCGAGCGCGCCAGCATGGATGTGCGCGACGTTCACTACAGCCATTACGGCCGCATGTGCCCCATCGAGACCCCCGAAGGTCCCAACATCGGCCTGATCTCTTACCTGGCCACCTATGCCCGCATCAATGAATACGGCTTTGCCGAAGCGCCCTACCGCCGCATCGACAAAGAGACCGGCATCGTCACCGACGATGTGGAATACATGACCGCCGACGTGGAGGACCAGTATATCGTGGCCCAGGCCACCGAGCCCATCGGCCCCGACGGCCGCCTGGCCAATTCCCGTATCACCTGCCGCCACCGCGACGAGATCATTGAGGTCGACCGCGAGCGCGTGGATTATATGGACGTGTCGCCCCGCATGATGGTCTCCATCGCTACGGCGATGATCCCCTTCCTGCCCAACGACGACGCCAACCGCGCCCTGATGGGCGCCAACATGCAGCGTCAGGCCGTGCCCCTGCTGCAGCCGGAGGCCCCCATCGTGGCCACCGGCATGGAGCACAAGATCTGCCAGGACTCCGAAGTCGTCGTTCTGGCCGAAGGCCCCGGCGAGGTGGTCAAGGTGGACGCCCGCAGCGTCACCGTGAAGTATGACAGCGGCGAGACCAAGAACTATGTCCTGACGAAATTCCTCCGCTCCAACCACACCACCTGCATCAACCAGCGTCCCATCGTGGACGTGGGCGAGCGCGTGGAGAAGGGCGACACGCTGGCCGACGGCCCCGCTACCGATCACGGTGAGATCGCCCTGGGCCACAACATCCTCGTGGGCTTTATGACCTGGGAAGGCTATAACTACGAGGACGCCGTGCTGCTCAACGAGCGCCTGGTGCGCGAGGACGTCTATACCTCCATCCATATCGAGGAGTACGAGCTCGACGCCCGCGACACGAAGCTCGGCCCCGAGGAGATCACCCGCGATATCCCCAACGTGGGCGAGGATGCGCTGAAGGATCTGGACGAGCGCGGCATCATCCGCATCGGCGCCGAGGTCCACGCCGGCGACATCCTGGTGGGCAAGGTCACCCCCAAGGGCGAGACCGACCTGACCGCCGAGGAGCGCCTGCTGCGCGCCATCTTCGGTGAAAAGGCCCGCGAAGTGCGCGACACCTCCCTGAAGGTGCCCCACGGCGAAAGCGGCATCGTGGTGGACGCCCGGGTCTACACCCGTGAAAACGGCGACGAGCTGGCCCCCGGCGTCAACATGGTGGTCCGCATCTACCTGGCCCAGAGAAGAAAGATCCAGGTGGGCGATAAGATGGCCGGCCGCCACGGCAACAAGGGCGTCGTGTCCCGCATCCTGCCCCAGGAGGATATGCCCTTCCTGCCCGACGGCACGCCGCTGGACATCGTGCTGAACCCCCTGGGCGTTCCCTCCCGTATGAATATCGGCCAGGTGCTGGAGGTCCATCTGGGCTATGCGGCCCACGAGATGGGCTGCAAGGTGGCCACCCCCATTTTCGACGGCGCCAGCGAAGAGGACATCACCGCCATGCTGGAAGAGGCCGGCCTGGACGGCGACGGCAAGAGCTGGCTCTACGACGGCCGCACCGGCGAGCGGTTCGATAACCGCGTCACCGTGGGCTATGTCTACTTCCTCAAGCTGCACCACCTGGTGGACGATAAGATCCACGCCCGCTCTACCGGCCCCTACTCCCTGGTCACCCAGCAGCCTCTGGGCGGCAAGGCCCAGTTCGGCGGCCAGCGCTTCGGCGAAATGGAAGTGTGGGCCCTGGAAGCCTATGGCGCGGCCTACACCCTGCAGGAGATCCTCACGGTCAAGTCCGACGATGTGACCGGCCGTGTCAAGACTTACGAAGCCATCGTCAAGGGCCACAACGTGCCCACCCCCGGCGTGCCGGAATCCTTCAAGGTGCTCATCAAGGAGCTGCAGTCCCTGTGCCTGGATATCCAGGTTCTGGATAAGGACGGCGCCCAGATCGAGCTGAAAGACGACGACGATGCCATGGATACCTTCAATTTGGCGCGGATGGACGCCGATAACGACCGTGACCGGTACGTGGCGGACGACGCGGAGATCGAGGAAAGCGGATTTGCCATCGCAGATATTGAGGAAGCGGCCGAGCAGGCCGGCTACTCCGATGCGGACGACGATCTGCTGGATATTTAACCGCCTCCATGGAAGCAGAAACGATCACAACGATATGAAGGAGGAAAAACGGCAATATGAGTTATACTGCATTTGATGCAATCAAGATCGGGATCGCATCGCCCGAACAGATCCTTGCCTGGTCCTACGGCGAAGTCAAAAAGCCGGAAACCATTAACTATAGAACCCTGAAGCCCGAGAAGGACGGCCTGTACTGCGAGCGCATCTTCGGCCCCACCAAGGACTGGGAGTGCCACTGCGGCAAATACAAGAAGATCCGCTTCAAGGGCAAGATCTGCGACCGCTGCGGCGTGGAGGTCACCCGCGCCAAGGTGCGCCGCGAGCGCATGGGCCACATCCAGCTGGCAACGCCCGTTTCCCACATCTGGTACTTCAAGGGCATCCCCAGCCGCATGGGCCTGCTGCTGGACATCAGCCCCCGCATCCTGGAGAAGGTGCTCTACTTCGCTGCCTACATCGTGACGAGCCCCGGCGAAACGCCGCTGATGAAAAACCAGATCCTCTCTGAAAAAGAATACCGCGACATGCGCGAAAAATACGAGGACGATTTCCAGGCCGGCATGGGCGCCGAGGCCGTGCAGAAGCTGCTGGCCACCGTGGGCCTGACCGCCGAGGAGAGCGACCGCAAGCTGGCCCTGATGGAGCAGGCCGCGCCGCTGCAGGCGGACAAGTGGGAACTGGAATCCCAGATGAAGTTCTCCAACGCCCAGGTGGATCTGCTGCAGGAGCGCATCGACAAGATCGACGAAAAGCTCCGCCCCATCGAGGAGGAGATCGAATCCCTCAACGGCCTGATCGCCCTGTCCGATCAGCTCCATGCCGAACTGCGGGAGGCCAGCGGCCAGAAAAAGGCCCGCATTGTCAAGCGCCTGGAAGTGGTGGACGCATTCCGCATCTCCGGCAACAAGCCTGAGTGGATGGTCATCGACGTGCTCCCGGTGCTCCCGGCAGAACTGCGCCCCATGGTGCAGCTGGACGGCGGCCGCTTTGCGACCAGCGACCTGAACGATCTGTACCGCCGGGTCATCAACCGCAACAACCGCCTGAAGCGCCTGATGGACCTGCATGCGCCGGACATCATCGTCCGCAATGAAAAGCGCATGCTCCAGGAGGCGGTGGACGCCCTGATCGACAACGGCCGCCGCGGCCGCGCCGTCACCGGCGCCAACAACCGCGCCCTCAAGTCCCTGTCTGATTTCCTCAAGGGCAAGCAGGGCCGTTTCCGCCAGAACCTGCTGGGTAAGCGCGTGGACTACTCCGGCCGAAGCGTTATCGTCGTCGGCCCCGAGCTGAAGATCTACCAGTGCGGCCTGCCCAAGGAAATGGCCCTGGAGCTGTTCCGCCCCTTCGTCATGAAGAAGCTGCAGGAAAACGGCGTGGCCCAGAACATCAAGTCCGCCAAGAAAAAGGTGGATAAGGGAGACGACGCCGTCTGGGATGCGCTGGAGGAGGTCATCAAGGACCATCCCGTGTTCCTGAACCGCGCCCCCACGCTGCACCGCCTGGGCATCCAAGCCTTTGAGCCCGTGCTGGTGGAAGGCCGCGCTATCAAACTGCATCCCCTGGTGTGTACCGCCTTCAACGCCGACTTTGACGGCGACCAGATGGCCGTCCACGTGCCCCTGAGCGCCGAGGCCCAGGCCGAGGCCCGGGTGCTGATGCTTTCTGCCAACAACCTGCTGCGTCCCCAGGACGGCGGCCCCGTCACCGTGCCCACCCAGGATATGGTCCTCGGTTCCTACCACCTGACCTATGTCCGCGACGACGAGCCCGGCGCCGGCAAGGTGTTCCTGGACGAGGACGAGGTGATGATGGCCTATGAAAACGGCATCATCGGCGTCCACGCGCCCATCCGGGTGCGCGCCCGCCGGGAAGTGAACGGCGTCATGCGCGAAAAGCTGGTGGACGCCACCGCCGGCCGCATCATCTTCAACGCCAACATCCCCCAGGATCTGGGCTATGTGGACCGCACCGACCCGGACCACATGTTTGATTACGAGATTACCTTCACCGTGGGCAAGAAGCAGCTGGGCCCCATCATCGACCGCACCATCAGCAAGCACGGCTTCACCGTGGCGGCCGAAGTGCTGGACAAGGTGAAGGCCACCGGCTATAAATATTCCACCAAGTGCGCCATGACCATCTCCGTGGCGGATATGACCGTGCCCCCCCAGAAGCAGGTGCTGCTGAAGGAGACCGAGGAGCGCACCCTGGCCATCGAAGAACAGTACAAAATGGGCTTCATGACCGACGAGGAGCGCTACAAGGCCGTCGTCGCCGAGTGGGAAAAGACCACCGATGATGTGTCCAACGCTCTGCAGGAAAACCTGGACCGCTTCAACCCCATCTTCATGATGGCAGACTCCGGCGCCCGCGGCTCCATGAAGCAGATCCGCCAGCTGGCCGGTATGCGCGGCCTGATCGCCAACACCGCCGGCAAGACCATCGAGATCCCCATCAAGGCAAACTACCGTGAAGGCCTCAGCGTGCTGGAATACTTCATTTCCTCCCGCGGCGCCCGCAAGGGTCTGGCTGATACCGCTCTGCGTACCGCGGACTCCGGTTATTTGACCCGCCGCATGGTGGACGTGTCCCAGGACGTCATCATCCGCGAAGAGGACTGCGGCTATACCAAGGGCATCGTCGTTTCCGAGATCGCCGAGGGCGGCCAGGTCATCGAGAAATTCGCCGACCGTCTGCGCGGCCGCTATCCGGTGCGCGATATCCTGGATGAGCAGGGCAACGTCCTGATCTCCAAGGACCACATGATGATGGACGAGGACGCCAAGCTCCTGGAGGCCCACGGCATCCATGAGGTGGAGATCCGCACCGTCCTGACCTGCCACGCCCACAGCGGCGTGTGCGCCAAGTGCTACGGCATGAACCTGGCCACCGGCCAGCGGGTGGGCCCCGGCGAAGCCGTCGGCATCATCGCCGCCCAGTCCATCGGTGAGCCCGGTACCCAGCTGACCATGCGTACCTTCCATACCGGCGGTCTGGCCGGCGGCGACATCACCCAGGGTCTTCCCCGTGTCGAGGAGCTGTTCGAGGCCCGCAAGCCCAAGCGCATGGCCACCCTGGCTGAGATCGGCGGCCGCGTGTCCATCGAGGAGAGCAGCCGCGGCTCCTTGGCCAGTATCAATGTGACCGACCAGGAGAGCGGCGAAGTCAAGAACTACGCCCTGCCCCACACCGGCCTGAACGTCCACGACGGCGATATCATCGCCAAGGGCACCGCCCTGAACCAGGGCGCCCTGAACCCCCACGACATCCTGCGCATCCGCGGCGTTTCCGCCGTTCAGAACTACCTGATCCAGGAAGTTCTGAAGGTCTATCGCCAGCAGGGCGTGGATATCAACGATAAGCACATCGAGGTCATCGTGCGCCAGATGATGCGCAAGGTCCGCGTGGAGGACGCCGGCGACACTAAGCTGCTCAGCGGCTCCATGGTGGATATCTTCGAGGTGGAAGACGCCAATCAGGAGGTTTCTGCGCGCATCGCCGCCGGCGAGAAGCGCGAGGACGGCAGCGAGCTGCAGTGCGCCAGCTATACTCAGCTGCTCATGGGTATCACTAAAGCCTCCCTGGCCACCGACTCCTTCCTGTCCGCCGCCTCCTTCCAGGAGACCACCAAGGTCCTCACCGAGGCTGCCATCAAGGGCAAGGTGGACCACCTGCTGGGCCTGAAGGAGAACGTCATCATCGGCAAGCTGATCCCCGCAGGCTCCGGCCTGAGCAAATACCGCGCCTACGCCGAAAAGCTGGTGCCCGACAAGGCGCCTGCGCAGCCGGCGGAGGCCGTGTCCGCCGAAGAGGCGGCGGCGTTCAACGCCGCCTATTCGGAAATGAGCGGCGAAGCGGCCGCTCCCGCGGAGGACGGCGGCGCCGCCCTCTGATCCCACGGCCTTGTCATCGGGCAGCCGCGCCGCTCTGCGGC
>CAJFFX010000062.1 GCA_904374485.1 Candidatus Pseudoscillospira falkowii | reverse complement strand
GCGAGGAGTACATCGCGGTCATCGCCCTCGGCACCGCCCTGCAGGTGCTGGGCGTGGGCCTGGTCCCCTTTATCCGCAACCACGGCGGCGCGGTTTACGCCATGGTCGCCATGGCGGCGGGCTTTATCACAAATATCATTCTGGACTATGTGTTCGTCTGGCTTTGGCACTGGGGCGTCGGCGGCGCGGCCTGGGCCACGGTTATTGCCCAGGGCGTCACGATGCTGATCGCGCTGGCCTACCTGCTGGCGAAAAAGCAGTTCACGCTGGCGCTGCCCCTTTCCCGGGCTGCGCACACGGCGGCGATGATCCTCCGCCTGGGCGTCGCGCCCTTCGGCCTTGCCCTGTCGCCGAACATCTCCCTTGTCATCATCAACCGCTTTTCCGTGGCCTACGGCGGCGATGCGGCGGTGGCCACCTATGCGGTCATCGCCTATGTGATCTGTATCGTCTATCTGATCTTCCAGGGCGTGGGCGACGGCAGCCAGCCCCTGCTCAGCCGCTGTTACGGCGAGCGCGCCTTCGCAAAGCTCAAGGCCACCCGGCGCATGGCCTACGGCTTTTCCATGGTGCTGGCCGCCGCGGGCTGCGTGACGCTGTTTGTGACCCGGGGCAGCCTGGGGGCGCTGTTTGGCACCTCCGCGGAGGTGAACGCGGCGGTGACGGCGATCTTCCCCATCTTCCTCGTTTCCGTGCCCTTTGTGGCCATCGCCCGCATCACCACGGCCAGCTTTTACGCCACGGAGCAGAGCGGCCTTTCCTATATCCTGACGTTTATCGAACCGGTGCTGATGCTGGTGCTCATGCTGATCCTGCCGCCGCTCTTCGGCGGGCAGATCATGGTCTGGTGGAGCACGGTCTTCGCCCGGATCCTGACGGCGGCGCTGGCCCTCTTCCTCAAACACTGGGCCGATCGGCGGGTCTTTTCCGAGGACCGCCTGCGGGAAGAAACGCCTGCGTGAGCCGCCTTTCCGGCGGACGCGCGTAAAAATCAAAAGGACCGGCAGGCCTGGGGCCTGCCGGTCCTTCTGCGCGCTTTCCGGCGCGGAAGAGCGCGCCCGCGTGTATGGCGCCGCCCAGCGGGGCAGAATAAGGGGGAAATTGATCTGATGGGAGGGACGCCCATGTGTACGGCGCTCACTTATACCGCGGGGGAGCACTATTTCGGCAGGAATCTGGATCTGGACCGTTCCTGGGGCGAGACGGTCACGGTCACGCCCCGAAACTTTCCCCTGCCTTTCCGCCGGGCGGGGACGCTGAAGAACCACTACGCCCTGATTGGCATGGCCCTGGTGGCGGAGGGCTACCCGCTCTACTACGACGCGGTGAACGAAAAAGGACTTTCCATGGCGGGGCTGAACTTCCCCGTCAGCGCCGTTTATCAGCCGGAGCGGGCGGGCAGGGACAATATCGCCCCCTTTGAGTTTATCCCCTGGATCCTGGGGCAGTGCGCCGATCTGGCCGAGGCCCGGCGGCTGCTGGCGCGCGTCCATTTGGCGGATATCGCTTTCAGCGAAAAACTGCCCCCGGCGCCGCTCCACTGGCTTATCGCCGACCAGCGCGCCGCCATTGCGGCGGAACCGATGGCGGAGGGCCTGCAGCTCCATGAAAACCCCGTGGGCGTGCTGACCAACGAGCCGCCCTTTGCCTATCACATGCTCCGCCTGCGGGATTTCATGCAGCTCACCCGGGAAGCGCCCCGCGGCGGCTTTGCGCCGGGGCTGGAGCTGGAACCCTACTGCCTGGGCATGGGGGCGGTGGGCCTGCCCGGCGATCTGTCCTCCGCCTCCCGCTTTGTGCGGACGGCGTTCACAAAGCTCAACTCCGTTGCCGGCGGCATGGAGGAAGAGCGCGTCGGCCAGTTTTTCCACATCCTGGGCGCCGCCGCCCAGACCCGGGGCTGCGCCCGGGCGGGGGAGGGGCGCTGGGAGATCACCATCTATTCCTCCTGCTGCAATATGGACCGGGGCGTTTACTATTACACCACCTATGAAAACAGCCGCATCTCCGCCGTGGACATGCACCGGGAAGATCTGGACGGCGCGGAGCTGACCTGCTGCCCGCTGCGCCGGACGGCGGATATTTACGATCAGCGCTGCGGCGTTTCCGGGAAAAGCGCCGGCGGCGCGCCCTCCGGGGCGGCGCTCTGACGCCCATTGCTATGCAGCGCGCAAAAAGGCACGACGAAAGTCGTGCCTTTTTCCTGTCAGGTGCAGCGCAGCGGGATCTCGATCTGCGTAATATAATCGTCACGGGAAGCGATGACTGCTTCGTTGATCCCTTTTTCATAGGCGCAGCCGCAAAAAGACAGCCCCTGAGCCCCGGCGTAGGCGAGGATCTCCCGGTAGCGGCCCGGCAGTTTGTCCCAGTCTCCTTTGCAGTATGCCCGCAGATATTTCCCTTTTGGCTGAACGTGCAGCCCTTTCCGCCGGGCGGGGCGGGGCAGCTCGATGAACAGGGCGGAATAGCCGTCGAAGTCCCCCTGATACAGGCGCTCCGCCGGCAGCATCGCGCCATAGGTCGCGTCGTGCAGGCGGCGTAGCCGGTGCTTTTCCGCCTCTGCCACGACCAGCTCGATCTCCCGTTCCAATGGAAGGCCCGGCGAGATGGGCACTGCGGCGAGGTAATGCAGTTCCGTTTTTTCCACGATGGAAAAAGCGGACAGATCCAGGCTTTGTATCGCGGCCAGCGTCCGCCGCTTTTCTTCCACCACCGCCCGGACGGCCTTGAGATGGGAAATGGTCTCGTCCAGCTCCGCGCCTTTATCTGCCAGCAGCGCTTCCAGCGACGCCGCGGAGCGGACGCGCAGAAAGACGGCGATCTCGGCGATGGAAACGTTCAGCTCCCGCAGCATCAGAATGGTCTCCAGCAGCGCGCTTTGACTGTAGGTGTAGTACCGGTAGCCGTTATCCGAAACGGCGGCAGGCTTCAGCAGGCCCACCTGGTCGTACCACATGAGCGTCTTCTTGTTGACGCCGTGGAGTTTTGCGAACTGCCCGATGGTAAACCGTTTTTCCGCAGGCATGAAATCCCCCCCTTGACCGTACAGTAACTGTATAGTTTATGCTAGCATGCAGCGGAAAGTAATACAAGCGGAAAGAGAACCGTGAAGCGGCGCAGATCTGTTTCAAAGGTTCCGGTGCGGCCAGTGCTTTTTTGCTGAACGCACAATACGACAGATGAAGGAGCGATCGCCGTGGAGATCGAAAAAATCAGAAAGGAACAGTGGCGCGCGGTCCGGGAAATCTACCGGGAGGCATTTCCCCGGAAGGAACAGAAACCCTTTTGGTCTGTGCGGCGGGCGGTCCGGCGCGGGAGATCCCAGCTGTGGACTGCCCGGGAGGACGGGGCCGTCTTCGGCTTTCTCCTGCTCACGATCGATCGGGATATGGCGCTGGTGGAATATCTGGCCGTTTCCGATCGGATCAGGAGCCGGGGAACCGGCAGCCAGCTTTTGCAGATGGTCTGCGCGAAGGAGCGGGGAAAGCGGATCGTCCTGCTGATCGAGCGCCTGGACGACGGGGCGGACAATCGGGAACAGCGCATCGCCCGGCGGAGGTTTTATTTGAAAAACGGATTTGTTTCCGCCCATGTGGGGATCCGGAGCGCCGGCGGCAGCATGGAAGTGCTGTGCCGCGGCGGGACCGTCACCGGCGATGAATGCCTGTCGCTCCACGCTTACGCCCTGGGTCGGCTGTTTTTTGCCCTGTCCGGAACAAAGCTGCTCACGTTGGCCTAGGACGGCGAAATCTAAAAATGGCCCTAAAAGAAAAGAGCCGATTGCTCGACTCTTTCTCAAGAATTATTCTTATTGACTGACACACAATTACAGGGCTGGTTATACTCCCAAAACATAGAAACCGAGGTTCTGCTCATCCGCCTGTAACCATCTGTACAGGATTTGATACCCCGGCGGCTTTTCTTCCGCGAGTTGTTCTATGATTTCATTGGTTTGATCTCTGGAATAGAAGTTGATCCCAAAAAGGTCCATGGGGCCGCGATCTCCGTTGTTATAGACGCCGCCCGTGATGATATCTCCGTAGCTCTGGTAAAAAAGATCCATGTCATCGCCGGAGATGTATAGAGAGTCATCTTTCCAGTGCTTTATCGCATCAACCGAAACAATTTCCCGGAGGGAAGTCCCTTCCGGGAATCTACAGTATTGTATTTCAATGAAATCCGAACCACCAAACTCCCTGCGTTCCACTTGGGAGCGGAATGAATGAAACAGCAACGACCTCACCTCGAAATATTATGGAGCTGGGTGTCAATATCCCGCCCGCCGTACATGACGCGGAGCACCGTGACGGTTTTTACCTGGTGGTCCGGAATGTAGAACACCAGGTAATTGTCCACTGGCATGACCCGGAGGTTGCGGCTGCGCCATGGCTCTCGGTCGTAGACCCGGAACCGCTCCGGCATCTCATCCGGTTTGAGGATGTTCTCTTCCAAGCGGTCCAGCTGGCCGTTGGCGTTCTGCTCCGACTGAAGCTCCACCGCGATATAGCGGTAGATTTCTCGCAGATCGTGCTTTGCTTCCGGGGTCAGCGCCACCTCATAGCTCATATACCCAGTTCTCCCCGCAGCTCGTCAAACGCCTGCTTTGCAGGGATGACTTGCCCGGCCTTCATCTGGGCATAGCCCTTCTCCAGTTCCGCGTTCAGCTGCTCGGCGGTCATGCGGCTGATGTCCAGCGGGTGCTCCGGGAGCTTTACCTCAAAGGGCAATCCCCGCTGGAGGATGATTTGTTTATAGAACATGGTGATGGCGTTGGACGCCGGGATGCCCAAGGCACTGAGGATGGCTTCCGCCTGTTCCTTTACCTCCGGCTCAATGCGCGCATACAGATTTGCCGACTTTGCCATATCTAAGACTCCTTTCGGGATTTGTGGCTTCTTCTTTGCTGCCATTATACTCTATTGTACGGACAAAGACAATACATATATTGATTTTGAAATGAGAAAAGCAACCGAACAATAAATCTGCAATTCAAATTTCCCATAGAACCGCAATAGAAAAACCGCTATCTGCTGTAATACAACAGATGGCGGTTTTGGAACAGCGAAACAGTATAGATGCCAAGAGAATGCGGGGCCCCACAGCGTGGGGCGGCGCAAGTGCGCCGTGCGAGCGTTTTGCCGCAGGCAAAACCTCGGCGGAGGGCGAATTCACTTCGCCCGAGCATTTGAATTCCGAAGGGCGGAGCGGCCAGAGGCCGCGAAGCCCAGAATGAAAAAATCCATCTGCATATGCAGATGGATTTTTTCATTCTGGTGGAGGTGGGGGGAGTTGAACCCCCGTCCGAAAGCACATCCCTGCGGCTGTCTCCGGGCGCAGACCGTTCTTTTACATTCCCTCTCTCACAGGTGAAGGGTCAAACCTGCAAGTTCAGTAGCTTCATGATGCATGGCGCGCTCAAAGCTTTGCGCGCTCATGTTCACCGCTGATCGACGCCCAAGCCCGGACCGCGGTCCTTCCGGGGAGGACGGCTGCCTTTAATTAGGCAGCGACAAGCTCAGTAGAGTTGTCCTTTAATTTTAAGGTGCCCGTTTTATGGTGGCCAGGCGCCACCGCCCGCTTACCGCAGTTCCATACCCCCGTCGAAACCGGTACACCCCCGGATCGAAAACGCGGGGCCCGCCGGCGGCAGCGCCGCCGGCGAAGCTGCGTCAATACATCAATTATGATGTTCTTTTATTTATGATGTCCCGTTCCGGATCAGACCTTTTCCGGTTCGGGATAGTCCACGCCGAAGGTTTCGACGGTCACTTTCTTCATGGTCTCGGGCGTTTTGGGCTTGTCGGACCAGTTGCGCTTGACATTGACGATGCGGTCGGCCTCTTCCTGGCCCTCGATCACCATGCCGAAGGAGGCATAATCGCCGTCCAGATGGGGCGCGTTGGCTACCATGATGAAGAACTGGCTGCCGGCGCTGTTGGGATCCATGGCGCGGGCCATGGAGAGCACGCCCCGGGTGTGGCGCAGATCGTTCTGGAAGCCGTTGGAGGTGAATTCGCCCTTGATGCAGTAGCCGGGGCCGCCCATGCCGGTGCCCTCCGGGTCGCCGCCCTGGATCATGAAGCCGGGAATCACGCGGTGGAAGATGGTGCCGTCATAAAACCCGCTTTTGACCAGGGAGATAAAGTTGTTGACCGTATTGGGCGCGATCTCGGGGTAAAGCTCGATCTTGATGTTTGCGCCGCTTTCCATTTCGATGGTGACAATGGGATTCTGATTCATCTTGCATTCCTCCGTATCATTCATTGTATCAGCCGCGGATGCGTGTTTTCATGGCGCGGTCGATCTCGCGGCCGGCGTCGCGCCGGGCGGTGCTTTCGCGCTTGTCGTAGAGCTTTTTGCCGCGGCACAGCCCGATCTCCACTTTCACCCGGGCGTTTCTGAAATAGACCGACAGAGGGATCAGGGCCAGCCCGTCCTGCTTGACGAGCCCATAAAGCTTCATGATCTCCTTGCGGTGCATCAAAAGCCGCCGGGGACGCAGGGGGTCGCGGTTGAAAATGTTGCCTTTTTCATAGGGACTGATGTGCATCCCGTAGACGAACAGTTCGCCGTCCTTCACGGCGCAGTAAGCGTCCTTGAGGTTCAGCTTGCCCTGGCGGATGGATTTCACTTCCGTGCCGGCAAGCTCGATGCCGGCTTCGTAGCGCTCCTCGATGAAATAGTCGTGGCTCGCCTTGCGGTTGACCGCGGCGGTCTTCGTGCCTTTTTTGTCCATGGAATGCACCTCCTTCCGCGCTGCAGTTTTTACAGTATAGCACAGATTCCCGGCGATGGCAAGCGGCGGAGCGGGCGCCGCCAGGGCGGAATTTTTTATATTTTATCCGCGCCCTGCGCAAAATAGACAAACGGAGGTGAAAACCATGGAACAGACGGAAAAAACGGCGGCGGAGGGGACAGAAAAGGAAAGCGGCCAGCAGATGGTGGATCTGGGCGCGGCCACGGTGAAAAATCACCACGGTACGGTGTATATCCTGACTATCGTCGGCCAGATCGAGGGACACCAGGTGCTCCCGGAAAACACAAAATCCACAAAGTATGAGCACGTGCTCCCGCTGCTGGCGGCCATGGAGGAGGAAGAGGATATCGATGGGATCCTGATCCTGCTCAACACGGTGGGCGGCGACATCGAGGCGGGCCTCGCCATCGCGGAGCTGATCGCTGGCATGAAAAAACCAACGGTGTCCCTGGTTCTGGGCGGCGGCCACTCCATCGGCGTGCCCCTGGCGGTATCGGCCCGGGTGTCGATGATCGTGCCCTCAGCGTCGATGACCGTTCATCCTGTGCGGATGAACGGCACCGTCATCGCGGCGCCCCAGACCTTTCACTATTTCGAGCGCATTCAGGAGCGGATCATCCATTTCGTGGAGCACAATTCCCATGTGGAAAAAGAGACGTTCCGCCGCCTGATGCTCAGGACCGACGAACTGGCCGCCGATATCGGGAGCATCCTCTACGGTCAGGAAGCGGTGCAGCTGGGCCTGATCGACCGCATCGGCGGCCTGAGCGACGCCTTGGACTGTCTCCACGCCATGATCGCACAGCAAAAGAAGCAGAAACAGTGAACAAGCGGGCATTCCCGGGAATGCCCGCTTTCAATTACATCGGCTACCATCGGCGCTTCTGCGCCATACAAGCGTTTTCGCCGTGGGCGAAAACCGCAAGGTGAATTGGCCGCAGGCCAAGAGAAGGCGCCTGGGCCGTGGCGCAAGGGCGGCTTTGCCGACACCGAGCATTCGGATACCGAAGGGTGGAGCCGCCCCTTTGGGCGGCGGAACCCAAAATAAAAGGACATCTGCTTTGCAGATGTCCTTTTATTTTGGAAGGGACGGTTAAAATCGATATCTTCTCGCGATAAGATAAAACCGCCGCGTAGCGGCGTCCCCAAACCGGAGCCTAGCGACAGCGGGTCCGGTTTGGAAGCGAGGAGCAGCAAAATGAGCGCGCGATGAGCTTTGTAATGAAATGAAAAAGCTCGTCACAAGCGATATGTCGCTTGCGACGAGCTGGTACGAGTGTCATTAAAGGATCTGTGAAAACCCAGTAATATCACTGGTTTGTAAGCAGCAAGCCAGGTGCTTTATCCAATCAAATCATACAAATCAGCAATAAAAAATCGGAGTACCCCGAAGGATACTCCAATGGTCCGAGTGACTGGATTCGAACCAGCGGGAGAGCCGGCGTTCCGCCTGTCCTCCCGGCAGCGGCCGATTGTATGCGTCTCCGGCGCCAAGAGGCCGCTGGTTCAGCTGGCGCGGAGAAAAAAAGAAAGCCCGTACTCCTTACGGAATACGGACTTGGTACGGCTGGAGGGATTCGAACCCGCGACCTTTTGATTCGTAGTCAAACACTCTATCCAACTGAGCTACAGCCGCATGTCTTGCAGACAGCTTTTATATATTACCATCATCTTTTTCAAAATGCAAGTCCTTTTTTTGAAAAAACCGAAAAAATTTTTGCCGGCGGCCCGGCCCGGCGGGCGGCGGAGACGGAGGAAAGGGCTGTGCGGGGCGCGCGGGGCGGGGGCGCGCAGCCTGCGATGGGCCGGGATGCGCGCAAAATGGGCAGAAATTACAGATAATCGGTTTTTCCGTATCCTTTTTTGTTGTGTTTCAATTTCTCCTGTGGTATGATAATGAAGTACCAAAAGCAATCAATATTTCATAGGAATCCTGCCGCTCCGTTCCGGCGCGGCGGAAGATGGAGATCTGTATGGAAAACAATGCATTCAAGGGGACCTTTTTTGGCGGCTTTAACCGCCAGGATGTGATCGATTATATCGAAAAAGCGTCGCGGGAAAGCGCGGCGCTGCTGGAGGAGAATCAGGAGCGCATCGCGCAGCTGGAAAAATCGGTGGAGGAGTTGACGGCCCAGTGCGCGGCGCTGCAGGCGGAGCTCCAGGAGCGCACAAATACCTGTGAAGAGACCGAGCGGATGCTGCGGGAAACGCGCAGCGCCCACGCCGCCGCCAGCGAGGCGCTGGAGAGCGAACAGGCGCGCGCCCGGCAGTACGCCGTCGAGCAAACGCGGCTGGAAAGCGCGGTGCAGGCCCTCCAGAAGGAAGTGGACGAGTACCACACCCTGAAAAACAATATCGCCGAGGTGGAGCTGGAAGCGAAGCACCGGGCGGAGACCATCGTGGCCGAGGCGCAGAAGAACGCCGGCGACATGATGAACAAAGCCAGAAGCGACGCGGAAACGCTGACGCAGGACGCAAAGCGCCGCGCCGAATCCACGTTGCAGCAGGCCAATGCCGCCGCCGCGGCTGTGCGCCAGAAGGCGGACCGCCACGCCCTGCTGGTCCGCCAGCAGCTTTCCGCCCAGCTGGCCGGCTGCCAGGAGCAGTATCACCGTCTGCTGGAAAGCTATAAGGGCTCTGCCCTGCAGGCTGCTTCGGCGCTGCAGAAAGCCCAGGAAAATGTGGCGCGGCTGCCCCAGGTGTTTGACCAGATCAGCGAAGGCCTGCACCAGCTGGGCGAGATGGCCCAGAAGAAGGACTGAAAAGCGATGACGTACGAAATCAAGACCGACGACCTGCGCAGTTATCTGCCCCGCCTGCGCATCGGCGACCGGGTGCTGCTGAGCGGAACGATTTACACTTCCCGCGACGCCGCCCACAAGCGCATTTTTGAAGCGCTGGACAGCGGCGCGCCGCTGCCCTACGAGATCAGGGACGCTGTGATCTATTACGCCGGGCCGACGCCGGCCCGGGCAGGGATGGCCGTGGGCTCCTGCGGGCCCACCACCGCCGGACGCATGGACAGCTTTGCGCCCCGCCTGCTGGACCTGGGCTTGGCCGCAATGATCGGCAAGGGCGACCGCAGCGACGAGGTGGTGGAAGCCATCCGCCGCAACGGCGCGGTGTATTTCGCCGCCGTGGGCGGCGCCGGCGCGCTGATCGCCAAGCATATCACAAAGGCCGACGTGGTGGGATATGAGGACTTGGGCTGCGAAAGCGCCAAGCGGATGCAGGTGGAGGATCTGCCGC
>CAJFFX010000061.1 GCA_904374485.1 Candidatus Pseudoscillospira falkowii | reverse complement strand
AGAAGCGGCAGCGTCTGACCGACGCTGCCTGGGCGGAGATGCTGTCGGTCCGCTTCGATAAGGTGTCCATCAACCGCATCATTCAGAACGCCGGCATTTCCCGCGGCAGCTTTTACCAATACTTTTCCGATAAACAGGATCTGCTCCACTTTTTGTTTGAACAGATCCACGACGAACTGCGCGCCTCGGCCCTGCCGCCGGGCGGCGAAGGGGACTGGCTGGCGGCGTGTCTGGCGGGCTACGACTGGGTCGTTGAGCGGCGGGCCGATCCGCGGCTGCGCCTTTCCGATGTGATCCGATTTGCCCAGATCAATCCGGAGATGGACTTGCCGCTGCCGCTGGACGATATCGACGGCATGGGCAGCGCCCTGCCGCCCTTGTGTGGCGGCGCGCCGGCACTGCGGGAAGCAGGCGTCACGGAGCAGGACTATCAGGATCTGATCTGTTTTCTGGTGGGCGGCGCGGTGCTGCAGAGTTTTCGCAGACCGGGTGAAAGCGCCGCCATCCGGGAGCAGCTGAGAAAGCAGCTGCTGATCCTGAAATGCGGCATGGATGCCCTGGGACTGAAAGGAGAAACTTAAATGAACAAAGATACCATGGAAACAAAGACGGATTGGGCGGAGGAGGAAGCGGCATGTGCCGCCGCGCCGGAGGAACCGATGGAAGAGGAACTGGCGGAAACGGGGGAGAGCGCCGCGCCGCAGAAAAAGTGGAAACGGCTGTGGACACGGTGGAAAGGCAGCAAAAAGGCCCGGATCATCACCATCGTCGTGGTGGTGTTCCTCGTGCTGGTCCTGCTGCTGCGCGCCTGCAGCAGCGGCGTGACCGCCCTCCTGGGCGGCTACACGGCCCAGGCTGCCTCCATGCGGGACATCACCGTGTCCGTCACCGGTACCGGCACCGTTCAGCCCATCCACTCCAGCACCATCGTGGCCATGGTCACCGGGGACATTCTCAGCGACAGCTTTGAGATCGGCGACCATGTGGAAAAGGACCAGGTGCTCTATGTGATCGACGCGGAAAACGCCCAGACCGCCGTGGAGCAGGCCCAGCTGGCCGTAGACCAGGCGAATGTGAGCTATCAGCAGGCCCTGCGGGCGGCCGAGGATCTGACCGTGACCTCCACGGTCTCCGGCCAGGTCTCCAGCATCGAAGTGAAGCAGGGCGACTCCGTCGGCGCCGGCACGGCCGTCGTTACGGTGACAGACAATAAAAATATGACCCTTAAGTGCGATTTCAACGCCGCGGACGCCCAGAATATCCGCGCCGGGCAGAGCGCTGCCGTCACCATGACGGCCACCGGCGAGACCCTGTCGGCCACGGTGAAAAACGTTTCCAGCTACACCGCCGTGGGCGCCGGCGGCACCCTGGTGCGGTCAGTGGAGTTTTCCGTGCCCAACCCCGGCGGCATCACCGGCGGCATGGCGGCCACGGCCCGGGTCGGTACATACGCCTGCCAGAGCGGCGGCACGTTTGAATACGCCACCCAGACCCAGGTCCTTTCCAAGGCCAGCGGCACGGTGGACGCGATCTATGTGTCCGAGGGGACCACGGTGGCCCCCGGCACCCGGCTCGTCCATCTGGAGGGCAGCGGCCTGGAGGAGCAGGTGGAAAGCGCCGGCATCGCCGTGCGCAACGCCGAGCTGAGCCTGCGCACGGCCCAGGACGCTCTGGAATCCTATCAGATCAAGGCGCCCATCTCCGGCACTGTGACCCAGAAGGATCTGAGCGCCGGCGACAATATCGGCCAGGTGGGCACCACCACCATGGCGGTGATCAGCGACCTGTCCGCCCTGACCTTTGACATGCTGATCGACGAGCTGGATATTCCCCAGGTCCAGGTGGGCCAGCGGGTGGAGATCGAGGTGGACGCCCTGCCCGGCCGGACGTTCACCGGTTATGTGGATAAGATCAACATCAACGGCAACACGGCCAACGGCGTGACGAATTACCCGGTGACCATCATGATCGAAGATCCTGACTCCGATCTTCTGCCCGGCATGAATGTCAGCGCAGAGATCGTCATCGACGAAGTCACCGATGCGCTGACGATCCCGGTGAGCGCCGTCCAGCGCGGCGACACGGTGCTGGTCGTTCCCGAAAGCGCCGTGTCGGAAAAGGACGGCAGCGTCGATCTGACCCAGGCGAAGGAAGTCCAGGTGAAACTGGGCAGCAACAACAGCGATTATGTGGTCGTCCTCTCCGGTCTGGAGGAAGGGGATCTGGTGCTGGTGCCCGGCGCCGGCGGCGCGGGGCTCCCGGATGCCGCGGGGACCCAGGACGACGGCGCGGCAGCTTAACGGAAACAGGTGGAGCGGCCAATGAGTGCTTTGATCGAACTGAAAAACATCTATAAGATCTACCACATGGGCGACAGCGACGTCCACGCCCTGGACGGCATCAGCCTGACGATCCAAAAGGGCGAGTTTGTGGCCATCGTGGGCCAGTCCGGCTCCGGCAAATCCACGGCGATGAATATCATCGGCTGCCTGGACGTGCCCACCCGGGGGACTTACCTGCTCAACGGCGTGGATGTGTCCACGATGAAGGATGACGAGCAGGCGGAAGTGCGCAATAAGATGTTGGGCTTTATTTTCCAGCAGTATAATCTGCTGCCGCGGCTGAATGTGCAGGAAAACGTGGAGCTTTCCCTGCTGTATGCGGGCGTCGGCGCCGAGGAACGCCGCCGCCGGGCCATGAAGGCGCTGGCGCGGGTGGGGCTGGAAAGCAAGGCGAAAAATATGCCCAACCAGCTTTCCGGCGGCCAGCAGCAGCGTGTTTCCATTGCCCGGGCCCTGGCGGGGGACCCCTCGGTCATTCTGGCCGACGAGCCCACCGGCGCCCTGGACTCGCGCACGAGCCGCGAGGTGCTGAGCTTTCTGCAGGAGCTGAACCGGGAAGGCAACACCATCGTGCTGATCACCCACGACAATTCCATCGCTGTGCGGGCCCACCGCATCGTCCGCCTGCAGGACGGGCGCATCATCTACGACGGGCCGGCGGACGATCCCCGGGCCGTGGTGCAGCCTTCCGAGGCGGGGGAGGAGGAAGCGGCGCAATGAATATCAAGCAGAATTTCCGCCTGGCCATCGGCTCCCTCATGACCAGCAAGGTGCGCGCGCTGCTGACGATGCTGGGCATCATCATCGGCGTGGCGGCGGTCATCATCATCACGGGCCTCGGCAGCGGCATGCAGCGCATGATGAACGAGGAATTCGACAAGCTGGGCGCGAACCTGATCCAGGTCCAGATCATGGGCCGCGGCGGCGGTTCCCGCGTGGTGGATGTGGAGGACATGTACGAACTGCTGGAGGAGAATCCGGATTATCTCACCGGCGTGACCCCCTATATCACCGCCCAGGCCAAGGTGCGCAGCGGGACGAAGGAATTTGAACGCACCACGATCTACGGCGTCAGCGAGGACTTTTCCGGCATGAGCGCGGGATTCGGCGCCGTGCTGGGCGAGGGGCGTTTCCTGCAGTATCTCGACGTGGCGCGCAAGCAGAATGTCTGCGTCATCGGCGCTTATATCAACGAGGAGGCCTTCGGCGGCGCTGGCCTGGGGCAATCCATCGCCCTGTCCGGCACGAAGTATAAGATCGTGGGCGTGCTGCAGCCCTCCGGCGATGTGACCGAAGGCAGCGGCAACGATACGATTTACATCCCCTATACCAACGCCTGCGCCATAAACGGCACCTCCGAGGCAAACTTCTTCATGTTTACCTGCCCCGGCGAAGACACCGCCGCCGTGGGCAAGGAAATTATCGACGATTATTTGTACAGCATCTACCATTCTTCGGATTATTATTATATAATAACCTCAGCAGAGATGATCGATATCATGAACATGATGATCAATATCCTGATGACGGTGCTGGTGGCCATCGCGGCCATTTCGCTGCTGGTGGGCGGCATCGGCATCATGAACATCATGCTGGTGTCGGTCAGCGAGCGCACCCGGGAGATCGGCATCCGGAAATCCCTGGGCGCCAAGCGCCGGGACATCCGCTGGCAGTTCGTCATCGAGGCGGGCACCACCAGCGCCGTGGGCGGCGTCCTCGGCATCGTCCTCGGCGCGCTGGTCACCGGCATCGCCAGTCCCATCCTCACGGGCATGATGGCCGGAATGGGCGGCACGGGCTCGTTCAACGCTACGCCGACGGCGCCGGCCGTGGCGGTGGCTTTCGGCGTGTCCGTGGGCATCGGCGTGCTGTTCGGCTACCTGCCCGCCAACAAGGCGGCGAAGCTCAACCCGATCGACGCGCTGCGTTATGAATAAAAATAGCAGGAGGTTTTGCACGATGAGAAAGAAACTGACAGCGCTGGCATGCGCGCTGGCTTTGTGCATCTCTCTGGCGCCGGCCGCGTCTGCGGCGCAGAGCGGCCAGGGCGAAGTGCTGCAGGTTTTGAGCGTCATGGGCGTGATGAACGGCGACGCCAACGGCAATCTGAACCTGTCCAGCAATGTGACCCGCGCGGAATTTACGAAAATGGCGGTGGCGGCGTCCGTTTATAAGGACACGGCCACGGCGACGTCCTATGTTTCGCCCTTTTCCGATGTGAAATACACCCACTGGGCCGCGGGCTATGTGAAGACCGGCGTGGACGCCGGATGGATCAACGGCTATCTGGACGGCACGTTCCGCCCGAACAACTCCGTGAAATGGGAGGAAGCCGTCACGATCTGCCTGAAAATGCTGGGCTATACCGACGAGGATTTCTCCACGGGGACTTATCCCTATCCCCAGCTGGCTCTGGCCCAGAACCTGAAGCTGGCCACGGGCATCGGCGCAAAGCAGGGCGAAGCCCTGACCCGCCAGGAGTGCGCCCAGTTGATCTACAACACCCTCAACGCCACGGCCAAGGGCGGCCAGCCCTATGCCTCCACCCTGGGCTACAGCGTGGACGCCGCCGGCAATATCGATTACCTGAGCGTCGTCAACGCGGAGCTGGAGGGGCCGATCATCGTCGGCAGCGGCAGCTGGACGAGCGACCTGGGCTTCACGCCTGCGGCCGTGTACCGCAACGACAGCGAGAGCACCGCCTCCGCCGTGGCGGAAAACGACGTGCTCTATTATCTGGAAAAGACGAAGACGGTCTGGGCCTATCACAACCAGGTCACCGGCATTTACGAGAGCGCCTCGCCCAGCCGGAGCAACCCCACCTCCGTGGTGGTCTCCGGCGTGAGCTACAGCTTCGAGACCTCCGCCGCGGCCTACAGCATGTCCACCACCGGCTCCTATCAGCCCGGCGACGCGGTGACGCTGCTGCTGGGCCGGGACAACACCATCGCGGCGGTGAGCGATCCTTCCCAGATCTCGGATACGACTTACGGCATCGTGCTGGGCACCGGCACCACCACCTATACCGACGCCCAGGGCAAGCCCTACACGGCGCCCTATGTGAAGATCCTGGGCATGGACGGCATGACGTACCAGTACCAGGCCGAGCAGAGTGGCTATTATAAAGAGGGCGACCTGATCCGCGTGTCCTTTGAGGACGGCAAGGTCAAGCTCAGCCGCATCAGCAGCTCCTCCAAGGGCCTTTCCGGCACGGTGAACAGCGCCGCCACAAAGCTGGGCAGCTATACCTTTGCCGACGACGTGCGCATCATGGACTATGCCGACGAGGCGGCCGTCACCATCCGGCCCAGCCGGCTGGCCGGCGTCCGCATCGACAGCGGCGACGTGGCCTATTACGAGCTCAACGGCGCCGGAGAGATCGAAACGCTGATCCTCAAGAACGTCACCGGCGACATGTATTCCTTCGGCATCCTGACGGACGACGAGGGGATCCCCGGCGTCGGCCTGGGCGGCACGGTGGAGATCACCGGCCATATGTACACCATCCAGTCCAACGGCACCACGGTCGGCCCCCTGGTGTGCGACGGCATCACCTTCCCGGTCAGCGCCGGCGACGCCGTGCGCTACCGCTTGGACGGCTCGGAGCTGAGTAAGATGTACAGCCTGACCGACGTGCGGCTGAACTCCGTCAGCAGCAGCGAGGCGGTGGCCAGCAACAACCAGAAGTTCAACCTCGAAAACGGCGTTCAGGTGTATGAGCGGCGCTATCAGAGCGGGCTGGGCACCCAGTATTACCTGACCAGCATCGATCAGGTGAGCGGCGGCGACTACACGCTGACGGGCTGGTACGACAAGGCGGAGTCCGAAGGCGGCCGCATGCGCGTCATCGTGGCTGTGGCGAAGTAAAGAGCAGAGCTTCCCAAAAGCGGATCGCCGTCAGGCGGTCCGCTTTTGCCGCGGCGCATCTTTCCGCGACGGCGCGCATAAGATCCAGGGAGCGGCGCCGGTGTGGCATTTGCTCTTTACCGCGGCGCCGCCGGCAGGTATAATAAAGAATAAGACCGCTTTATGAAGGAGGCGCCGAAATGATCGACACAGTTCCCTTTCCCGAGCAGACGCACGCCGCTTCCGGCGCCGGCCGGGAACGCTATGCCCGCCTGGACGCCCTGCTGCAGCAGGTGATCGCTCAGGCCCGGGCGCTGAATATCCCCATCTCCGACCGGATCCAGCCCCATGTGCGCATCAACCGGCGCGCCACGGGGCGCTTCGGCGCATGCTTTGCCAACAAGCGGGACGGGACGTTTCTGATCGAGATTTCCGACATGCTGCTCTCCGCCAGCGACCAGGTCTGCCGCCAGACCCTGGCCCATGAGATCCTGCATACCTGCTATGGCTGCCAGAACCACAAAAAGCGCTGGCACCACTATGCCGAGCTGATGAACCGGGCCTACGGCTATGCCATCCGCCGGGCGGACAGTCCCGAGCGGCTGGGGGTCGAGAGAAAGACGGTGGCGCGCTATGTGGTCCGCTGCACCCGCTGCGGCGCGGAGATCCCCCGGGAGCGGCGGTCCAGGCTGATCCTGCATCCGGAGGAATACCGCTGCGCCAAATGCGGCGGGCGGCTGATCCTGGAGCAGCCGGGGGAGGAAGAATGCCGTGACAAAAGAGCAATATAACCGCTGGACCGCGCCGCTGCGCCGCCGCCCCCGGGCGGTGGCGGCCATGAAGGGGATCAACCGGGCGCTGACGGCGCTGTGCTACGGGATGTATCCCCTGCTTCTGGCATGGCTCTTTGTGCAGGAGGACGGGCGCTTCTGGCGCTGCCTGTTTGTGCCGGCGATTTCCTTTGCGGCGGTGAGCGTGTTCCGGAAACTCTACAACGCGCCGCGGCCCTATGAACTGGGCTACGATTCCCTGCTGAAGAAAAAGCGGACAGGCTGCTCTTTTCCCAGCCGCCATGTGTTCAGCGCCGCGATGATCGCGGTCACGTATTGGTATGTCCTGCCGGCATTTGCCCCGGCCATGCTGGCCGTGACGGGGCTTCTGGCGGTCATCCGCGTGGCGGGCGGCGTCCATTTCATCCGCGATGTGGCCGCCGGCGCCGCCTTTGCCGCCGCGGCGGGTGTGCTCGGATATTGTTTGGTTCCGTAAAGACAAAGGAGGAACGGAAATGTCTGCGAAAACGAAATATGCCCTGTCGGCAGCCCTGCAGGAGCTTTTGAACCACATGACGCTGGACCACATCACGGTCAAGGACATCGTGGACCGCGCCCATGTCAGCCGGCAGACGTTTTACTACCATTTCAGCGATGTGTACGACCTTCTGGAGTGGTCGTTCCACGAGGCGGTGGAGGAGCTTTGCAGCGTTCCGGCGGAAAGCTGGCGGGACCGGCTGCTGATCGCCGTGGATTATCTGCGGGCGAACCGCTCCTTTGTGATGAACGTCTACCACTCCCTGGGCCTTTCCCAGGTGGCCAGGGGCCTGGAGCAGGCGATCCGCCCGCTGGTCCGGGACGGGCTGCAGAATCTGCCGGTGGGCTGGAAGATCGATCAGATCGACGAAGAGTTCGCGGCATCCTTTTTCACATACGGCGTGGTGGGCAGCATTATCCGCTGGCTGGACGCCGGAATGCCGGAGGAACTGGACCGGGTGATCAACGATATCCACAATCTGATCCACATCGGAAAACAGGACGACCTTTTTCTAATCAGGGAGGGAGAGTACAATGATCAAAAAACAATGTGAACGCAGCGACGCCTTTGCCTGGGACGTGGTGGACCGCGCGCCCTACGCCGTCCTGGCCCTGAGCGACACGGACGGCACGCCTTACTGCGTCCCCATATCCCCGGTGCGCCGGGGGAAGGCGGTCTATTTCCACTGCGCTGCCGTGGGCAAAAAGCTGGAGCTTTTGAAAAAGAATCCCCGCGCGGCGCTGACGGCGGTGTCCGACTGGGTGGTGGATTCCCCGGAATACACCATGCGCTATTCCTCCGCCGTGGCACAGGGCACGGCCCGCATCGTGGAGGACGAGGAGGAAAAGCGCCGGGCCCTCTACTGGCTCAGCGAGCGCTACAGCCGGGCGGACTTGGATAAATTCGACGCGATGATGGCAAAATATGCAAAAGCGGCCCGGATCGTCCGCATCGACGTGGACGAGATCACCGGCAAACAGAATTGAAGCGGAGGACACGAAAAACGATGGAACTGAAAGCAAGAAAGGACATGGACAGCGCCTATCAGTGGGATCTGTCGCCCATTTTTGAAAACCGGGAGGCCTGGGACAAGGCTTACCGCGAGGCAGAGAAAGCCGTGGCAAAGCTGCCGGAGCTGGAAAACACGCTGAAAGTTTCCCCGCAGCAGATGCGCGCCGGCCTTGACCGGATCTATCAGACGATGCAGCGGGTGGAGCGGGTGTACCTCTACGCTTCGCTGCTGAAGAACAGCGACAACGGCGACGGGGAATACCAGCGCATGGAGGGTATGGCCACGAACCTGTATGTGGCCATGAGCACGGCCTGCGCCTTTGTAGACCCGGAGATCCTGTCCATGCCGGAGGAGACGCTGCTGCAGTTCCTCGATACGGCGGACCTGGCGCCCTACCGTCACATTTTGGGCGACGTGAACCGCGCCCGCGCCCACACGCTGGACGCGGCGGGGGAGAAGATGCTGGCCATGCTGTCGGACGCGGCGGACACGGCGGACAACTGCTTCACCATGCTGGAGAGCGTGGACATGGAGTTTCCGAAGATCCGCGATGAAGCGGGGCAGGAGGTGCAGCTGACCCACGGGAATTACGGTATTTTCCGTGTCAGTGCCGACCAGCGCGTGCGCCGGGAATCTTTTGAAGCCTACCACGGCACGTTCAAAAAATACATCAACACCCTGGCGGCCATGTACGCCGGCAGCGTGAAGATGGATACCTACTATACCCGGGTGCGCCATTACGGTAGCGCCTGCGAGCGGGCGCTGTTCGCCAGCAACGTGCCGCTGCAGGTCTATGACAGTTTGGTGGAGGCGGTCCATGGCGCCATGCCGGCCATGGAGCGGTACCTGGCCCTGCGCAAGCGCGTGCTGGGCCTGGACGAACTGAATATGTACGATCTCTACTGCCCCATGGTGGAGGACATCGACCTGAAGCTGGATTACGAGCAGGCCAAGGCCCTGGTACTGGCGGCGGTGGAGCCCATGGGCGAGGAGTACTGCGGCCTGATCCGCCGCGCCTTCGACGAGCGCTGGATCGACGTTTATGAAAACAAGGGCAAGACCACCGGCGCGTTTTCCTGCGGCGTGTACGGCGTCCACCCCTATGTGCTGCTGAACTTCTCCGGCACGCTGGAGGACGCCTTCACCCTGGCCCACGAACTGGGCCACAGCATGCACTCCTATTTTTCCGATCACGCCCAGGATTATCCGAATCACGACTACCGCATCCTGGTGGCAGAGGTGGCCTCCACGGTCAACGAAGTGCTGCTGACGAAATACCTCCTGCGCAATGAACTGGACCCCAAGCGCCGGGCGTATATCCTCAACCACTTCCTGGAGGGCTTCCGCACCACCGTGTTCCGCCAGACCCTCTTCGCCGAATTCGAGCGCCGGACCCACGACCTTTATCAGAGCGGCGAACCGCTGACGGCGGAAACGCTGTGCAAAGTTTACCGGGAGCTGAACGACCTCTATTACGCCGGCGCGGTGAATAACGAATTGCAGGACGTGGAATGGGCGCGGGTGCCCCATTTTTACACGGCGTTTTATGTCTATCAATACGCCACGGGCTTCTGCTCCGCGGTGGCCATCGCCGCGCAGATCCTGGAAAGCGGCGACGCTTCGCGCTATCTTACCTTCCTGCGCACCGGCGGGAGCATGTATCCCATCGACGAGCTGAAGCTCGCCGGCGTGGACCTGACCCAGCCCGAAACCGTCCGGCGCGCCCTC
>CAJFFX010000060.1 GCA_904374485.1 Candidatus Pseudoscillospira falkowii | reverse complement strand
CGTCCACCGCGTCCAGGATGGTGCGGTCGCCCAGGGCGCATTTGCCGCGCTTCTGGATGCCGGCGGCAAAGGCCGTCAGATAGGTGGACAGCTCCGCAGGGCCGATCTCGCTCTTGCCCTTGAGGGCCTTGCCGCCTTCCATCACACCGCTGGACATCAGCGTGCCCATGGTGGAGGGGACCACGGAGGCCATCTTCATGCCGGACTTCATCAGCGTCTTGCCGATGTCGCCGGGCTCGGCGTTCTCCCGGATAAGATCCGGCAGGGCGCTGTAGCCCTTGTGCATGGTCAGGCCCAGGTCGCCGTCGCCCATCTGGGCATCCATTTCGCACAGCTCGTCTTTCTTCTCGGTAAAGATATCAGCCACGCCGCCGAACAGGTCCGGCAGCTGCTCAAAGGTGATCTTTTCCATACTGCGCGCGCCTCCTTATGCCTGGGTGTAGAAGGGGGTCTTGACGGGCATGTCGATCTGCTCCTTCATCTCGTCGTCCGCCATGCGGCAGATGGAGATGGAAGCGCCGGCCATTTCCATGGAGGTGGCATACTCGCCCACGAAGGTGCGGTACACCTTGACGCCCTTTTCGTCCAGGATCTTGCGCACGGAGTTGCACAGGATGTACAGCTCTTCCACAGAGGTGGCGCCCAGGCCGTTGATCAGCAGGCACACTTCCTCGCCCGCCGCCACGGGCATGTCGTCCAGCAGGGTGTCCAGGGATTCCTTGGCCAGCTCGTCGGCGGTCTTGATGGGGCCGTTCCACACGCCGGGTTCGCCGTGGATGCCCATGCCCATGGCCATCTCGTTCTCGCCCAGGGTGAAGTTGGGATGGCCCACCTCGGGGATGATGCAGGGCGTCAGGGCGAAGCCCACGGTGCGGGTGTTGTCCTTGGCCTTCTGGGCCGCGGCCAGCACCTCGTCCAGGGTGCCGCCCTTGGCGGCCTTGGCGCCGGCGCACTTATACATAAAGAAGATGCCGGCCACGCCGCGGCGGACGGCGGGGTCCGCGTTGGAGTTGACGTCGTCCGCGCCCACGATGGAGCGGGTCTCGATGTCGTCCATTTCGCACATTTCGGCGGCCATGTCGAAGTTCATGATGTCGCCGGTGTAGTTGCCGTAGAGGTACAGGATGCCCGCGCCGGCTTCCACTTCCTTGGAAACGTTGTAGATCTGCTCGGCCGAGGGAGACTGGAAAACGCCGCCGACGCCGCAGCCGTCCAGCAGGCCGTCGCCCACATAGCCCAGGAACAGGGGCAGGTGGCCGGTGCCGCCGCCGGTAATGATGGCGACCTTGCCGTCCTTCTTGTTGGCGGTGCAGTAGCAGCGCAGGTCGTCGTTGACGTATTTCACCTGATCGCCGTGGGCGGCGTAAATGCCCTGGAGCATTTCGTCCACATAGTTTTCAGGCGCGTTGATAATTTTTTTCATGGGAATCTCCTCCTTCAGAAATCTTCGGAAATCGTTACAGCATCAGGCCGATGTCTTCCGGCAGAGACGCAAAGTAGATATCGTCGTGGCTGGTGTTGTTCTTGAAGATGCACACGCTCATCACGTCCTTGCCCACAGCCATGGGCACAGCGTGCCATACCGACGGCTTGAGGGAGATGCCCAGGCCGCAGGGGATGTAAAACGCGGTGACGTTCTCTTCCTTCAGATCGCCCGCAGCGGCCATGCCCACGATCAGATCGCCGTCCATGGCGATCAGGTTCTCGGTGGTGTGGTCGTGGGCTTCAAAATCCTTCAGCACGAAGTCGTGCTGGAGCACCCGCATCAGGTTGATGGAGGTGGGCGCGTCGATGATCACCGCCTGGGGATACCACTGGTGGGTGGCGGGATTGCCGCCGGCCTCGCGGCCCTCGGTGGTGAGCACCTCGCCGTAGGGGGCGAAGGCCTCTTTCGTCAGCTTCTGTACCTTGATCGTTTTCATGAAAACCACATTCCTTTCAAGCTCAGGACTGGGCAGCGGCCTTCTTGGCGGCACGCTTGTCCATCACGACGCTCAGCACCAGGGCGGCGACCAGCAGGCAGCCGTTGGCGAACGTCTTTGCGTTGTCGTCCAGATACATGACGCCGAAGGCGTTGGCGATCATCTGCAGCAGCAGGACGGCCAGCACCACGCCGATCACGCGGCCGCGGCCGCCGTCGGGATGGACGCCGCCCAGCACCACGATCAGCAGCGACAGCAGCGTGTAGGTGGAGCCGTTGGAGGACTTGGCACTGTTCAGGTGGGAGGTGATCAGGATGCCGGAGATACCGCCCAGGATGCCGGAGAACATGTAAGTCATCACGGTGACGCGCATGGTGTTGATGCCGGAGTACATGGCGGCCTGGGCGTTGGAACCCAGGAAGTAGATCTCGTGGCCGAACACGGTGCACTTCATGATGAACACCACCACCGCCAGCACGGCGATGAAGATCAGCAGGACCCAGGGGATGCCGATGCCGGGGATGGTCCCGTTGGCGATGTTCTTAAAGGCGTCGCACATGCCGTTGATGGCGGGGCCGCCGGTGATGCCGTAGGCCAGGCCGGTATACAGCTGCAGTCCGCACAAGGTGACCAGCATGGCCGGCAGGCCGAAATAGCCGATGATAAATCCGTTGAACGCGCCGCAGGCGCCGCCGACCACGACGGCCACCACACAGGCCAGGACGATGATCGGCACCACCATGCCCGGATTCGTGACGACGCCGTTTTCTATGATGATGGTGTTTTTCACGATCAGGGCGGCCAACACGCCGGTCAGGTTCATGATGCCCACCAGGGACAGGTCGATGCCGCCGGCGATCATGCAGGCCATCATGCCCAGGGCCAGCACGCCGTATTCCGGGAACTGGAAGATCATGGACCGCAGGTTCAGTCCGGTGAAATAGGATTCCGGCTTGAGGAGCATCATGATGATGCAAACCAGGATCATCAGACCGATGATCGACAAAACGTGGGAATCTCTCCCGATGACGGGCAGCCCTCTGCCCGTTTTCTTCAATCTCGCTTCTTTTCCACTCATAGCGGCTGCACCTCCTTAAACCTTACCGAGTTTTGCCTGGCGCTTGGCCTGGATCGACGTCATAATGGCGCCCAGCAGCAGCACCAGACCGACAGCAAAGGTCTGCCAGCAGGTGGGGATGCCCAGCATGTTCAGGTTGTTCTGCACCAGGGTGATCAGCAGCACGCCGAGGACGGTGCCGCCCACGCCGCCATGGCCGCCGGTCAGGCGGCAGCCGCCGACCACGCAGGCCGCGATGATGATCATTTCCTCGCCCATGATGGCAGTGGTGGTGGAGGAGTGCATCAGCGTGGTGTAGATCAGTGCGGTGGCGCCGGTCATCACGCCGCAGAAGATATAGGAGAAGAACTGCAGGCGGCGCACGTTGAAGCCGGCGATGCGGGCTGCATTCTGGTCGCCGCCGATGGCGTACAGGCCGCGGCCCAGCATGGTGTAGCGCAGCACCAGAGCCATGACGACGCACAGGATCACGGGCACCAGGAACAGGACCGTCAGCGGGTAGGTGAATCCGGTGGCGGGGTCCATATAGGTGATCATGTTGATCTCGTACAGGGACTGCAGGGAGGGAGGCAGGGTGGTGAACTCACGGGTGCCCAGGGCCATGACCAGCCCTCCCGAAGCTATGGAGCTTGTGGCCAGGGTGGCGATCAGGGGCGGCAGGCGCAGGTAAGACACCAGCACGCCGTTGAGGATGCCGAACACCAGGCCGATGAACATGGACAGCAGGAAAAATACAACGGCGTTGTCCGGCAGCATTTCGTGATAATACATGTACATGGGGACATACATGGCCACGCAGCCGATAGCGGGGAAGGACACGTCGATGCCGCCGGAGATGATGACCACCATCTCGCAGATGGCGAAGCACATCGTGAAGATGCCGGCGCGGCCCAGGTTGATGGCCGTGGCCGGGCTGATGAAGGCCGGCTGGCGGATGGCGGCGATCAGGCAGAACACGACCATGACGTAAATCAGGATCATGGGGGTGCTGGTCAGCGCCATTTTCAATTTCTGATTCTTTGTGGTAATCATTTCTTATCGCCCTCCTGTTTCTCTGCGCCGATCAGCAGATCCGACAGCGAACGCTCATCGATGCTGTTGTCGATCGACGCGGCAACTTTGCCGTCGCGCATAACGACGATCTTGTTGCAGTTCTGCACCAGCTCAGGCAGGTCGTCGGAAATGACGATGATGCCGATGCCGCGCTGGGCCAGATCGTGCAGGATCGCATGGATCTCGGCCTTGGCGCCGATATCCACGCCCACGGTGGGGCCGTCCAGGATGAACAGTTTGGGCTCGGTATTCAGCCACTTGGCGATAACGACTTTCTGTGCGTTGCCGCCGGAAAGGGTCCGCACGGCGGGCTTGGGCGACGGCGCCACGATGCCGATCTCATCGATCCAGCGGCGCGTCACGTCTTCCATGGCCTGCTCGTCCAGGCGGCCGCCCTTCATGTATCTGCGGATGGAGGAGGCGATGGTGTTGTCCTGGATGGAACGGTCCATGAACAGGCCCTGGGTCAGGCGGTCCTCCGGCACATAGCCGATATCGTTGGCAATGGCGTCGGCCACGCTTTTGATGGTAATCTCCTTGCCGTTGAGGACGATCTTGCCGCTCTCCGCCGGCGCGATGCCGAACAGGGCCTCGCCGATCTCGCCGCGGCCGCTGCCCAGCAGGCCCGTCAGGCCCAGCACGTCGCCCTTGTGCAGCGTGAAGGATACGTTTTCGAAGGCGCCCTTGCGGCTCAGATTTTCCACCCGCAGGATCTCTTCCTTCTGTTCTTCGGGATGGTACTTGTCCTCAGACACGTCGTGACCCGTCATGTCGCGGGTGAAGCGCGCCTGGTCATATTCGCTGATGGGACCGCTGGACACATAGGCGCCGTTGCGCAGGATGGTCAGCCGGTCGGCGATGCGGTAGATCTCGTCGAGCTTGTGGTTGACGATCATGATGGCGATGCCCTTCGCCTTCAGGGACCGGACGATGTCCCACAGCTTGTCGACCTCGCGGGCCGTCAGGGCGGTGGTGGGTTCGTCCAGGATCAAAAGCTTCGCATCGTTGATGATGGCACGGCAAATGGCCACCATCTGCTTATTCGCCACGCTCAGCCGCTCCAGCTTGACATCCGGGTCGATGTCGGCGCCGACCTGGGCCATCGCCTTGGCCGCGATTTCGTGGATACTTTTCCAATTGACAAATTTCTGCTTGTTTTTTAATTCTCCGTTCAGAGCAATGTTTTCCGCCACCGTCAGGTTGGGGAAAACGGCAAAGTCCTGATAAATCACCTGGATGCCGCGGTTGATGGCGTCCATGGGCTTCATTTTCTCTACCTTTTCTCCATCGATCCAGATGGAACCCTCATCGGCGTCATGAACACCGGAGATCGCCTTGATCAGCGTGGATTTTCCGCAGCCGTTCTCGCCGGCCAGGCAGTGGATCTCGCCTTTTCTGATCTCCAGGTCTACTCCTTTGAGTGCGTGTACGCCGCCGAACGATTTCTTGATGCCTTCCAATTTCAAAAAGACTTCATCAGACATGGTATCGGCCCCCCGTTTTTTCCTATATAGTCATTTTGTGGAAACCCCCATGCGGCGTACGCCGCCGCATGGGGGTTGTACCCAGTGTGTTGCTTAAAAATGATTCGCTTGTTCTTCTGCGACCAAATTAGAAGTCGTAGTCAGCCATGTTCTCGGTGGTCACGTCGACGCGGGCGTTGCCGTACAGAACGGTGGGGATGTTCTCATCGGCAGTCAGGGTGTCGTAACCAACAGCGTCCAGGGACAGAGTGGAGATATCCAGCTCAGTGCCGGCTGCATTGGCGTCCAGAACGGCGATAGCCATTTCGATCATGGCCTTGCCGGCTTCGGCGGGATCCCAAACAGAGAAGGTCTGGATGGTGCCGCTTTCCACATACTGGCCGGCGATGGAGGTCATGGAAGTACCGACAACGGCGACCTGGCCGCTCAGGCCCAGCTCTTCAACAGCCTGGGCTGCGCCGACGACGTCGGTGGAGGCGCTGCCCTGGATGGCAACGATGCCGGGGTTGGACTGCAGCAGCTCCTTGGTCTGGTTGTAGGAGGAGGTGGTGTCGTCGCCAGTCTCATAGCGGCCGACCTTCTCCATGGTGGTGTTCTCGGCGAAGTAAGCGTCAGCAGCGTCGCACCACTCGTTGTGGGAGACGGAGTTCAGGTCGCCGACGAACTGGATGTACTGGCCTTCGCCGCCGGTGATCTCAGCGATCTCCTCAGCGAAGTGGGTGCCGTAGTCAGCGTTCACGAATGCCTCAACGTCGTAATCGAAGTACTTGGGATCCATGGAGGAAGCCTCGTGGGTGATGACGACGATGCCGGCCTCGCGGGCCTTCTCCAGCACGGGAGCGATGGACTCAGAGTCGAAGGGAACGACGCAGATGGCGTCCCAGTCCTCAGCCAGCAGCTGCTCAACGACGCCGGCCTGGTCTGCGCCCTCGGCGGAGCCGCGGTACACATAGTTGGTGCCGTGGGTCTCGTTGTACTCGTTGACGCCGACTTCCATGCGCTGGAACCAGCCGATGTTGGTCATCTTGGGAACGACCGCGATCTTGTAATCATTGCCGGCTTCGGGCTCATCTCCGCTGGCGGGAGCGGGGTCCTTGGGGCCGCAGCCTGCGAACAGGGTTGCGGTCATGACGGCAGCAGCGCCCAGAGCGAAGATTCTCTTACTATTCTTCATCGTAATCAGGTCCTCTCTTCATCAGATAAATTCGGTCTTCCAACCGTAGCTTTATAGTAAAGTATTCCTGTCGGCTTGTCAAGAAAAATTCCACAACGAAATAAAAAATATTTCCTATTTTTTGTCGATTTTCTACATATCTGCTCCGCAATCCCTGTGCATTCCGCTGTAAAATAATTTTTCTGACATTTCTCCTTTTGTTAAATTCGACCAAGCAAAAATTTTCTGTCCCTTTTTCGGGCACATTTGTTTTTTGAATAGGGACATTCCCGGCGTTTTCCACCGCTCAGCCTTGATTTTCCCGGCAAAATCCAGTATGATGCTGTCAGAACCACCAAAAATTAATGAAAGGGGCAGTCTTTTATGAATAAATATACCATAGGAATCGATTACGGCTCTCTCTCCGGGCGCACGGTGCTGGTACGCTGCGACACCGGTGAAGTGGTGGCCGAAAGCACGCTGGAATACCCCCACGCCGTCATGGACACCGCCCTGCCCGACGGCACGCCTCTGGGCCAGGACTGGGCCCTTCAGGACCCCCAGGATTATCTCGACGTGCTCTATACCACCATCCCCGCCGTATTGAAGGAGAGCGGCGTGGACAGCGCGGACATCATCGGCGTGGGCACGGACTTCACCGCCTGCACCGTCCTGCCCGTCAAGGCCGACGGCACACCCCTGTGCTTCCTGCCCCAGTTCCGCTCCACGCCCAACGCCTATGTGAAGCTCTGGAAGCATCACGCCGCGGAAAAATACGCCAACCGCCTCACCGAAATCGCCCGCCGGCGGGGCGAAGCCTTCCTGGACCGCTACGGCGGCAAGATCTCCAGCGAGTGGGAGATCCCCAAAACCTGGCAGATCCTTGACGAGTCGCCGGAGGTCTACGAGGCCGCCGACCACATCGTGGAGGGCGGCGACTGGATCGTCTGGCAGCTGACGGGCGTGCTGGGCAAAAACACCTGCGCCGCTGGCTATAAGGGTACCTGGAACGCCAAGGACGGCTACCCCTCCGAGGAATTTTTCAAGGCCCTGGATCCCCGCCTTGCCAATTACGTTTCCGAAAAGATGAACTTCCCCATCGCGCCTTTGGGCAAGGCCGTGGGCGGCGTCACCGAGGAAATGGCCGCCCGCACGGGTCTGAAAGCCGGCACTCCCGTTTCCTCCTCCATCATCGACGCCCATGTGGCCATGCCTTCGGCGGGCATCACCGGCCCGGGCCAGCTGCTGGCCATCATGGGCACCTCCACCTGCGACATTTTGCTGTCCGAGGAGGAGCGCTTCGTGCCCGGCATCTGCGGCGTGGTGGACGGCGGCGTCTACCCCGGCTTCTACGCCTATGAAGCAGGCCAGTCCTGCGTAGGCGACCACTTCGCCTGGTTCGTGGACCACTGCTGCCCCGCATCCTATAAAGAGGACGCTGATCGGCAGGGCAAGAACCTCCACGTCTACCTCACGGAGCTGGCCGAAAAGCTGCGCCCCGGCGAGAGCGGCCTTGTCGCCCTGGACTGGTGGAACGGCAACCGCAGCGTTCTGGCGGACTACGACCTGACGGGCCTGCTGGTGGGCATGACCCTGAGCACCCGGCCCGAGGAGATCTACCGCGCCCTGATCGAAGCCACGGCCTACGGCACCCGCATGATCGTGGACACCTTTGTGAAAAACGGCGTGCCGGTGACGAAATTCGTGGCCACCGGCGGCATCAGCCAGAAAAACGCCATGGCCATGCAGATCTATGCCGACGTGCTGAACATGCCCGTGTATATCGCCGACGGCAAACAGGGCGGCGCCCTGGGCGCGGCCTGCTTCGCCGCCGCCGCTGCGGGCAAAGCCGCCGGCGGCTACGACTCCATCACCGAGGCCGCCGCCGTCATGGGCCGGCAGAAGGAGCAGTTCTACCGCCCCATCCCCGAAAACGTGGCGGTCTATGAAACCCTGTTCCAGGAATACAGCGCCCTGCACGATTATTTCGGCCGGGGCGGCAGCGACGTGATGAAGCACCTGAAAGCCATGCGCACCAAACTCCGCGGCTGAGCGCAGTACGGCGCGTAAAACCGCGGCGCGATCTTAATAAACGCCCCCGGGGCGCGGACGGTTTTCCCCCGTCCGCGCCCCGGTTTCTGCGCCCGCCCCCTTGCGCGGCGGCGCGTTTTTCTTTATAATCGACTGGTACGAACGACCATCCCGTCAGAAAGGAAGAATCCCCATGAAAACAGGCACAAAAAAACTGCTGGCCGCCATCGCGGTGCTGGTGATCCTGATCGCGATTTTTTACACGGTCTACCGCCAGTTCCTGCCCCAGCCCCAGAATGGCGAAAAGAGCATCACCATCACCATTATCGACGATACCGGCGCGGAGGACACCTATGCGCTCGACACCGACGCGGAATACCTCCTGGAAGCCCTGGAGACCGTGGCCGACATCGACGGCGAGGAAGGCCCCTACGGCTACACCCTCTACACCGTCAACGGCCTGACCGCCGACTTCAACGCCGGAAACGCCTACTGGGCCATCTATGTCAACGGCGAATACGGCCAGCTGGGCATTTCCCAGCAGCCCGTGGCCGACGGCGACGCGTTCACCATCGCCTACGAGACCTATGCGGCCTGAAAAGCCGCGGCTCACCGCCCGGAGCATCGCCCTGCTGGCGCTGTGCAGCGCCATGGTATACGCCCTGCAGGTGGCCTTGGCGGCCATCCCCAACGGGGAGTGCGTCACGCTGCTGTTCATCCTCTTCACACTGTATTTCAAAACGCGCACGCTGTACATCATCTACACCTTCGCCCTGCTGGAGGGGGCGACCTACGGCTTCGGCTTGTGGTGGTTCATGTACCTGTATGTATGGACGATCCTCTGGGCCGTCGTGACGCTTCTGGGCCGCCGGGAGCGCAGCGCCCTGTTCTGGGCGGTCACCGCCGCGTTTTTCGGCCTGGGCTTCGGCCTTCTCTGCGCGCCGCCCTACTTTTTCCTTGGCGGCTGGCAGCTGGCCTTCTCCTGGTGGGTCACGGGCATCCCCTTCGACATTCTCCACTGCGCGTTCAACTTTTTCATCGTGCTGTTCCTCTTCCCGCCCCTGAACAAGCTCTTCTCCCGGCTCCAATCCCAGGGCAAACTTCTGTGAATGCGCAAACGCCAAAAAGGACATCCGGAAGGATGTCCTTTTTTGTCTGGATGCGCTCTTTTGTCGGGCCCTGCGGGCCCGGCAGCGCGCTTCGCGGAAGTAAGAGGTAAGAGAAGAGTAAAGAAGTAACGGGCAACGTGCGCGCCAGGGGAGCGGCAGCGGAAAGAGAAGCAGAGGGCATTCTGGTTTGCACCAAACCTATGCCATGCTTGCCACATAGTACAAGACTGTCTTGTAGAAGCACGGGTCCATCTTCGTTTGCACCAAAGCCTCTTCTTCTCCTACACCGTGCACGGTGCTCCTCTTCTTCTCTGCGAGAAGAAGAGGAGGGGGGTGCATCTCGGACAAGATGGCAAGTCATTGCCCTGCTGCCGAAAAACAAAAATCATATCATATAATCGGAAACATCCTCCGCCTTTTTGCCTTTTTCCAAGGAATCAAACTGTGCCTTGATTTGCTCATTCACATCTGCGGACATTGCAGGGATCCTTTTGAGATCTTCCTCTTTCATATAGAGATCAGCAATATCTTCCTTGTCTCCACATTGAGGGAAAAGAACGGCCCAGCAATCGTCTTTAGGTTCATCCTCCCAGATGATTCCTTGCATTCCCTTGTGAACACCTTCTTTTGCATAGCTGTCTTTTTCTACAAGCACTTCTACACAATCCATCATCTTCATTTTATTTTCCTCCGTACGGCGTATTCAATTTGAGTTTTCCGTTCGGCATCATCATCCATCCCGTAATAAATGATACGCCACCTGATTCGTCTTTTCTGGGAATCGTAACTCTGATGTTAATTCGCTGGCCTCGTCTGTCTAATTTACCTAACATATAGTCACCGGATAGGTACTTTTTAAGCGCCTGTTTCTCGATTTCGTTTTTAAGCCAAACGGAATCCGAAACAGAATAGCCCCAACTTTCAAATGCTCGATTTTTCCATGCCTATACGTATTTTCCGGGTCAAATAGATAGGGGT
>CAJFFX010000059.1 GCA_904374485.1 Candidatus Pseudoscillospira falkowii | reverse complement strand
CGTTCTCCTGGGCCATGCGGGAAAGCTTCTTGTACTTTTTCGGCGTCATATTCATCTGGGCGAAAAACACCCGGTTGAAATAGGACGGATCGGTGAAGCCGCACTCGCTGGAAATGCGGTACGCCGGGTAATTCGTCGTTTCCAGCAGCTTGCAGGCGTACTGGATCTTCAGTGTGTTCACATACTCCGTGAACGTCACGCCGGTCTCCCGCTTGAAAACCCGGGAAAAATACTGGGCGTTCATATAAACCCGGGAAGCCACCATCTGCAGCGTCAGACGCTCCTTAAAATGCTTCTGGATGTACGCCACAGATTCGTCCACAAAGGACTGCTGCTCCGTGCCCGCCCCGGCATTTTTCGCGATGGTCTCCGGCGCGATCTGATTCGTGCCGATCTTGTCCCGCTCCCGCGCTTCGTCCACATGCTCCAGCATCCGTTTGAGCACGCCCTTGAATTCAGCGGGCTTGATGGGCTTGAGCATGTATTCAAACACCCTAAGGCTGATGGCTTTCTGGGCATAGCGAAAATCGGTGTAAGCCGTCAGGATGCCGATGCAGGTGTCCGGCGCAAATTTGCGGATCTCTTCGATGGCCTCCAGGCCGTCCATCTCCGGGAGCATGATATCCATGATAATGACGTCGGGGTGGCGCTTTTTGGCGATCTGCACAGCCTGGGCGCCGGTGTGGGCCGTGAGGAATACGTCGTCCTCCTGCAGGTCTTCCCTGATCACGGATTCTATGAATTCCAACTCCAGTTCTTCATCTTCCACAACTAAAATGGAATGCATCTCGTTCACCTCGCAATCAGGCTCTTGGAAATCGTGATGGACACCGTGCTGCCGCTGTAGTCGGACTTGACCACCTCCAGGCCGTATTCATCACCGTAATACTGTTTGATCCGCTGATCTGTGATCCGCAGGCCCAGTTCCCTGCCGCTGCCGTCCTTTTCCCGCAGCCGCTTAAGCACGTCCTTGGGGAACCCGTTGCCGTTGTCCACCACGAAGATCGTGATCTTGTCGCCGTGGTTTTCCGCATAGATATCGATCTTGCCGCCGTCCCGCTTGGGCGAGATGCCGTGGATCAGCGCATTTTCCACCACCGGCTGGAGCACCATATTGGGGATCCGGCAGGAGCGGATATGCTCCGGCACATTAATCGTATACTGCAGGCGGGACTGGAACCGCGCCTTCTGGATATAAAGGTATTTCTCGATATTGTCCAGCTCCGCCCGGATGGTGTGGAGGGAATCGCCGTTCTGCACATTGTAGCGCAGCAAGTCGGAGAGATAATAGATCAGTTCCTCCGTTTTGGGCGCATGCTCAAAATAGGCGATCCGGGCGATGCAGTTGAGGGTGTTAAACAGGAAATGGGGATTGACCATCAGGGAGTTGTTCTTTGCCTCCAGATCGATGATCTTCTTCTCCAGCATGTCCTTTTCAATGGACTGCATCTGCCCCGCCTGGGTCCCGTGGGTCAGGGAGCGGGAAATGCTCTGGGCGATATAGGTACACAGCTGCTCGTGGGCGTCGATCTTGTTCTGTTCCGCCGTTTTCAGCATGGAGCAGGTCTTGGCCACAAATTCCGCGTCCAGCTGCTTCTGACCCGCCAGCTTGGAAATATCCAGCATGAATTTCTGGTACTCCGTCTCCCGGGAATAGACGCGCCCGCCGATGACATAGGCCGCCGGCGTGTCCCCGTCCAAAATGGGCACCACCACATTCTTCAGGCCGTTGGGGCATACGAAGGTATCGCCCCGGCCGCTGTTGATGCAGTCCATGCAGGCGCGGCAGACCGTGTGCTGATCGCTCTGGCAGACGTATTTGCAGAAATCCGGCGAGGGAATGAACTCATAGAGGATCTTCCCCTCCGGATCGACGATCATAATGGAAAAATCGCTCAGGGCCAGCAGGCCGCTGTACCGGCTGTAGTAATCGGCGGTCAGCATATCCTCGATTTTCTTCTTCCTCTTCATTGCTGCGCCCTCCGTTTTGCCTGACTGCCGCCCGGTTTTTGTCACAAAAAGTAGTAAAATTAGTGAATGATTTTGCATTTTTGTGATTTCTAATTATCTATTTTAATATAAAATCCGAAAAATACAATATTCATTTCGCATAATCGTATGATTGCATAAAATTAATTATTTTTTTCGTGCAATTTATCAATATCCCTGCTGAATCCACGTTTTTTTCAATTTTTATACTTTTTTTACCTTATTTTCCCCTAAAATAACGCAGAACAGCACAGGGCCCCCGGCGATACGCCGGGGGCCCTGCGTTTTTCGACGGATCCGATGGATCCGCTCCATTCAATTGGCTTTGCCGATCAGGCCAGGTAGCGGCTGATGATGGTGGCAAATTCCGCGCGCGTCAGATTGGCTCTGGGCACCAGAGTGGTCTGGGTGCGGCCGGAAATAATGCCTTCTGCCACGGCCCACTCCATGCTGTCGAGCGCATAATCGGAGATCTGGCCCGCGTCGGTGTACTTGCCCAGATCAGCAGACTGGGTGGTATCCGCCTGCTTGTACTGCGCATAGCGATACATCATCGTGGCGATATCCTGGCGGGTGATGTTCGTGTTGGGGTTGAACTTGCCGTTGGAACCCTTGACGATGCCGTTGTCGGAAGCCCAGTCGACTGCCTCAGCATACCACTGAGATGCGCTGACATCGCTGAAAGCGTCGGTCGCTTCTTCAGCAACACCGGTGGTCTCGCCGGACATACGATACAGCACGGTGACGGCCATGCCGCGGGTCAGGTTCGTGTTGGGCGCGAACTTGCCGCCGCCGGCGCCGTTCATCAGGCCCTTGTCGGTGACATCCATCACGGCGTCATAGTACCATGCGCCGGCCTGGACATCGGGATAACCCTTGACGTCGACCCAGATGGGGTTGGAAGCAGCCCACTTACCGTTGGAATCCACGGCGGTGTAGCTGTACCACACGTGCTCGCCAGCGGGAACAGTGGTCTTGAAGGTCAGGGTGGTGCGGTCGGTGGTGGCGTTGAGTTCCTTCGTGTCGACGCAGATACCGTTGCGCCACAGATAGACCTTATCCATGCCGTTGACGGCCTGGACATCCAGGGTGAGGGTCAGCTCGTCGCCTGCCTCAGCGGAGATGGTGGAGCCGAACATGGCATCCTCTGCGGGGAACAGGATCGGGCCCATGGTCACATAGGACTTGCCGTCCAGCAGCGCGGCCAGATAGGTATCCAGATCATAGTCATCCAGCTGGACATACAGGCGGATCAGACCGGAGTACAGGCTGGTGGAATGGGCGTCGTGGGCGTCGGAGCCTGCGTTCAGGTACTTCGGAATGCCCTCGTTCCAGAAGGCCATGGCGGAGATCAGGGTACGGGTATCCTGGTTCGCATAAGCCGCGGGGATGGTTCTGTTCAGATGCTGACGGTCGATGCCGGCCCACTCTTCAGCAGTCAGGGCCTCCATGCCGGTCAGATCCAGGGTGGACTGCAGCTCCAGCAGATCGAAGCCGTCCCAGCCCTCTGCAGTGCCGCCGTTGACGCTCTCCTGATTGCGCAGGAAGCCGTAGTCACTGTAGGGATGGTTCAGGTTGACGATCGCATTGTCGAAGCCATGGCCCATGGCGATGATGTCCTGAGGCGTTGCCACAGAAGGATCGATGGGGCTCTTCTTCATTTCCTCGCTGGAACCATAGGGGATGTTCAGGATGTTCCAGTGGCCCCAGCCCGGGGAGATCTCGTCGCCGGAGATGAAGATACGGCCGTCCTTGGCAGCCATATCTGCCATTTCCTGGTTGTGGACGCGGGCGTCATGGTCGGTGACCACGTTGAAGTCCAGCTGCTCGGCGATCTGGATGCTGTACAGATCCTCGATGCTGGTGGCGCCGTCGCCGTAGTCGGAGTGGTTGTGGTTATCCATGGCATACCAGCCCTCGGCCTTGGGATCGATTTCCGTCTCGATCACGAAGGTGTGGACGATGCCGTCGGCAGTCACGTCCGTCGTGAACTCCACGGGCTCAGAGGTGAAGCCGCCGCCGTAGGTCGCAACGAAGGTGATGTCTTCCGCCTGGGACATATTGAAGTCCAGGCCGTAACGGTCGCTGGCCAGCGCGTCAGAGAAGAACACGGAGCCGCCCAGGGTCTTCATCTCGGAAGTCATACCGGTGATAACGACCTTGAAGGGGATCGGCTCGCCGTCCTGATTGACGGCCTTCATCTGAACACGGGCGCCCTGCTCGACTTTCAGATCCTGGGTCATGTCTGCATCCAGCGTGAGCAGATCGGTCTCGACGGAGGTATAGCCGGCGGCTTCCACCTTCACCTGATAGGTGTAGTCGGCATGGCCGGCGATGTTCTCGGTGCCGTCATCCCAGCCGGTCTTGGGCAGGGTGAAGGAATACTCGCCGTTTTCATCGGTGATATCCCACACCAGGGGCTGCATATTGGTGACCAGGGTGTTGGCGGGGGCGTTGGCGCTGCCGGTATAGGCAGCGGAGTCAGCCGTCTCGTAGTAGGAGCCCATCTTCTTCACGATGACATAGGCACCTTCCACGGGCTTGCCGCTGGTATCGGTCACGGTACCGCTCAGAACGGCGGAATCGGAGATGTTCTCGCGCTCGATGTAACGCTCCATGATGGAAGCGGTCTCGCTCTCGCCGGAGACCAGCAGTTCGCCCACATAGGTCTCGCTGGTGCCGGGCGCGATGTCGCGCAGCTTGTAGACGTCCTTGTAGCCGGAGGAGCCCTTGTAGGCATCCGCATCATCCAGCTGGACGGACACGGCGTATTCCTTGCTGTAAGTCACAACGAATTCGCCGAAGGGCTCCTGGACTCTCTCATCCATACCAATGGCCGCATAGGTGGTCTTGATATCGGGATAGAAGCCGAAGGGGCCGAACATGCTCTGGGCCAGGGTGCTGATGGAGTAGCCGCTGTACATCTTGGTGTAGGTCACCTTGTTGTCTGCGGGGTTCTCCACCTTGGTCTCCATGGTCACATAGTAGTCGCCGTCTCTCAGCGTGTAGGTGGTGGTAACATTCAGGGGTTTCTGCAGAGAGCCGAACTGGGTGTCGTCGTTGACGCCGTTCTTGTCGGCATCGGCGCTCCAGAAGCGGGTCTTCATGGTCACGGTCACGGTGTCCTTCGCATCGTTGACGCTGTAGCTGCAATCCACATCCGTCAGCAGGTTCTCACCGTTGTAGGTACCCGTGGCAGTCCACAGATCCACCAGGAACTCCGCGTCATTCGTCATATCGTAGCCATACTCGTTGCCGCCGGCGCCGCGCAGGCCGATATCCAGAATGGAACCGCGGGTCATGTTCCAGTAGTTGTTCGTTCCGACTGCAAAGGAAACCGCGATTTTGTCATTGTAAATGGTAATGTCTTCCGCTGCAGTTGCAGCGCCTTCGAAGATGGGCGTGGTGCCTTCGATCACGCCGCACTCGGCAGCCATTGCCGGGGCCGTCATTGCACACAGGCACAATGAGCCAGTAACCAATGCCAGGGACAGTTTCTTTTTCATAACCTTCCTCCTCGTTTATGAATTGCGCACTTTGGAAAAGTGCATGCAGGTCTCTCCTCTTTGGTGTGCTGAAGAGATATATGTTCGGTAATCGCAGTCGGAATATTTACCGGAACATTACATAAATTTTACATAAAGATTTGTAAAAAAAAGGGCGTGCGGAGTTGCGCACGCCCTTTTCTGTTACCCGAAAAGTTGATAACGGACAGGTTGCTTCTTACTTGACGCCTTCCTTGTCGACGGTGGGCAGGATGGACTCCACTTCCACATGGGGACGAGGAATGACATGGACGGAGATCAGCTCGCCCACACGCTGAGCGGCAGCAGCACCGGCATCGGTGGCAGCCTTGACAGCGCCGACGTCGCCGCGGACCATAACGGTCACGAGACCGCCGCCCACATGGACCTTACCGATCAGGTAAACGTTTGCTGCCTTGACCATGGCATCGGCTGCTTCGATGGAGCCGATCAGGCCCTTGGTTTCGATCATACCCAAAGCTTCGTTCTTAATCATTGTAATTTCCTCCTAAAATAAATTTACTTGAAAATTGATTACTTGACAATGGTGATGGTGGACTTGGAAGTCAGGCCCAGACCATTTGCCTCTTCAGTGTCAATATGGCACTCGAGGGCGGAAGAATCGTTGGCGCGGATCGCCACATTGGAAAGGACGCCGCCGCGGGGGCCGGTCACCTTGATGTCGACGATGTCGCCGTTCTTTACGCCCAGGCGGGACGCATCCGCCAGGGTCATGTGGATGTGGCGCTGGGCTACGATCAGGCCTTCCTTTGTCTGCACGGAACCCTTCGGCCCGATCAGCGTGATGCCGGGGGTGCCGGCCAGATCGCCGGACATCCGGACCGCGCCGCTGGCGCCCAGCTTGAAGCTGTCGCCGGCGAGGACCTCGATCTGGGTCTCCTTGCGGACAGGCCCCAGGATACGGACTTTCTCAATGGCGCCCTTCGGACCTGCGATCGTCAGGGTCTCCTTGCATGCATACTGGCCGGGCTGAGAGAGATCCTTGATCTTCGTCAGCTGATAGCCGGCGCCGAACAGCGCATCCAAGTCCGCCTGGGACAGGTGGATGTGGCGATTGGAGATGCCCACCGGGATCTCGTTGCCGCCATTCTTACCGTCATTGAGGACCTCCAGCAGGAGCTCCATGACTGCTGCATACTTGTTATCCATTCAGATCACGTCCCCGATTTCATAGCGTTGACCAGCTCGTTCACCAGCTCCAGCAGCTGCTTGCCGTCGATACCTTCGGCAGCGGCCACGCCCTGATTGCCGGTGGTGCAGTTGCAGCCGAGGCTGTACTGCAGCGGGGACACAGGCTGTGCAGAGGCAGGCTGTGCGCCGGCGGCGTTGCTGCCGTGGCAGCAGCCGAAATCAGGATGGAAGGTGGGATCGGTCTGGGCCAGGGTGGAAACAACCTTCAAACCGTAAACGACTCTCTTGATGTTGACCAGGTTCATGGGCGTCACGTTCTCGGAAGTGGCGCTGCCGCCCCAGGTGCCGCAGCCCAGGGTGAATGCGGGAGCCAGCGCGGTGCTTGCGCCGGTGCCGCCCTGGGTACCGCCGGTGTTGACCAGGATACGGGAAGCGGGCTTTCTGGAGAATTCACGGACGATCTGAGGATCGTTGGTGTGAATGTTCATGGTGTGGCCGATGCCGTTCTGCAGCAGCTTGATGCTCAGCTCGCAGGCTTCGTGCCAGTCACGGACAGTGTAGAACGCCAGAACGGTGGTCAGCTTCTCATAGGACAGGGGATAACCATCGCCCACGCCCTGCTGCTCGCCGATCAGCACGCGGGTGCCGTCGGGGATGCTGATGCCGGCTGCCGCCGCGATCACCTGGGCGCTGCGGCCCACAAACTTGGCGCTCATGCTGTGGCCGCCGTTCTTGAACAGCAGGTTGCAGACCTTGGCGGTCTCCTCAGCGGTCATGAAGTAGCCGCCCTGCTTCTTGAACTCGGCGATGACCTGGTCGCGGTTGCACTCTTCGCAGATGACGGACTGCTCGGATGCGCAGACCGTACCGTTATCGAAGGTCTTGGAGGCCAGGATATCCTTGACGGACTGGGCCACATCGGCGGTGCGCTCGATGTAGCTGGGGGAGTTGCCGGCGCCGACGCCCAGAGCGGGCTTGCCTGCGCTGTAAGCAGCCTTCACCATGCCGGGGCCGCCGGTCGCGATGATCAGAGAAGTCTCCTTGCACTTCATCAGCTCATCCGTCGCGCCCATGGAAGGCATGGACAGGCAACCGATGACGTTCTCGGGCGCGCCTGCTGCCACAGCCGCATCACGCATCAGGGTCGCGGCCTTCAGCGTGCACTGCAGCGCGGAGGGATGGGGGGAGAAGACGATGGCGTTGCGGGCCTTGATGGCGATCATAGACTTGTAGATCGCAGTGGAAGTGGGGTTCGTGGAAGGAACGATGCCCATGATCAGACCCACGGGATCGGCGACCTCCATGACCTTGTTCACAGGATCCTCGCTGATGATGCCGGCGCACTTCATATCCTTGATGTAGTTATAGACGATCGTGGAAGCCATGTGGTTCTTGAAGGTCTTATCCTCGACCTTGCCGAAACCGGTTTCCTCCACGGCCATCTTTGCCAGCATGACCGCATTTTCCTCTGCGACACGAACCATATTCTGCAGAATCTTGTCGATCTGTTCCTCCGTGTAATTGGCCAGCTTTTCAGTGGCGATCTTACCCAGGCGGGCCAGATTCCGGGCTTCCTGGATGGATTGCAGATCATAATCGAAGTTCTCCATATTGGTTCCTCCTTTCATCGTATCAAATTGAATTTCCTATCAGTTGTTTTCGTAATATGCGCGGAATTCCGCAAGCAGCATGCCCTTATCAGCCTTGGAGATCGCGCGTCCGGCGATGCCGAACGTCTTATACTCGCGGGCCAGGCGCCGCAGCTTCACGACCGCCAATCCCTGAAGTTTTTCCATTGCCTGATCGAGGCTCAGCTCCTTGACCCAGCCGTCCACAAGCCGCTTCGTGATCTCGTCCTTTGCAGGCTTCTTCTCAGCGGCGCTCTTGTCCGCCTTCACGACGGGCTTCTTTGCGGGGGCCTTTGTCACGGTCTTTTCGACCACGCGCTGTTCTTCGACCTTTTCAATGTCATGATCGGCCGGCTTTACCTCTGCGGCAGGGGCGGGCGTCTCCGCCGCGTTTTCCGCGTCAGAGCCGGGAGCGCAGCCGTCTGCGTTGTCCGGAATACCTTCCTTTACCAGCGGATGAACATTGACGATCAGATGATCCAGGGTGGAGTGCGGACGCGGGATCACATGCACAGAAAGCAGTTCGCCCACACGCTGGGCAGCGGCGGCGCCTGCATCCACAGCAGCTTTCACCGCGCCCACATCTCCAACCACAGCGACCGTTACCAGTCCACCGCCCACATGGGTCTTTTCCAGAAGCGTCACATCTGCAGCCTTGAGCATGGTATCTGCGCTCTCAATAGCCGCAATCAATCCTTTGGTTTCGATCAGCCCAAGTGCCTGCATCGTTTACTCCTCCTTAGTTCTCTTCCATCAAATCTGCCCAGTTGGACGGATAAGTGTTGTAGAACACCTTGCAGCAGTGGTCCTTGGAGCCCATCACGACGGATGCGCCGTTGGGGATAAAGATGCAATCGCCAGCGTTGGCGGTATAGCTCTTGCCGTTGATCGTCACCACGAATGTGCCTTCGATGACATAGTCGTTCTCATCATAGTTCTGGGTCCACTCATAAGTATCGTGATCGATGACCAGCAGACCAGAGCTGATGTTGGAATCGTTCTTGTCGATCAGTTCCTGATAAGTCACTCTGGGGTTGCCCTCAAAGAACTCATCCATTCTGACCGTGCTGCCGCGGACCACCTTGAGACCGCTGGCATCCTTTTCGCAGATATAAGGTGCATCCACTGCGGGCATCGCGCTGAACACATCGCCCAGCATACCCTTGTCGGCCATGGTCTTCAGGACCTGATAGATCATGTCGCTGCTGATCTCGCCGGGGACATCAGCAGGAGCAGCAGGAGCAGCTGCTGCAGCGGGGGCTGCCGGAGCGGCGGCAGCGGGAGCTGCATCACAGCAGGCACAGGGCTCCTCACCATAGGAAATCTCAATGCCAGCGGTTCTTGCTGCGTCCTTTGCGGAGGGAGTGATCAGGGTATTCTCGTCCACATAGCACACCTTTTTGCCTTCGTTTACCAGTTTCTCAATGTCTTTTTCGCAAACCAACTTTTTCATTTCAATTTCACCTCCTCTTTTTATTTTGCTGATTCATAACGCCCACACATGCTGCTACCTCACAGCACGGAAGGCACGAGTCTGTCGGAAGGAGACGGAATCACTTCTGCGTCCACCATCAGGCCCTTTGCCTCGGCCACTGCGCGGCCTGCCTCCACACCGGTCTCAACGGCGGCCACATCACCGGTGAAGGTGAAGAAGGACTTGCCGCCGAGGCCCGTACCCAAACGGATCTCGATCGACTCCAGCTCGGCCGCCTTCAGGATCTGGTCGGCCGCGGTGATCATCGTTGCCACGGAGAACGTCTCGAAAATGCCCAGCGCGGTCACATGCTCGGGCATCGTGGCGCCGGTGATGGCGGGGAAGATGCCGTGATGCACGTTGGGGATCACGAGGGAGTCTACAAAATACTCGCCGGCGAACTGTTCGCCGATGCGGACGGAATCCTGCACGGCCGCCACATCGCCTTCAACCAGGGCGATGTACTTGCCGGGGCAGATCGTCTGAGCGGTCACGATTTCGACTTCGGAGATCTTGACCATCTGATCGGCCGCGTAGATGCCGCGGGCGATACTAGAAAATTCAACCATTCCAATTGCAATAGCCATATCAACCCATCCTTATCACAATAAAGTCGTTTCCGCATTCAGTAACGGTACCGGAAATGCTGGCATGGATCGTCGCGCCCAGCGCGCCTTCGGGTACCTGGCCGATCAGCTGGCCTGCCTGCACATGATCGCCGGCGGAAACTACCGGGACAGCAGGAGCGCCAACGTGTTGTCTTGTCGAGATATGTACCTCTGCCGGCTGCAGCGTTTCCTCCGTCCAGGGAGCCGGGCAGTCGAAGTCGCGCAGGCCCAGGCGCGCCACCAGGCGCTTGCTGGGGACCAGACGGTACTTGCGGGCATCTCTCGCATGGAATTCCGTCTCGGTGGGCTGATAGCGGACCTTCGCCTCAGCCAGGTTCTGCTTGAAGATCGCGTTGGTAATGCGCGGATGCAGGTTGGCCGGGCAGGAAAAGTATTCACACAGGTTGCACTGGCAGCACAGGGATGCGATCTTCTGCGCTTCCACGTCGTTGGGCGCATAGCTCAGGGTGCGCATCATCTTATGGGGCTGCATATTGTGGCCCAGCAGATAGCGGGGGCACAGATCCGTGCACATCCGGCACTGCTCGCAGGCCGAACGGTTCACCCGGCGCGCCTGCTCAAAGGTGCAGGACTTTTTCTTGATCAAAGGATGATTTTTCTTCAGGATGA
>CAJFFX010000058.1 GCA_904374485.1 Candidatus Pseudoscillospira falkowii | reverse complement strand
GCCCGGATTGCAGCGCGCCTTTCAGAAAGGCCGCTTCATCGGGCACGCCGGGCATGCCCATTTTGTAAAGGTCGATGCCGCTGCCCGCCAGCTGGGCCTCGGCCTGGAGGAAATAGCGCCCGTCGGTCCAAAGGCCGGCCTGGTCCTGCAGTACGATCAGGGTCCCGGCGCTGCCGGTGAAGCCGGACACATAGGCGCGGCATTTGAAGTGGTCGCCCACGTATTCCGAGCCGTGGAAATCGTCGGTGGGGATAAGATAGGCGTCCACGCCTGCCGCCGCCATGCGGCGGCGCAGGGCAGTCAGTTCGTTTCGCATGGAGTCTGCGCTTCCTTTCAATGGTTTGGTGATCAAAAAAACGGGCGGCGCGGGGAAAACGTCTCAGGCCATCAGCGTCACGGCCTGGGGAAGATTGTCGATCGTGCCGCGCTGGACGCTGGGGGCGTATTCCCCGTCCAGCGTCCAGGGGAGATCCTCCCGGGTGGAGAATTCGATGTGGGACACATGGCGGTAGACGATGCCGGGATGGGTGTAGTTCTGTGTCAGCAGCGCGCCGGCCAGGGCCTGGATCTCCAGCGGGTTTTTGGGATTGCGCACCAGCAGCAGTTCGTATTTCCCGTCGTCCAGATGCACCTCGCTGGGGGAGAGCTTCATCAGCCCGCCGATGGAGGTGGAATTGCTGACGGAGCCGAAGAGGTATTCGCCGTCCAGACATTCCCCGTCGGCGGTGAGGGAGATCTTGTAGGCGTGCTGGATGCTGGGCAGCTGGCGGATGGCCTCCAGCATATAGGCGGTGTGGCCCAGGGCGTTTTTCAGAGACTGGGGCACGGTGTAGGACGTCTGGGTGAAGGCGCCGAAGGAGGCCACATACACGAAAAAGCGCTCGTTGAAGCGGCCCACGTCGATGGGCGTCGGGATACCGCTGACGGCCACCCGGGCCGCGGCGGTGGGGTCGTGGGGCAGGTGCAGGCTGGCGGCGAAATCGTTGGTGGTGCCAGCGGGCAGATACCCTAAGGGCGCCCGGCGGTCCGGGCAGGTCATCAGGCCGCAGACCGTTTCGTTCAGCGTGCCGTCGCCGCCGCAGCAGACCACCAGGTCGTATTCCGCGCCCACCTCCCGGGCCAGTTCCGCGGCGTGGCCGCGGTGCTGGGTCATCCGGGCGTCCACCAGATACCCGGCGGCAGAGAGCACACACACGGCGCCGAACAGGCCGCCGTCGGATTTTGTTTTGGAACGGGACTTCCCGGCTTTGGGGTTGACGATCATCAGGGCCTTTTTCGCGGGCCGATTGCTTTGGGACATCATGGGGACCTCCGAAGAATCAAAAAGAAAATTTTCCGGCTCCGTCCGGAAGCCGACGCATCCGCCGCGGCGGTGGGGCCGGCTGCTTTGGGGCAGAGTGGGCAAATCTTAACAGTTTTCTAATTATATCATAGAACTTACCCACTTGCAAAGTGCGGGAAAGTTTTGTATATATATTATATATAAATATGTAGCGTGCGCCGCTGCGGCTGCAGCGGCATTTGGAAAGGAAGATCCGGCTCCGATGTTCAAATTTCAACACAAAGACAATGTTTACCTGCGCTGGGGCGTGACGGCGTTCATCACGGTCGTCGCGATCCTGGCGGTATACGATATTTTGTTGGGCGACCATAGGATCGGGGGCTACCTCGGTTTTCTGGGCGCCATCATCACGCCCATCGCCTACGGCGCGGCCATCGCCTATCTCCTGGCGCCCATTGTGGATTTCCTGGAGCGCACGGTGCTGCGCCGCTGGGCCGGGGAGGGTCTGAAGCGCCGCCGGCCCAAGACCTGGGTGCGGGTGGTCAGCGTGCTGCTGACCCTCGTCATCGTCTTGGGGGCCGTGGCGCTGCTGCTGGGCTTCCTGATCTCCGACGTGGCGAGCAATATCAACCAGCTGATCGACAATTTTTCCGGCTACGTCGCCGTGGTCCAGGAGTGGATGCAGAGCATGGAGGGCTCCTTCACGCTGCCGCCGGAGCTGCTGAACTGGCTGAACGGCCTGTATGAGCAGGCCGTGCAGTCGGCGGACAAAATGGGCGCCGGCGGCATTTCCGAGGTCGTGTCGGCCCTGTCCGGCGGCGTGCTGGGTGTGTTTAGCTTTTTGGGCAACCTGGTGTTGGGCATCGTCATCGCCGCCTATATGATGGGCATGAAGGAGACCCTGGCGGCCCAGGCGAAAAAGATCGTCTGCGCTGTGTTCGAGCCTTATTATGTGGACCGGCTCATGGCCGCAGCCCACTATGCCGATAAGGTGTTCGGCGGCTTTATCCGCGGCAATATCATCGTGTCGGTGCTCATCGGCATCATCTGCTTCATTGCCCTGCGGATCATGGGCGTGCCCTATGCGCCGCTGCTGGCCGTGCTGCTGGGCGTGACGAACATGATCCCCTTCTTCGGCCCCTTCCTGGGCGCGATCCCCAGTGCGGTGCTGATCTTCCTCATCGATCCGATCAAGAGCCTGGAATTCATCATTTTCATCCTGGTGCTCCAGCAGCTGGACGGCAATATCCTCACGCCCAAGATCCTGGGCGATTCCACGGGGCTGGCCAGCCTCTGGGTCATCATTTCCGTGCTGGTGGCGGGCGGCCTGTTCGGTCCCCTGGGCATGCTCCTGGGCTGCCCGGCCTTTGCGCTGATTTACGCACTGATTCGCCTGGGCGTGGGCAAGGGCCTGGAAAAGCGGGCGCTGCCGGTGGAAACGGACCGCTACCGCGCCAGCGGCGTGCCCCATGCGGAAGAGAAGAACGACGGCGGCGGGGCCTGAGCGCCGGCGCGCCGGAAAGGAGGGAGCGGGATGAAAGGAGCCATGCGCCTGGGGGCGCTGCTGCTCAGCCTGGCGCTGTGCGCCGCGGCGGCGGGCTGCGGCGCGCGGCCGTCCGGCAGCGACGGCGGCAGCGGCGTTCTGCGCGTGCAGATCGAATCGAGCGTCCAGACCCTGGACCCCCAGCGGGCGTCCGACGGCGTTTCCTTTGAAGTGATCGCCAATCTCACCGACGGGCTGACCCAGCCCGACGAGGACGGCCGTCCCGTTCCCGCCATTGCTGAGGACTGGGAGGTGAGCGATGATCAGCTGACGTGGACCTTCCGCCTGCGCGAAGACGCCCTTTGGTCCGCCACGGGCAATCCCGTCACGGCCCGGGATTTCGTATACGCCTGGCAGCGTGCCGTGGACCCGGAAACGAGCAGTGCCTCCGCCTATCTGCTTTCCGACGTGGGCTGCATTGAAAACGCCGCCGAAATCATCGCCGGAAGGTTGGATAAGTCCGCCCTGGGCGTGGAAGCGCCGGACGAGCGCACCCTCGTCGTCCATCTCAGCGCGCCGGTGGCCTATTTCCCGGCGCTGATGTATATTCCGGCCTTTTACCCGGTGGAGGAGGCTTTCTTCGTCCAATGCGGCGCGGATTACGCTCTGTCGCCCGAAACGCTCCAGTCCAACGGCGCGTTCTGCATGGCGTCCTACAGCCCCTCCGCCACCGAGTTCACCCTGGTGAAAAACGAGCGCTACTGGGACGCGGACCGCGTCCAGCTACAGGAGCTCCGTTACCAGCGGGTGCAGGAGAGCCAGCAGGCCCTGCTGTCCTATCGCTCCAACACCCTGGATCTGATCACCCTCTCCGGCGACCAGGCTGCGCAGGTGCGCGATGATCCGGCGTTCAACACCTGCTACACGGGCTATCTCTGGTATCTGGCGCTGAACACGGCGGATGTGCCCGCCCTGGGCAGTCGGGCGCTGCGCCTGGCTTTGGCCAACGCCATTGACCGGGAAACGCTGGTGGCCAGCGTGCTGCAGGACGGGTCCCGGGCCGCCTATTTCTATGTGCCTGACGAGCTGGCCTATGGCCCTGACGGGCAGGATTTCCGCGCCGGCGCGGGAACGTATGGCGGCGTGCTGGGCTACGATGTGCAGCGGGCCCAGGGCTATCTCGAGCAGGCCAAGGCCGAGCTGGGGATGGACAGCTTTACCCTCGATCTGATCGTCGACGACGAGGCTGAACCCCAGCGGGTGGCCAAATATCTGCAGAAGCAGATCGAAACGGCCCTGCCCGATGTGACGGTCAACGTGATCGCCATGCCCAAGGAACAGCGTACCGCCCGCTGCCGCAGCGGCGATTTTGAGATCGCCCTGACCCGTTGGGGTGCGGATTACGCCGACCCCATGGCCTATCTTTCTCTGTGGCGCACCGGCAATGTCAATAACTACGGCCGCTGGAGCAGCCCGGTATACGACGGCCTGCTGGACGAAGCCGCCGCCGGCGCGGCGGCCGGGGATCCCCAGGCCCGGTGGGCGGCGCTGCAGGCGGCGGAAGCGGCGGCCATAGAGGAAATGCCCGCTGTGCCGCTGTATGAAAAGAGCAGCGCGATGCTGTGCAGAAGCACGGTCACCGGCGTCGCTTTTCACCCCGTGGCGCTGAACCGGGTCTATAAGGACGCCGTCGTGGCGTGAGGGCTGCCTTGGGAAAGCGCATGAAAATTTTGGGAAAATTTTGAGAAGAAAACGGCAAAACAGCCCCCGAACAGTTCGCCGCGGCGAACCGTTTGGGGGCTGCAAGCAGAGGGGAGGAATGGGACGCATGGAATACCGCGCCGCGCAGGAGATTGCAGAAGAATGGGGCCTGACCGACCGGGCAGTGCAGAAGCGTTGCGCCGCCGGGCGCATTCCCGGCGCGCGGAAATTCGGGAGGCCCTGGGCCGTTCCCGCCATGCAGTGCGCCTGCGGAGCGGGCGTGATCCAGGGCGGTGCGAACCCGCCCCCGAAAGACGGCGCGGCCCGCGCCGAAGCCGCGGCGATGCCCATGCGCTTCTGTCAGCTGGACAAGTAAATCCGATCCCATTACAGCGCCGGGGCGGAGAACGATCTCCGCCCCGGTTTTTGCCGCTTTTTCTGCAAAAGGCGCGGAAAAGCGCCCATTTTTCGCCGCTTTTTCCGGGATTTGGCAGGGGTATTTGCGCCCGCCGCGCCGCGGTGCAGATTGCCAGCATCGCCCAGCCAAAAGCGGCGCATTTTGTGCCGGTTGTTTTTTTGCCGGCCGGGCAATGTAAGTAAAGCCGCGAAAAGCGGCGAAATTTTTTGAAAGAGGTGATCGCATGGAGGAACGATCTGCACCGGCCGCCGGAACGGCGCGCCGGCGGCGATGGCTGGCGGCGCTGTTTGCCCTGTGCTTCTGCATCGGCCTGTTTGTGCCGGCGGCCTTTGCCCAGTCCGCCGCCCCGGCGGAGAGCCGGCGCAGCCTGGTGCCCCTGGGCCGCACGGTGGGCATCAAATTGTTTTCCGACGGCCTGCTGGTGGTCAATCTGTCCGAAAGCACCGACGGCGCGGGCAACGTCTCCCCGGCAAAGGCCTGTGGCATCTGCACGGGCGACCTGCTCCTGGAAATGAACGACGAAGATTTGAAAACCACGGAGCAGCTACAGGAGGCCCTGCAGGAAAACGGGGACCGCCCGGTGTCTTTGACGGTCAAGCGCGGCGCGGAGACCCTGTCCCTGACCGCCACGCCCGCCAGCGGCAGCGACGGCGTGTACCGCCTGGGCGCCTGGGTGCGGGACAGCATGGCCGGCATCGGCACATTGACGTATTACGACCCGGAGACCGGCGCCTTCGGCGCCCTGGGCCACGGCATCACCGACGTGGATACGGGCCAGCTGATGCCCGTGTCCTCAGGCAGCCTGATGCCCGCGGCGGTGGCCGGCGTCAACCGGGGCGTGGGCGGCAATCCCGGCGAGCTCATCGGCGAATTTGAGACCGGCGTGACCCTTGGGACCCTGGCCTGCAATTCCACCGCGGGCATTTTCGGCACGCTGGACGACACATCCCTGGTGACGGGCGCGGCGGTGCTCGTGGCCGCCCGGGACGAGGTCAAGTGCGGCAAGGCGACGATCCTGGCGAATGTGGAGGACGATGAGGTGGAAGAATTTTCCATTAAAATCACCAAAATCCAGAAGAACGCCGCCACCGGCCGGGACATGGTCATCCGTATCACCGACGAGCGCCTTCTGTCCGCCACCGGCGGAATCGTGCAGGGCATGTCGGGCAGCCCGATTTTGCAGAACGGCAAGCTTGTGGGCGCGGTGACCCATGTTCTTGTGAGCGACGCGTCCAAGGGCTACGCTATCTTGATGGAGGACATGCTCGCCAGCGAACCCTAAGATCCGACGAAAGGGTGCTTTCCACGACGGATTTTCAGCCCGGCATGTTGAAGGCCGTCGAACGAAAAGTTGCACAAATTCCCAAAATTTACCAATTACTGCTTGAATATTCTGTCCCATTATGATACCTTAATAGCACAGCAGAAACGAAGCTTCGAATACGCCGTGCGCCCGGGCGGCGCATGGATTACAGCCTGCAGGACAGCAAAATTTTAGTAGAGGGTTTGGTAGACAAATGGAAGCAAAATGGAAAGTACTGCTGGCGGACGCCAGCGAAGAATACCGCAATTTCTTGCAATCAGTCCTGGCCCAGACGGAGCAGTTCGATGTAGTTGCTGCCGTGGGCGACGGCCTGGAAGCGGCGCGCCTTGTGCGCGAAGCAAAGCCCGACCTGGTGCTGATGGATATGATCCTGCCGGGCCTGGACGGTCTGGGCGTGCTCGATCAGATCGCCGCCATGGACGAAGACAAGCCGGAGGTCATCATCCTGTCCCAGTTTGTCAGCAGCAAAGTGATGAGCGCGGCCATGAGCCGGGGCGTATATTATTATATGCCCAAGCCCTGCGAGATCGATTCACTCATCGAGCGCATGAAGCAGGCGATGGCCCCGGAAAACGCCGCGCCGGTCAAACTGGAGGAAAGCGCCCGGGACCTGAGCACCCAGGTGACCGCCATCATCCATGAGATCGGCGTTCCGGCCCACATCAAGGGATATCAGTATCTGCGCGAGGCGATCCTGATCGCCGTGGAGGACATGGACGTCATCAACGCGGTGACGAAGGTGCTCTATCCGGAGGTGGCGCGGCGCTATGCCACCACGCCCTCCCGCGTGGAGCGCGCCATCCGCCACGCTATCGAGGTGGCCTGGGACCGCGGCGACCTGGAAACCCTGCAGAAGTTCTTTGGCTACACGGTCTCCAATACGAAGGGCAAGCCGACGAACAGCGAATTCATCGCCATGATCGCCGATCGGCTGGTGCTGCAGATGCGCGGCACCCTGCGGGAAAAGCAGGCGTAAGCGGACAAAAGATCAGGGTCCGTGCTCCCACGGGAGCACGGACCCTGATTTGCGTTTCGATTTTTCAGTCGGCTTTGCGGATGATGCCCATGGGGGTGGATTCGCGGGACTGGCCCAGGGGGTTGTCCTTCAGAATGCGGGCATAGAGGTCGCGGTCGGCGGCGGGGTCGGAAGCGCCCAGGATATTGCCGCCCAGATCGTTGATGTCTACGATCAGCACGGGGTGGCCGATGTGCTTTGCGATGTCGGCGGCGGTCTCATTGGGGTTCAGCGGGCCGAGGACGACGCATTCGTTATAGGGTGGGATGGTGTTGTGGCAGGGGCCGTCGATGGAGGAGGCCTTGGGGCCGGCGACGATGTAAAACCAGCCGCGCTTGCCAAAAATTTTTCCGATGGCGCCGATCACGGCGGCAAAGAGGATGCGCAGTGTGCCGCATTCCCGCAGGGCCATCTCCATGGTCTCGGGGATGCCCAGGCCGATGCCGTGGGGCGTTTTCGTCACATAGTGGGACAGGATCACCGCTAGGCGGCGGGGCTTGATATCCTTCATGTAGATTGCGCGCTTCTGGGTGCAGGCCACGCATTTTTCGGAGATGAACAGCACGTCCCCCTCCCGCAGGGCGGGGCCGGCGTATTTTTCGCACACTTCGTTGATATTGTCCTTGTCGGTCACCACATGAGTGCGGATGGGGTGGCGGCTGTAGCGGACGCCGTCCACCTCGATGTATTCATTTTTTCCTTCGTTGTTGGTCAGTTCGTTCATAAAAAGGTACCTGTCTTTCTTTTGATACGATTACCTGCATTATACCCATCCGGCGGGAAAAATACAAGACGCACACTGTACAGAATCCGGGCAAAGTTTTCCGCCTTCTTTGACTCTTCGTGCATTTTAATTTGCAAAGTAGGTTTTAGTCTTATTAGTCTTAGCAATAAAAAACGAGACTGGTCATTTACCAGTCTCGTTTTTTATTATTTTTTGATAAGTTTCATTCGTTCTGCTTTACATAATTCTGGTGCAAGGAAAACCATATAAATTCTGTTGTAAAGCGCACAAGCCTTTATAATGAAGAAAAGAGTGATTTTATGATACTTTTCTTTGTGCTTAGTACATTATTTTAGTTGGATGTTCTTCTGCATCCGAAGAAGAACAAGATATTGAACCCGCCGCACAAACAGCTTTCACTAAAGCTCAAGAATTTTATGAAGCTGAAGAGTACGAAAGAGCCGCACGAATGGCAAAATCTATCATTATCATCAAATAGAACTGCCCCCTTTTGTACTGCCCGCGCAAAATGGGACAGTGCAATCTCCGCTCTATGCCGGGGGGTATATTTCATTTTGCGAATTGAAGTTCGTGCAATCTCCCCCTTGCATATTTGCAGGGGATGGAATAGAATGATTTTATTCACGGATCTTTATACTTTATAAACACAGAGAGGGATCGGACTGCATGACGGGGAAGGAAGCGCTGGCATATATTCACAATGTGCCCTGGCAGGGCACGCGCCTGGGGCTGGAGCGCACGCGGGAGCTGATGGAGAAGCTGGGCCATCCGGAGGAAAAGCTCCGCTTTATCCACATCGCCGGCACCAACGGCAAGGGCTCCACGGCGGCGATGACGGCCTCGGTCCTGCGGGCGGCTGGTCTGCGGACGGGGCTGTACACCTCGCCCTATCTTCAGGTGTTCAACGAGCGCATGTCCGTGGACGGCGAAATGATCTCCGATAAGGAATTGGGGGAGATCACGTCGATGATCCGGCCCCTGGCGGAAGAAATGGCCGATCCCCCCACGGAGTTTGAATTGATCACCGCCGTGGCCATGGCCTATTTCCTGCGCCGCCGCTGCGACATCGTGGTGCTGGAGGTGGGCATGGGCGGCCGGCTGGACTCCACCAATGTGATCCCCGCACCGGAAGCCGCCGTGATCTGCAACATCGGTTTGGACCATGTGGCCGAGCTGGGGGACACGGTGGAGAAGATCGCCTTTGAAAAGGCGGGCATCATCAAGCCGGGCTGCGACACCGTGCTTTACGAGCCGGAAAGCGCCGGCGTGGCGGCAGTGGTGCGCCGGGTCTGCGAAGAACGCGGCGCAGCGCTGCATACGGCGGATTTTTCCGCGCTGGAATCCCTGGAGGACTCCGTCCTGGGGCAGACCTTTTCCTATAAAAACCACCGAGAGATCCACATCCGCCTGCTGGGCCGCCATCAGCTCAAAAACGCCGCCGTGGTGCTGGAGCTGGTGGAGGTGCTGCGGGGCAAGGGGTATGCGATCGCCGAAGAGGCGCTGCGCCGGGGACTGGCCCAGGCCGTGTGGCCTGGGCGGTTCGAGGTGCTGCACACCGCTCCGGCCTTCATCGCCGACGGCGGCCACAACCGCCAGTGCGTGGAAGCGGTGGCCGCGGCGCTGGAGCATTATTTCCCCGGCAAAAAGATCCGCTTCATCATGGGCGTTCTGGCCGACAAGGACTACGATTCCATGCTGGAAGTGCTGACGCCCCTGGCCGGCCGGTTTTATACGTTGACGCCGGATAGCCCCCGGGCTCTGAGCGCCCGGGCCCTGGCGGAAAAGCTGGCGCCGTCGGGCAAGTGCGTGGAGGTCTGCACCGACGCGGCCGACGCGGTGCGCCGGGCCATGGCGGAGGCGGGGCCGGAGGACGTGATCTGCTGCGTCGGCTCCCTTTACATGACGGGCGCGGTACGCACGGCCTGCCGGGAACTGCTGGGATAAATCGGGCGCACGGAAGAGAAAGGAGGGGGGAATGCGCGCGCAGGGCCGGGCGGAGCCTGCGCGGGAAGGGCACATCCGCCGCAGAAAGAAACATCGCTAACAGAGTAGGAACAGGCGCGTTAAGTGCCGGCTGGACGGGAAGTTGCCAACCGGACGAGTGGGCGCAGGGCCCAGCGGTGCCTGTTCCGCATTCCGCTGTTAGGAAGGGGTCGGAGAATCCGCCTCCTTTTTGACAACGCTATGCAAAAAGGAGGTAATTTTGAAATGAAACAAAAAACAAACCGTTCCTTCGACCTGCAGATCCTGGTCCGCGTGGCGATCCTCGTGGCCATGACGGTGCTGCTGATGAACTATCTCGGCATCCATACCCAGTTTTTCAAGATCGGCTTTTCCTTTGTCCCCATCGCCCTGTGCGGCATGATGTACGGCGCGCGCTGGAGCGCGGCCTGCGCGGTGGTCGGCGATCTGATCAACTGCCTGCTGGGCCCCTTCGGCTGGTACCCGCCCCTGACGCTGAGCGCCGGGGTGAACGGCGCCCTTTACGGTCTGCTGCTGAAGGGCAGAAGCGACAGCCTGCCGGCCATCCTGGCTGCGGCGGCCCTTTCTCAGCTGCTGATCGGCCTGGTGGTGAACACCTGGCTCCTCTCGATGCTGTACACGGCGCCCTATTTTGAACTGATGGTCACCCGCCTGCCCCAGGTGTTGGTGATGCTTCCGGTGCAGGCCGCAGTACTGCGGCTCATCGGCGAAAAGAGAGTGGTGGCGGCGTTGAGCCGCGCCGCGCAGTAAAATGGCCGCAGCCCCGCATCGCGGGCGGCAGAAAAGAAAACGACACCCCGGAGGGCGCTGCCCTCCGGGGTGTGCTGCATTCCGGGGAAGGGATGGAAGAAAAGATATGTGCTCCTGAGGGGGGTTACATATCTTTACTGCAAAGCTTGGTACGGGAATGCAATTGCCGCGGGGAAATCAGGCTTCATTGAACTGGGTACGGTCGATGATCTGCTGCTGGACGTCGGGACCGAGGTCGATGAACTTGGCGGTGAAGCCGGCCACGCGGACCATGAGGTCGGTGTAGTTGTCGGGATGCTCGCGGGCGTCCACCAGCATCTTGCTGTCGACG
>CAJFFX010000057.1 GCA_904374485.1 Candidatus Pseudoscillospira falkowii | reverse complement strand
CGGGACATCGCCCGGCTGGAAGAGGAGCTGAAGCTTCTGCTGCTGCCCCGGGACCCCAACGACGAGAAAAATGTGATCCTGGAGGTGCGCGCCGGCACCGGCGGCGAGGAGGCGGCGCTGTTTGCCCGGGACCTGGTGCGGATGTACACGATGTATGCCGAGCGCCGGGGCTGGCGGGTGGAAACGGCCGGCTGCAGCGAAACGGAGCTGGGCGGCGTCAAGGAAGCGTCCCTGCTCATCGAGGGGGAGGGGGCCTGGTCCCGCCTGAAATTTGAAAGCGGCGCTCACCGGGTGCAGCGGGTGCCGGTGACGGAATCCTCCGGCCGCATCCAGACGTCGGCGGCCACGGTGGCGGTGCTGCCGGAGGCCGAGGCGGTGGAAGTGGCCCTGGAGGCCAAAGATCTGCAGATCGACACCTTTCGCTCCTCCGGGGCCGGCGGGCAGCATGTCAACAAGACCGAGTCCGCCATCCGCATCACCCATCTGCCCACGGGGCTGGTGGTGGAGTGCCAGGACGAACGCAGTCAGTATAAAAACAAGGACCGGGCCATGAAGATCCTGGCGTCTCGCCTGCTGGACCGGCAGCGCCGGCAGCAGCACAGCGAGATCGCCGAGCGGCGGAAAAGCCTGGTGGGCAGCGGCGACCGCAGCGAGCGCATCCGCACCTACAATTTTCCCCAGGGGCGGGTGACGGATCACCGCATCGGCTTGACGCTCTATCAGCTGCCCGCCGTGCTGGACGGCGCGCTGGACGAGATCATCGACGCGCTGATCACGGCGGACCGGGCCGAACAGCTCAGCCAGAGCGCCGGGGAGCCGTAACGGCCGCGGCGCCATGAAAAATCAGAGAAAGAAGAATGCCTTGTGAAAACGAAACTGCTCCGGGCGGCGGACAGTGCGGCGGCGGCAGAGATCCTGCGCGCCGGCGGCCTGGTGGCGATCCCCACGGAAACGGTATACGGCCTGGGGGCCAACGGGCTGGACGCGGCGGCGGTGGAAAAGATCTTCGCGGCCAAGGGCCGTCCCCAGGACAACCCGCTGATCCTCCATGTGAAGGATGCGTCGTGGCTGGCGCGCTACTGCGAGGATGTGCCGCCGCTGGCCTATGCGCTGGCGGAACGCTTCTGGCCGGGGCCGCTGACCATGATCCTGCGGCGCAGGGAGATCGTGCCGGACGTGACCACCGGGGGCCTCGACACGGTGGGCGTGCGCTGCCCGGCGCACCCGGCCACCTTGGCCATCATCGCGGCGGCGGACCTGCCCGTCGCCGCGCCCAGCGCCAACACCTCCGGCCGTCCCAGCTGCACCACGGCGGCGGATGTGATGGAGGATATGGACGGAAAGATCGAGGCCGTGGTGGATGGCGGCCCCTGCCGCGTGGGCGTGGAGTCCACGATCCTGGATCTGACGGTGCAGCCGCCCCGGCTGCTGCGCCCCGGCGGCCTGCCGCTGGAGGAGCTAGAGCAGGTCTGCGGCGCGGTGGAGATCGACAAGGCGGTGGTGGCGCTGCTCAAGCCCGGCGAACACCCTAAGGCCCCGGGCATGAAATACCGCCACTATGCACCCAAGGCACCGGTGACGGTGGTGACCGGCGACGCCGACTGCGCGGCGGAGTATATTCTGGACCACATCGCCCCCGGCGGCGGCGTGATCTGCTTTGACGAATTCGCGCCGCTGTTTGCGCATTACACCGTGGAGCGGCTGGGCAGCGTGTTCGATAAGGCCGAGCAGGCCCGCCGGGTGTTCGACGCCCTGCGCTTTTTTGACCATACCGGCGTTTCGGAGATCTGGGCCCAGTGCCCGGACGAGACGGGGCTGGGCCGGGCGGTGGCTAACCGCCTGAAAAAGGCGGCGGGTTTTCATGTGATCGACGCGGACAGGAGGGATGAGAAGCTGTGCTGATATTCGGGATCACCGGCGGCACCGGCGCCGGCAAGACCAGCGCCCTGCGGGTGCTGGAAAAGCTTGGGGCGTACCTCATCGACTGCGACGCGCTGTATTACGAGATGCTCCGGCCGGGCACGGAGCTGCACACAGCCATCGGCGAGGCCTTCGGCTGGGACGTGTATGACGGGAGCGGGGCCCTGGACCGGCAGAAGCTGGGCAATCTGGTTTTTTCCCAGCCGGCGGAGCTGCAGAAGCTCAACGCCATCATCTACCGCTATCTCTGCGCGGAGCTGGACCGGCGGATCGAAGCGCAGCGCCGCGCCGGCACGCCCTATGTGGCGGTGGACGGCATCAATATGATCCAGGCCCGGCGCGCCGGCGCCTTCCGGTGTGACTGTATGGTGGGCGTGGTGGCGCCGGACGCGCTGCGCCTGCGCCGCATCATGGCCCGGGACGGCATCAACGAGGAATACGCCCAAAAACGCATCGACGCCCAGCAGGGCAACGATTTTTACTGGGAAAACTGCGATGCGGTGCTGGAAAATGTCTACGAAGATCCGCAGACCTTTGAAAGGGCCGTACAGCGTTTTTTTGAAGAACTGATCCGAATTTACGGAAAGGAGAACCAACTATCATGAGTGAAAAGAAAACGGCGGCGGAGGCGCTGCTTTACGCGCCGGAAAACGGCTGCGCGCGCATCAGTGCGGAGGAAGCGGCGCGCTGCGCCGCCTACTGCGAGGACTATAAGCGCTTTTTGGACGATGGCAAGACCGAGCGCGAGTGCGCGGCTGAGGCGGTGCGCCTGGCGGAACAGGCGGGCTTCCGGGCCTATGTCCGCGGCGAAGCGCTGCAGCCGGGGGATAAGATCTACCGCATCAATCGCGGGAAATCCGTATTCCTGGCGGTCATCGGCAGCGAGGGCCTGGCGCATGGCGTGCAGATCGGCGGCGCGCATATCGACGCGCCCCGGCTGGATCTGAAGCCTTCGCCTTTGTATGAGGACAGCGAGCTGGCCTATCTCAAGACCCATTATTACGGCGGCATCCGCAAATATCAGTGGGTGGCCGTGCCGCTGGAGCTGCACGGCGTGGTGGCCCTCAAGAGCGGCGAGGTCGTGGAGGTCTGCATCGGCCGTGACGCGGGCGATCCCCGCCTGGTCATCGAGGACCTGCTGCCCCACCTGGGGGCCGAGCAGAGCAAGAAGCCTCTGGGCGAGGCCATCCCCGCGGAATCTCTCAACATCCTGGTGGGCAGCCGGCCCCTGAGCGATGTGGAGAAGGACGCGGTCAAGGTCAACGTGCTCTCCATCCTCCACGAGAAATACGGCATCACCGAGGAGGACTTCATCTCCGCCGAGCTGTGCGCCGTGCCGGCCTATCAGGCCACGGACATCGGCCTGGACCGCAGCATGATCGGCGCCTACGGCCAGGACGACCGGGTGTGCGCCTATGCGGCGCTGCGGGCCATTTTGGACATCGACCGGCCGAAGAAAACGGCGGTGTGCCTGCTGGTGGATAAAGAGGAGATCGGCTCCATGGGCGTTTCCGGCATGCAGAGCGCGGCTTTTGACACTTTCATCGCGGACCTGTGCGCCTCCTGCGGCGGCGTGGATCGGGAGATCTGCTACGAGCGCTCCTTCTGCCTGAGCGCCGACGTGACGGCGGCTTACGACCCCAATTTCTCCGAGGCCTACGAAAAGCGCAACAGCGCCCGGCTGAACTATGGCGTGGGGCTGTGCAAGTACACCGGCGCCCGGGGCAAGAGCGGCGCGTCGGACGCCTCTGCCGAGGTGGTGGCCCGGGCCCGCCGGATGCTGGACGACGCCGGCGCCCTCTGGCAGATGGCGGAACTGGGCAAGGTGGACTACGGCGGGGGCGGCACCATCGCCCAGTATATGGCCAACCGCAATATCGACACGCTGGATGCGGGCGTGCCGGTGCTGGCCATGCACGCGCCCTTTGAGACCGTGTCGAAGCTGGACTGCTATATGACCTACAAGGCCATGCGGGCTTTGTACGAAGAACAATGAGAAAAACCGCGCCGGCCGCTTTTCGAAAAGCGGCCGGCGCGGTTTTTCATGGGGATGCGGGCGTGAACAGGGCGTCCACCGTGGTGCCCAGCTCCGCGGCCAGGGAAAACGCCAGGGAGAGGGTGGGGTCGTATTTGTTGTTTTCGATGGCGTTGATGGTCTGGCGGGATACGCTGCAGCGGCGGGCCAGCTCCTCCTGGGAAAGGCCCAGCTGCTTTCTCTTTTCTCGGATCGTGTTTTCCATCTCAGCCACCGTGCTTCCGTTTCTGATACAAAAGGGTGATGAAATACATCACCGCGATCACGCTCAGCATGCTGAAGGGATTGATGGGCTCATAGCCCCGGATGAAGTTGAGGATGACGTCCAAAAGCAGCCAGGCCACCACCACGGAAAAGGTATAGGTGGACGTTTTCCAGAGGATCAGCTTTTTCCGTTCGTCGCCCGGCTTCAGCAGGGAGACCACCATGGCGATATCCAGGGCGCAGAGCAGGAACGTGAAGGCGAGAAACAGCAGGGCAAAAATCGAAAAACTACCTTCCATCAGAAAAACCTCCTTCGACGATATGTCAAATTCTTTTGACAATTGCATTGTAGCAGTGCCCCGGAAAAATGTCAATAGTTTTTTACATTTTTTCGCCGGACTGTCAGCTGTCGAAAAAAATTCCTTTCCGGCGGAAAATATGATATAATAACATATTCCATTCCCTGAAAAAGGAGAACTTCTATGAATCTGGTCAATTCCCAAAACCTGTTTACCATCATCCAGCGCCTGACCATCCTCGGAAAGGACAAATTCGTGGACGAGGAGGAGAGCCGCTATATGCGCCAGATCGATGCGTTGGCCCGGGAGATCGTTGAAAACGGCATCAGCATGGTGCTTTTGGCTGGTCCTTCCGGCAGCGGCAAGACCACCACGGCCCACAATCTGCGCAAGTGCCTGATGCGGCGGCTCATGGAAACGGACCGCTATGTCTACTGCCTTTCCATGGACGACTGGTATATGTCCGGCGACCGCTACACCATGCCCCTGGATGAGGAGGGCAACCCCGACTATGAGTCGCCGGAGTGCCTGGACATTCCCCGGCTCAACCAGGATCTGGGGGACCTGCTGGCCGGAAAGGAAGTCCGCCTTCCCTGCTACAATTTCATCACCCGCCGCAGCATGGACAGCGGCGCGCGCTTCACCCTCCGCGAGGGCGACATCCTCATCATGGAGGGACTGCACGCCCTGAACCCCGTGATCCGCTTCCCGGAGGAGGGGGAGAACTGCCTGCGGGTCTATGTATCCCCGGCGGACGTGATCGTGGATGAAAAGGACGGCGAGGTGTTGGACAATCAGTATATCCGCCTGTGCCGCCGCATTTACCGCGACCGGGACCAGCGCGGCAGCAGCGAGGAGGAGACCATTGCCCGCGCGGCCAGCGTCAACCGGGGCGAGCGGCTGTATGTGGCGCCGTTTCTGCACAACGTGGGCGTCTGGCGCATCGATACCCTGCTGGGCTACGAGTTGTTCATCCACCGCCGGGAGCTGCCGGATATGAAGGAGCTGAAGGTGATCCCCCTGTCGAAGATCACCCGCTTCGATATCCCCGAGGGCTCCGTCCTGCGGGAATTCTATAAAGTCTGAGGAGGGACGGCCATGCCGGAACTGCTGTGCCCCGTCTGCGGCCGGGAACTGGCCCAGACGGAAAAAACGTATCTCTGCCCCGGCGGACACAGCTTTGACCGGGCGAAAAGCGGCTATGTCAATCTGCTGATCGCCCGGCAGAGCGCCGCCCAGCACGGCGACGACAAGGAGATGGTCCGCGCCCGCCGGGATTTCCTGGAGCGCGGCCATTATGCCCCGCTGCGGGAGGCCCTGCAGGTGCTGGCGGTGTCCTGCGCGCCGCCGGCGCGCGCCGACGTATTGGACGCCGGCTGCGGAGAGTGCTATTACACCGCGGCGGTGGAGCAGGCGCTGCTGGAGAGCGGGCGGGAGACGAGCGTCGTGGGCGTGGACATCTCCAAGGACGCCCTGCGCTTCGGCGATAAGCGGGGCCGGGCGCTGCGCCTGGCGGTGGCCAGCGCCTATCGCCTGCCTGTGGCGGACGCGTCCTGCGATTTGGTGCTGAACGTGTTTGCCCCCTTTGCCGGGGAAGAATACCGGCGCGTGCTGCGCCGCGGCGGCGCGGTGCTCCATGTGTCCCCGGGGGAGCGGCACCTGTGGGAATTGAAAGAGGCCGTGTACGAGCGGCCCTATCTCAACGATGCAGCGGCGCCGGCCCAGGAGGGGCTGGAGCCCGCCGGAGAGCAGCGCCTTGCCTATCCCGTCGCGCTGAACAGCAGCCGGGAGATCATGGACCTGTTCTGCATGACGCCCTATGTCCACAAGACGGGCAGCGGCGACATGGCCCGCCTGCAGGCGCTGCACAGCCTGGAGGTCACGGCGGAATTCATCCTGCGCGTCTATCGCAAAGCGTAACCGGCGGGCGGGGGAGAAAGAGAGAAAGGGGGGACGGCTGTGGAGCAGCGGCGGGAAACGCTGGCGGCCCTGGGCCGCCGCAAACTGAAAAGCGCCGTCAATTACGGCAGGACCTTTGTCAAGTGGGCGGTGATCGCTTCGTGCATCGGCGCTGTCGGCGGCCTGATCGGCGCGGCGTTCCATCTCAGCGTCAATTTTGCCACGGAACTGCGGGGCGCGTATGGCTGGCTGCTGTTTCTGATGCCCCTGGGCGGCCTGGCCATCGTCTGGCTTTACCGCGCCACGGGGATGGAGGGCAAGGGGACCAACGATATCATCCACTCCATCCATTTCGGCGAAAAGGTGCCCCTGATGCTGACGCCGGTGATCTTTGCCGCCACGGTGGTCACCCACATGGTGGGCGGCAGCGCCGGCCGCGAGGGCGCGGCGCTGCAGATCGGCGGCAGCATCGGCTGGCAGGTGGGCCGCCTGTTCCGGCGGAACGAGCGGGAGATCCGCGTGGCCACCATGTGCGGCATGAGCGCGGTGTTCGCCGCCCTGTTCGGAACGCCCCTGACGGCAGCGGTCTTTGCCCTGGAAGTGCTGACGGTGGGTGTGTTTTACTACATGGCCTTCATTCCCTGCCTCATCGCGGCCCTGACGGCCTACGGCATCTCTCTCTTGTTCCGACTGCCGCCGACGCGCTTTGCCATCCTCGAGGCCTTTGACCTGTCCCTGACGGGCGTGCTGCAGGTGGCGGCCCTGGCGGCGCTGTGCGCCCTGGTCAGCATCGCCTTCTGTGTATCCATGCACAAAACGGAGCGCCTGCTGCAGCGCAGGACCCCGAATCCCTATCTGCGGGTGCTGCTGGGCAGCGCGTGCCTCATCGCGCTGACGCTGCTGTGCGGCACGAAATACGGCGGCGCCGGAATGGAGACCATCCTGGGGGCCATGGGCGGCGCGGCCCTGCCCTGGGACTGGATCTTGAAGATCGTGTTCACCGCCCTCACCCTGGGCTGCGGCTTCAAGGGCGGCGAGATCATCCCTTCGTTTTTCATCGGCGCGACCTTCGGCTGCTTCATGGGGGGCCTGCTGGGCGTTCCGGCCAGCTTCGGTGCGGCGGTGGGCATCGTGGCGGTGTTCTGCGGCGCGGTGAACTGCCCCATCGCCTCCATCATCCTCAGTGTGGAGCTCTTCGGCGCGGGGGAGATGGCCTACTTTGCCATCGCCTGCGGTGTGAGCTACATGCTTTCGGGCTATTACGGGCTTTACCGCAGCCAGGAGATCCGCTACTCCAAGCTCCGGCCGGAAAAGATCGAGATCCACGCAAAATAAAGAGAAACGCAAAAAATTGCACGATTTCGCCTTTTGGTGAAATCGTGCAATTTTTGTGTTTCAGGAATGCTCAGCCCAGCAGCGCCTTGTCGCTGGCGAAGGCTTCGCCGGAGAGCTTTTCAAATTCGTGCATCAGGTCCTCCACAGTGAGCTTCTGCTTGTCCTCGCCGGAAACGTCCAGAATGATGCGCCCTTCGTGCATCATGATCAGGCGGTTGCCGTGGGCAATGGCGTCGCGCATATTGTGGGTGATCATCAGCGTGGTCAAATGGTCCTGGCTGATGATCCGGTCCGTGGCCTCCAGCACCTTGGCGGCGGTCTTGGGGTCCAGGGCGGCGGTGTGCTCGTCCAGCAGCAGCAGCTTCGGCTGCTGCATGGTGGCCATGAGCAGCGTCAGCGCCTGGCGCTGGCCGCCGGAAAGCAGGCCGACCTTGGATGTGAGCCGCGTTTCCAGCCCCAGGCCCAGGGTCTGGAGCAGCGCGCGGTATTCCTCCCGCTCGGCCTTTTTGATGCCGGGCATCAGTGTGCGCCGTTTGCCGCGGCGCTTGGCCAAGGCCAGGTTTTCCTCGATGCCCATGGTGGCGGCGGTGCCCATCATCGGGTCCTGGAACACGCGGCCGATGAACGCGGCGCGCTTGTGTTCGGGCAGGCGGGTCACGTCGGTGCCGTCGATGACGATGGTGCCCTCGTCCACGGGCCAGGTGCCGGCGATGGCGTTCATCAGGGTGCTCTTGCCGGCGCCGTTGCCGCCGATGACGGTGATGAAGTCCCCGTCCTCCATGGTGAGATCCACGCCGTTCAGGGCGCGCTTTTCGTTCACCGTGCCGGGGTTGAAAGTCTTATAGATCCCTTTGATCTCAAGCATGCTTCACATCTCCTCTCTTGACGGGCTTGGAGAAGAACTTGCTCTTCCAGTAGGGCACCGCCAGGAACAGCGCCACCACGATGGCCGAGAGCAGCTTCAGATCGTTGGAGTCGATCAGCTTCGTCCACAAAATGACCTGGATGACTACATAGTAGATGATGGAGCCGATGGCCACGCTGAGGAGCTTCAGGGCAAAATTGTGGAAGATCCGACTGAACAGCACCTCGCCGATGACCACGGCGGCCAAGCCGATGACGATGGCGCCGCGGCCCATGTTGATATCGGCAAAGCCCTGATACTGGCACAGCAGCGCGCCGGACAGGCCCACGAGACCATTGGAGACCATCAGGCCCAGCACCTTGGTGAAGTTGGTGTTGATGCCCTGGGCCCGGGCCATGTTCTGGTTGGCGCCGGTGGCGCGCAGGGACGAGCCCATTTCCGTGCCGAAAAACCAGTACAGCAGTGCAATGACCACCACCAGGAAAATGCCAGTCATCACCAGCGGGTTTTTCCAGAAGGGAATGTCCGGGTTGGTCAAATAGCGCATGGAAGTCAAAAGGTCGTATTTATCGGCGCTGATGGCCTTGTTGGCACCGCCGAGGATGCGCAGGTTCACCGACCACAGGGCGAACTGGGTCAGGATACCGGCCAGGATGGCGGGAATGCCGAAGGCCGTGTGGAACAGGCCGGTGACGAGACCGGCCAGCATGCCGGCGATCAGGGCCAGCAGAATGGCCAGCCACATGGGCAGCCCGCCCACCAGGGCCACGACGCAGACCGCCGCGCCGGTACACAGCGTGCCGTCTACGGTCAGGTCGGCGATGTCCATGATCTTGAAGGTGATGTACACGCCGATGGCCATGATGCCCCAGATCAAGCCCTGGGACACCGCGCCGGGCAGCGCGTTGAAAAGTGCTTCGATACTCAAAAGAGGACCTCCTTGCAGTTTGTTCTTTCATGGGAAAAGCAGCGCGAGGGGAATGGTGCCTTCGCGCTGCTCTTCGGTTGTTCGTTTTTTCGGAAACGCTCAGTCCGTAGCCAGCGGGCTGTAGTCATCGGGAACGGTGATGCCCAGCTGCTCGCAGACGGATTCGTTGTAGAGCTTGCTGACGTTGGGCGCGGTCTCGATTTCCAGGGTGGAGATATCGGCGCCGTTGGCCAGGATATTGTAGGCCATGATGCCGGCCTGATAGCCCAGCTCATAGTAGTCGATGGACAGCGTGGCCACGCCGCAGCCGCTGCAGATGCCCTGCTCGCCGGCGATGACAGGGACCTTGGCCGACAGCACCACGTTGGCGATCAGTTCGGTGTTGGAGGCGGCGGTGTTGTCGGTGGGGATATAGATGACGTCGCTGCCGTCGCAGGCGGACTGGGTCACCGCGGCCACGTCGTTGGAGTCGGTGAAGCTGTAGCGCTCACAGGTGTAGCCCATGTTGGTGAGATAGCCCTCGATCACATCGATCTGATAGACGGAGTTGGGTTCGCCGGAGCAGTACAGCAGGCCGATGGTCTTGGCTTCGGGGAACAGCTCCTGGATCATTTCCGCCTGCTGGTCCAGCGGGGCCAGGTCGGAGGTGCCGGAGATGTTGCGGCCGGTGGTGCCGGTCCAGTTGTCCATATCCAGCGCAGTGGCGTAATCGGTCACGGAGGTGCCGATGATCGGAATGGAATCGGTGGCGGCGGCGGCCGACTGCAGCGGGGCGGTGGCGTTGGCCAGGATCAGATCCACGCCGTCGGACACGAAGCCGTTGATGATGGTATTGCAGGTGTTGGGATCGTTGTTGGCGTTCTGCTCATAGAACTCTACATTGCCCTCGCCCAGGGAATCCACCATGGCGTCCTTGAAGCCCAGGGTGGCCTGGTCCAGGGCGTCGTGCTGCACCAGCTGGCAGATGCCGACGGTGTACTGGGCGTTTCCGCTGCTTTCGCCGGAGCTGGACGGATCTTCATTGTTATTGCCGCAGGCAGCCAGCGTCAGCATCATGGCTGCAGCAGAGGCGGCGGCAAGAATACGGGTGCTTTTTTTCATCGTTTCTTCCTCCAATTGTTCGAGCAAGCGGCCTGTAACTTTGTCGCTTTGCGTTGCTAAAGCGTATTATAGGTGCTCGGCCGGAAAAAGTCAAGAGGGGAAATGAAAAAAGAAACGAAAAACGCGCTTTCGGAAATTTGAAAAAAACCTTGACAAACGCGGGGCGGATCACTATAATAATGCAAGTGGTCAGTTGAGCGCCGGAAACAAATGCGAGTGTGCTGGAACTGGTAGACAGGCACGTTTGAGGTGCGTGTGGCGACGCCGTACGGGTTCAAGTCCCGTCACTCGCACCAACTGATCTCTCAATTCAATATGCGCGAGTGGTGGAATTGGCAGACTCGCTAGATTCAGGTTCTAGTGTGCATTACGCACGTGCGGGTTCAACTCCCGCCTCGCGCACCAGACCATGATAATCCGAACCCGGTTCCAATCGGGGACGGATTCGGATTTTTAGTATATCTATGCTAAAGCAAAAGCGGCGGTATCATAACGAT
>CAJFFX010000056.1 GCA_904374485.1 Candidatus Pseudoscillospira falkowii | reverse complement strand
GCCCTTGGCCACATAGGGCGGAAGGATGTGGACGCCGCCGTCGCTCTGGTCCAGGTCCCAGGGCTGGCCGCTGCCGATGTAGCTGTTCAGCTCCAGGGGCTGATACTGGGTCAGGACGCCCACCGTGTCGATGCCGGAATTGACGCAGTTGGACAGCGGGAAATCGATGATGCGGTATTTCCCGCCGAAGGGGATCGCCGGTTTGGCCACTTTGCCCGTCAGGACATACAGACGGCTGCCCTGGCCGCCTGCCAAAAGCATTGCAACAACTTCTTTTTTCATTCTCTGCCAATCCTTTCCTCTTGTTTACTCTTCTTTCCGGGAATGCGTTTAACAGTAATCAGGCGCTGATTGATCCGCTGGTTCTTCGGCACCCGCAGATAGCCTTCGCCCCGCAGGACGATGCCGGCCATGGGCGGGATGGTCACCGAAATGCTGCAGGGATGGCCGTGGGAGGGGACCCACTCCGTTTTGACGGAGGCGGGATTACCGCTGCCCGTGCCGCCAAAGGCCTTTGCGTCGGAATTGAATACCTCGCGGTATTCTTTTTTCTGGGGCACGCCGAAGCGGTAGTCGTGCAGCTCCACCGGGGAGAAATTCACGACGCACACCACTTCCTTGCCCCGTTTGTCCTTGCGCAGGAAGACCACCACGTTATTCGTGTTGTCGTCGGGCACGATCCACTCGAAGCCCTCCCAGTCGAAGTCCACTTCCCACAGCTCGCGGTTTTCGAGATAGAAGCGGTTGGCGGCGCGGAAGAAGTCCTGCAGCTCCTTGTGCAGCGGCTCCTGCAACAGGAACCAGTCCAGCTGGCCCTCGTAGTGCCACTCGTTGATCTGGCCCAGCTCCGCGCCCATGAAGACGAGTTTTTTGCCCGGGTGCATCAGAATGTAGGAATAGAAGGCCCGTACGCCGGCGGCTTTCAACTGCTCGTCGCCGGGCATCTTGCCCATGAGGGAGCCCTTCATGTGGACCACCTCGTCGTGGGAGATGGGGAGCACAAAGTTCTCTGAAAACGCATACATAAAGGAGAAAGTCACGTCTCGGTGATTGTCCTTCCGGAAGAAGGGGTCCAGCTTGATGTAGTGGGTCATGTCGTTCATCCAGCCCATGTTCCACTTCAGGTTGAAACCCAGCCCGCCCGCGTCCACAGGGCGGGATACCAGGGGCCAGGCCGTGGATTCCTCCGCGATCATCAGGATATCCGGGTTTACCCGGAAGGCCATGCGGTTCAGGTCCTGGAGGAAGGCGATGGCCTCGAGATTCTCCTTGCCGCCGTATTTGTTGGGCGTCCACTGGCCGTCGCGCCGGTCGTAGTCGAGATAGAGCATGGACGCCACAGCGTCCACCCGCAGTCCATCGATATGGTACTGGGTGATCCAGTATTCCGCCGAAGACAGCAGGAAGGACTTGACCTCGGGCTTTGCATAGTCAAACACCCGGGTGCCCCAGCCGTAGTGCTCCCGCTTATTGGGGTCGCTGTATTCATAGCAGGGGCTGCCGTCAAATTCATACAGGCCGAACTCATCCTTGCAGAAATGGGCGGGCACCCAGTCCAGCAGCACGCCGATGCCCGCCTGGTGGCACTGGTCGACAAAATACATGAAGTCCTTGGGCGTCCCGTAACGGGAAGTGGGAGCGAAATAGCCCGTACACTGATAGCCCCAGGAGGCGTCCAGCGGATGCTCCGTCACCGGCAGCAGCTCGATGAAATTGTAGCCCATGTCCTTCACATAGGGCACCAGCTGCTCCGCCAGATCCCGGTAGCTCATGGATTCGCCGTTTTCATAGCGCTTCCAGGAGCCCAGATGGACCTCGTAGGCGTTGAGCGGGGACTGGCTGATCTTCTGCTTGTGGCGCAGCTCGCGGAAGGCCCTGTCGTTCCATTCATAGCCGCTGATATCATACAGCTTGGAAGCGGTGCCCGGCCGGGTCTCTGCGTGAAAGGCATAGGGGTCCGCCTTCAGGCGGCACTCCCCGTCCGCCCCGGTGACGGCGAATTTATAAAGGTCGTATTCCTTCAGCCCCGGCACAAAGCCCTCCCAGATCTCGTGCTCCACAAGTTCCATGGGATGGGCCGCGGCGTTCCAGCCGTTGAATTCCCCCACGACGGAAATAGCCCGCGCGTGAGGCGCCCAGGTGCGGAACACGTAGCCCTCCGCACCGCCGCGCGTTTCGGCGTGGGCGCCGAAAAACTCATAGCCGCGCGTCTGCGTTCCCTCGTGGAAAACATGGCTGTTGAATGCCAGAGAGTCTTTTTTTCCCATGGTTTTTCACTCCTTGTCCTTTGTGAAAGCACAGATGTCCTTCCCGCAGAGGGTTTTGCCCGGTTTCGCGGATTTTCTGTATTTTTATCACAAACGCTCTGATATTTGCAGGGTATGTTTGTACAAATTATACAACTCTTACAAAATTCCGTCAAGGCAAAAGCACCGATTCCCGCCTGTAGGAATGCACGAAAAATCAAAAGCTTTTTTGCCATGCATACCCAAATACAAAAAGCAGCGGCACAGAATCTGTGCCGCTGCTTTCGGAGTTCAGTTTTTCAAGCTGTGCATGGGGGCAGGAATACGGCCGCCGCGGGCGATGAAAGCCGCGGCGCTTTCGCCGTGGACGGGCATGATGGGCGCAGAGCCCAGCAGGCCGCCGAAGTCCACCGTATCGCCCACCTTCCGCCCCGGCGCGGGGATCAGGCGCACCGCCGTGGTCTTGGTGTTGACCATGCCGATGGCCGCCTCGTCGGCGATGATGGCGGACAGGGTCTCAGCCGTGGTGTCGCCGGGGACGGCGATCATGTCCAGTCCCACGGAGCAGACGCAGGTCATGGCTTCCAGCTTGTCCAGCGTCAGCACGCCGGAGGAGGCCGCCGCGATCATGCCCTCGTCCTCAGAAACGGGGATAAACGCGCCGGAAAGACCGCCCACACTGGAGGACGCCATGACGCCGCCCTTTTTCACCGCGTCGTTCAAAAGGGCCAGGGCCGCCGTGGTGCCGTGGGTGCCGCAGGTCTCCAGACCCATCTCCTCCAGGATGCGGGCCACGCTGTCGCCCACTGCGGGAGTGGGGGCCAGGGACAGGTCCACGATGCCGAAGGGCACGTTCAGCCGGCGGGAGGCCTCCTGGGCCACCAGCTGGCCCATGCGGGTGATGTGGAACGCCGTTTTCTTCACAGTCTCGGCCACCACATCGAAGGGCTGGCCCTTGACGCTCTGGAGGGCGTGGTGCACCACGCCGGGGCCGGAAACGCCCACGTTGATCACCCGGTCCGCCTCAGACACGCCGTGGAAGGCGCCAGCCATGAAAGGGTTATCCTCCACGGCGTTGCAGAACACCACCAGCTTGGCGCAGCCAAAGCCGCCCTTGTCGGCGGTGCGCGCAGCCGTTTCCTTGATGGTCTGTCCCATCAGGCGCACCGCGTCCATATTGATGCCGGCCTTGGTGGAGCCGATGTTGACCGAAGCGCACACCAGCTCCGTGGCGGCCAGGGCCTCGGGGATGGCACGGATCAGCTTTTCGTCGGCAGGGGTCATGCCCTTCTGCACCAGGGCGGAAAAACCGCCCACAAAGTTGACGCCGGTCTCCGCCCGGGCGCGGTCCAGCGCCGCGGCGAAGGGCACGTAATCCTCCGTATCCGACGCGCCGGCCACCAGGGCGATGGGCGTGACGGAGATGCGCTTGTTGACGATGGGGATGCCGAACTCCGCCTCGATGGCCTCGCCGGTCTTCACCAGGTCCTTGGCGCTTTTCGTGATTTTATCGTAGATCTTCTCACAGGCACGCTTCGCATCGCTGTCGCAGCAGTCCAGCAGGGAGATGCCCATGGTGATGGTGCGGATATCCAGATGCTGCTGGTCGATCATGCGGATAGTCGAGAGGATCTCGTTCTGGTTGATCATAAACAGTCTTCCTCCATAGATGCGGCGCCCAGCGCGGGGCCGCAGATTTTGCACAGGCGCGCGTTCAGATCTTGTGCATGGCGTTGAAAATATCCTCGCGCTGGATGCGGACGCTCAGGCCCCGGTTCTGGCCGTAGTCCGCCAGGTCTGCGGCCAGCGCGTCGAAGGGGACGGCGCACTGGGCGGTGTCCACCACCATCATCATGGTGAAGTACTCCTGCATGACGGTCTGGCTGATGTCCAGCACGTTGACGCCGTGTTCGGCCAGCCGGGTGCAGACGCCGGCGATGATGCCCACCTGATCTTTACCGATTACCGTGACGATTGCTTTCATGATCTGCTCTCCTTGTCATTCGTTTGATTCGTTCAGTTCATCCAATGTCAGCGAAAAGGCTGGCAGGAAATGCTCCATGAAATACTGTACCTCCGGCAGGGGATTCTCCCGCAGGACGGCGCGGATCTGCTCCGCCGCCGCGCGGAACTCGGTGTTGCCCGCCTTTTCCTCCTCCACGCACTTGATGTAGGCCGACAGCTTGTCCGCCGCCTTGACCAGCTCCTCCACCGCGCCGCCGTATCCCTTCAGCGGGGCCTTGAAATCCGCCGCCAAGTCCTCCGGCAGCATGGACAGCAGCTTGTCCTGGGCCACGGATTCAATGGCTTTGTAGGAATCCCGGATGGCGGGGTTATAATACTTGATCGGCGTGGGCAGGTCCCCGGTGAGGATCTCGGACGCGTCGTGATACAGCGCGGCGAGGGCCACCTGGCCCGGGTCCACATGGCCGCCGAAGCGGCGGTTGCGGATCACTGCCAGACCGTGGGCCAGCACGGCCACCATGTGGGAATGCTCCTGGATGTTTTCCTGGTCGGAATTGCGCATCAGCGACCAGCGGGCGATGTAGCGCATGCGGGAAATATAGGCAAAAAAGTGTTCGCTCATGGAAAAATCCCCTTTTTTCTGGTTCTTATTGTAACAAATTCCGCGCGCGGGCACAACTGGCAATCAAACCAATTCTCCCAGCAGGGAATCCCCGTTTCTCTGCGTTATGCAGACATTCCGCACCTGATTGTGCAGCCCTGCCTGCGCGGCGCACACCTCCATATAATTTGGTGCGTGTCCCACGGACGCTCCCCCCCGCTCCTGCTCAAAAAGCACAGGGTAGATTTTGCCCACGCAACCGTCGAGATAGGCTGCGTGCATGGCCTCCGCCGCGGCGGCCGCCCGGCGGGCTCGGTCCTCTTTCACGGACTTTTCCACCTGACGCATCTGCGCCGCCGGCGTGCCCGGGCGGATGGAATAGGGGAAAATGTGCATTTCCGCAAAGCCGCACCGCTCGATAAAGGCCAGGGTCTCCTGAAATTCCGCCTCCGTCTCTTCGGGAAAGCCCACGATCAGGTCCGTGGTGACAGCGGGGCGTTCGAAATGCCGCTTCAGCAGCTCCACAGACTGCAGGTACCGCGCCGTGTCGTATTTGCGGTTCATGCGCCGCAGCGTCGCGTCGCAGCCGCTCTGGAGGGACAGGTGGAACTGGGGGCAGAGATTTTCGCAGCGGGCCAGGCGCGCGCAGAATCCCTCCGTCACCGTCCGCGGCTCCAGACTGCCCAGGCGGACGCGCACCTCCGGCACCGCCCGGCACACCTGCTCCACCAGGTCCGTCAGGTCCCCTTCCCCTTTCAGATCCCGGCCCCAGGAGGAGATCTCGATGCCCGTGATCACGATCTCCCGATAGCCCTCCGCCGCCAGGCGGCGCGTCTCCTCCAGCGCATCCTCCAGCGGCAGGGAGCGCACGCGCCCCCGGGCGTAGGGGATGATGCAGTACGAGCAGAAATTCGTACACCCATCCTCCACTTTCAGCATGGCCCGGGTGCGTACCGCCAGGCCGCCGGCAGGCAGCTTTTCAAACGCGCGCCGGGCCATGGCGTCGTCCACCAGATCGATGGGGCGGCGGCGGGAAAACTCCTCCTCCACGGCGTCGAGAAAGGCCATGCGGCCGCCGCTGCCGCCCAGCACGTCGATGCCCAGGGCGCGCAGCTGTTCCGGCGCCACCTGGGCATAGCATCCTGCCACGGCCACCACGGCCGCCGGATTGCGCTTTTTCGCCCGGCGGACGGCGTTGCGCGATTTCTTGTCGCTCACCGCCGTCACGGTGCAGGTATTGATGATGTAGGCGTCGGCCAAGTCCTCAAAATCCGTCAGCATATGGCCCCGGCGGCGCAATTCCCGCTCCATGGCCTGGGTCTCGTACTGGTTCACTTTGCACCCGAGGGTGTACAGGGCGATCTTCAAAGTTTCCGTCTCCCCCCTTGTCATTTCTCTGCAATATAATTATAATATTATACGTTATGGGCTCGCGTTGGACAAGCCCAAAGTTTTGAGATCGGGAGTTTTATGCGGATGTATTATTTCGACTACGCCGCCACCACGCCGGTCAAGCCCCCTGTGGCGGAAGCCATGGTGCGCGCCCTGACCGCGGAATTCGGCAACCCCTCGTCCCAGTATCCCCTGGGCCGGGCGGCCCGGGACCGCCTGGCCGCGGACCGCGCCGCCGTCGCCGGCGCGCTGGGCTGCCGGCCGGAGGACCTGTTTTTCACCTCCTGCGGCACCGAGAGCGACAACTGGGCCATCCGCGCCGCTTTGCACCTGGGCCGCCACCGGGGAAAACACATCGTCACCACCGCCGTGGAGCACAGCGCCGTGCTGGAGCTGTGCAAGTCCCTCGCCCGGGAAGGGTACGACGTCACCTTCCTCCAGCCGGACAGCCGAGGCCGCATCACGGCCGAGCAGGTGGAAAGCGCCCTGCGGGAAGATACCGTTCTGGTATCCGTCATGGCTGTCAACAACGAAACGGGCAACGTCTACCCCGTCGCCGAGATCGCGCGGCTGCTCCAGGCGCGCAAAAGCCGCGCCCTGCTGCACACCGACGCCGTGCAGGCTTTTCTGAAGGTGCCCGGGGAAGCGTTCCGCGGTGCGGATCTGATCTCCCTCAGCGCCCACAAGATCGGCGGACCCAAGGGCGTCGGCGCACTGTACGCCGCACCGGCCATCCAAAGCAAACTCGTCCCCCTGCTCTATGGCGGCGGCCAGGAGCGCGGCCTGCGCTCCGGCACGGAGGCCACCGCCCAGATCGCGGGCTTTGCCGAAGCCGTCCGGCAGCGGGCGGCCCGCCTTTCGAATATCCTCACCCACACCGCCGCCATGCAGGCTTACGCCCGCGAGCGGCTGCTGGCCATCCCCGGTCTGAAGCTGCTGGGCACGCCGGAAGCGCCCCACATTCTCTGCTGCACCCTGCCGGGCTATCCCAGCCAGAATCTGGTGGAGGACCTGGGCGCCCAGGGCATCTGCATCTCCGCCGGCAGCGCCTGCCACCGGGGAAAGCCCAGCCACGTCGTCGCCGCCCTGCGCCTTTCCAAAAAGGAAGCCGCCGGCGCCTTCCGCGTCAGCTTCGGCGAGGACACCGCCAAGGAGGACGTCGACGCCCTGTGCGCCGCCGTAGAAGCCCACAGAGCGTCCCGCTTCCCCATGCTGTAAGACCCTTTTCCCGTTTTCAAATTACGATTCGATAAGGAGCTGTCACCATGAGCGAAAACGTCACGATCACGAACCCCGAACTGAAAGCCAACCTGGAGGCACTGCGCATCAAGGAAAGCCCCGCGCTGGAGCAGGCGATCTACGAACAGATCTGCACCGATGCGCGCTTTCTCTCCGTGGCGCGCCCGGCGAAGGACTTTACCGCCGAAAACCCGAAATACGACTTCCCCGTCCTGACCACCACCAGCCACGGCTACATGTTCTATCCCATTTTCACGGATATGGAAGAGCTGCGCAAGTGGAACAAGGAGGAGGACGTGCAGACCGCTGTGCTCACGCTGGACGACTATGTGCAGATGATGGAGGAGAACCCCAAGGTCCAGGGCATCGTCATCAACCCCTACGGCGCCAACTTCTCCATTGAGCGCGACATGGTGGAGTTCCTCAAGGTCCAGCGCGCCTTCATCGGCAAGCTCACCATTGAGCAGATGTTCAACGAACAGGCGGACACCGGTCCCAAGGTGGGCGACCCCGAGGTCTATCCCGAGGAAATGGTCCGGGCCATGGCCGACTACATGGCCACCAACGCCACCATCCGCCGCGCCTGGCTGCGCCAGATGGAAAACGAAGGCGAAAAGAGCTACCTCGTCGTCATCGACGCCCGCGACAGCGAGACCGAGGGTGATTTCGGCGCGGTGTCCGGCGCCGCCCTGCCCTTCCTGAAGGACCTCTATCTCGACTTCCTTCCCTATGAAGACGCTTTTGCTAAGAAGGCTGTGGAAGGCGTCGCGCCGTTTTACGAGCAGAAGTAAATTCTTAGGCCCCGCGCGGCAAAGATCCCCTCGCCGCGCGCCGTCTTTTCCGCAACAAAAATGATCCCCCGGAGCATCTGCTCCGGGGGATCGTCTGTTTTTCGGGGAAAGGGCCCGTCAGATGGGCAGCTTGCGCCCTTCTTTGCGCCAGGAGGCGTATTCCGCCGTGGCGGTGAACAGCGCGTCGGTGGAGGAGTTCAGGGCCGTCTCGCAGGAGTCCTGGATCACGCCGATGATGAAGCCCACGCCCACCGCCTGCATGGCGATGTCGTTGGGGATGCCGAACAGGGAGCAGGCCATGGGGATCAGCAGCAAAGAGCCGCCGGCCACGCCGGAAGCGCCGCAGGCGCCGATGGCCGCCAGAACGCTGAGGATCAGCGCCGTGATGGGGTCCACGGTGATGCCCAGGGTGTGGACCACCGCCAGCGTCATCACCGTGATGGTGACGGACGCGCCGCCCATGTTGATGGTGGCGCCCAGGGGAATGGACACGGAGTAGTTGTCCTCATCCAGCTGCAGGCGCTTGCACAGCTCCAGGTTCACCGGGATGTTCGCCGCCGAGGAGCGGGTGAAGAAGGCGGTGATGCCGCTCTCCCGCAGGCACTTGAACACCAGGGGATAGGGATTTTTGCGGATATTGCAGAACACGATGATCGGGTTGACGATCAGCGCCACGAACAGCATGCAGCCCACCAGAAGCAGCAGCAGGCGGCCGTATTCGGTGAAGATCGTCACGCCGTTGGTGGACACGGCGTTGTACACCAGGCCCATGATACCGATGGGCGCGCAGGCGATGACCCAGCGCACCGCCGTGGTCAGGGCGTCGGCCAGGTTGCCCAGCATTTCCTTGGTGGCCTCGGAAGCCTTGCGCAGGGCGATGCCGAAGATCACCGCCCAGGCCAGAACGCCGATGAAGTTGCCTTCGGCCATGGCGCTGATGGGGTTCTGCACCACGCTCATCAGCAGGGTGTTCAGCACCTGACCCACGCCGGAGGCGGGATCATAGCCCTCCGCGGCCTCCGTCAGCGTGATGCCCATGGGGAACAGGAACGAGGCGATCACCGCCGTCAGGGCGGCCAGGAAGGTGGCCATCAGATACAGCAGGATCACGCGGCCCATATTGCCCGAGCCCGTCTTGGCCCGCGCCAGGGACGCCATCACCAGCAGGAACACCAGCACCGGCGCCACGGCCCGCAGGGCGCCCACAAACAGGTTGCCCAGCAGCGTGAGCACGCCGATGCCCGGCGCGAAAATACCCAGCGCCGCGCCGATGATCAGGCCGCAGATGATGCGCTTGACCAGACTGATCTCATTCCACTTTTGCAGCAATGCTTTCACTGCTCCATCGCTTCCTCTCTTGCTTCGGGAGCCGTCCGTCCCGGCGCGCCGTTTGTCCGCCGCGGACAGCTTTCCCGCTGGAAATTTTTGTTTCAAAGACACTTGTCCTATGATAGTGGACAGGCCAGGAAAAGTCAATGCGCAGAAGTGATAAAAAATGACAGGCGGCATTGACGCATCCTCTATTTTTGCCCGCCATATAAATACAAATTCATGTTCTTTTGTCTTTTGCGTCTTTTTTCCCCCTTCGGCGCGCAAAAAACGGCCCGCCGCCCGGGAAACGGGCGGCGGGCCGGCATTGCGGCGGAGGCGCGCTTATTTTTTGCCGTGCAGGGCCTTCATGCGGTCTGCGTGGTTCAGGATGCGCTTGCGGATGCGCAGATGCTCCGGCGTCACTTCCAGCAGTTCGTCGTCGGCCAGGAACTCCAGGCACTGCTCCAGACTCATCTGGCGCGGGGGCGTCAGGCGCAGAGCATCGTCGCTGCCGCTGGCGCGGGTGTTGGTCAGCTGCTTGCGCTTGCAGGCGTTGACGGTCATGTCGTCGGACTTGGCCTGAACGCCGATGACCATGCCCTCGTACACCTTCACGCCGGCGCCGATGAACAGCGTGCCGCGCTCCTGGGCGTTGTACAGGCCGTAGGTCACGCTCTCGCCGGTCTCGCTGGCGATCATGGAGCCCTGGCTGCGGCGGGAGAGCTCGCCCTTGAAGGGGGCGTAGGAATCAAAGACGGAAGCCATGATGCCCTCGCCCTTGGTATCGGTCAAAAATTCGTTGCGGTAGCCGAACAGGCCCCGGGAAGGGATCAGAAATTCCACTTTCATGCGGCTACCTACGGGGGTCATCTCCAGCATATCGGCCTTGCGCCGGCCCAGCTTTTCGATGACAGAGCCCACATATTCCTGGGGCACGTCCACCACCAGGCGCTCGATGGGTTCGCACTTCTTGCCGTCGATCTCCTTATAGAGCACGCGGGGGGGCGAAACCTGGAACTCGTAGCCCTCGCGGCGCATGGTCTCGATCAGGATGGACAGGCTCATTTCGCCGCGGCCGGCCACGTTGAAGGCGTCCATGGACCCTTCCACTTCGCTGACGCGCAGAGACACATCCTTCAGCGTTTCGCGGAACAAGCGGTCGCGCAGCTGACGGGAGGTGACGAATTTGCCCTCCTGGCCGGCAAAGGGGGAATCGTTGACGGAGAAAGTCATCTCGATGGTGGGGGCGCTGATCTTCACGAACTCGATAGGCTCCACGCAGGCGGGGTCGCAGATCGTATCGCCGATGGTGATATCGCCGATGCCGGACAGGGCGATGATGTTGCCCGCGGTGGCTTCGCTGACCTGGGCGCGGGCCAGTCCCTCAAACTGGTACATGCTGACGGCCTTGGCTTTTTTCGCCGGGGCATCGGGGTTGTGGTAGTTGCACACGGCAATCTCCTGGTTCTGCTTGAGCACGCCGCGCTCAATGCGGCCGATGGCGATGCGGCCCACGAAATCGTTGTAGTCGATGGAGGACACCAGCATCTGGAAAGGCGCTTCCGTGTCGGCCTCCGGGGCGGGGATATAGTCGATGATCGTGTCGAACAGGGGCTTGAGGTCCGTGCCCGGCGTGTCGGGGGAATAGGAAGCGGTGCCGTTGCGGCCGGAGCAGAACAGCATGGGGCTGTCCAGCTGCTCGTCGGTGGCGTTCAGGTCCATCAGCAGCTCCAGCACCTCGTCCACCACCTCGTGGATGCGCTGGTCGGGCCGGTCGATCTTATTGACCACCACGATGACCCGGTGGCCCAGCTCCAGGGCCTTGCTCAGCACGAAGCGGGTCTGGGGCATGGGGCCCTCGGCGGCGTCCACCAGCAGGATGACGCCGTTGACCATCTTCAGGATGCGCTCCACCTCGCCGCCGAA
>CAJFFX010000055.1 GCA_904374485.1 Candidatus Pseudoscillospira falkowii | reverse complement strand
ATCGTCAGCGAAGCCCGGGGCGAGAAGTGCGAGCGCTGCTGGAAGCACGATACCGGCGTGGGCAGCGACAGCGCCCATCCCGCGCTGTGTCCGCGCTGTGCCGCCGTGGTGCGCGCCCTTCCGATCGAGGAATAAAATGTTTTGCGCCGGGGCGGGAGCCCCGGCGCGCTCTTCATAAGACGGCGGCTGCGCTGCCCTGCCGGGCGCCGGGTGGAAACCGGTACGCTCAGCCGCGCCATGCTGCCGTTGCTGGCCCTGGCCGCCGCAGTCTATTGCTTCTGCGCCGGCCGCCGCCTGCGCGTTGTGCGCGAAATCGACGAAAGGAAAATCCAAGAAATGAGGGACCGTCTGTTATGATCGCTTGTATCGCCGCCATTGTCCTTTTGATCGCAGCCGACCAGGCTGTGAAATTCTGGGTGGTGGAAAACCTGGCCGAAGGGGCCAGCGCACCGCTGATCCCCGGCTTTGTGGAGCTGCTGCGCCTGCACAACTACGGCGCCGCCTGGTCCAGCTTTTACGGCATGCGCTATCTGCTTATCGCCGTCACCGTGGCCCTCATGGCCGTCGTGGCGGCCCTGGCCATCAAGCGCGTCATCCGCCATCCTGCGGGCCTGGCCGCGGTGACGCTGGTCCTTGCCGGCGGCATCGGTAACCTGATCGACCGCGTCCGGTTGGGCTATGTGGTGGATATGTTCAATTTCCAGTTCATGTCCTACCCTGTGTTCAATGTGGCGGACATCTGCGTGGTTTTCGGCGTGATCCTGCTGGTGGTCTATTACTTCCTGTTCTATGAAAAATACGACGCGCCCAAAAAGCCGGACCGCGGCGCGGAGCACGGGGAACACGAAGAAGGAGACGCCCCGTGAGCGCCCCGGCGGTGCTGCGCCCCGGCTCGGAGCACGCCGGCGGGCGCATCGACAGCTTCCTCGCCGCCGCGCTGGAGGGCGTGAGCCGATCCGCTGCCCAGAAGCTCATCGAGGGCGGCGCGGTGCTGGTCGACGGGAAACGGGCGGCCAAGAACTATAAGCTCACGGGCAGAGAGGAGATCGCCGTCACCCTGCCCGAGGCCGCGGACTGCCCCCTGCTGCCCCAGGACATCCCCCTGGACGTGGTCTATGAGGACGAGGACGTGATCGTGGTCAACAAGCCCTCGGGCATGGTGGTCCACCCCGCCCCGGGCCACAGCGACGGCACGCTGGTCAACGCCCTGCTGCGCCACTGCGGCGACAGCCTTTCCGGCGTGGGCGGGGAAAAGCGGCCCGGCATCGTCCACCGCATCGACCGGGACACCTCGGGCCTGATCATCGCTGCCAAAAACGACGCGGCCCATCTTTTCCTCTCCGCCCAGCTGGCCGACCACACCCTGGCCCGGACCTACGAAGCCATCTGCACGGGCCGATTCCGGGAGCTTTCCGGCACCGTGGACGCCCCCATCGGCCGCAGCCGCAGCGACCGGAAAAAAATGGCTGTGGTGCCCGACGGCCGCGCCGCCGTGACCCACTGGGAGGTGCTGGAGGACCTGGGCCGGTTCACCCACGTCCGCTGCCGCCTGGAAACGGGCCGCACCCACCAGATCCGCGTCCACATGGCCCATATTGGCCACCCCATCCTGGGCGACACGGTCTACGGCGCGAAAAAGCCCGTGGCGGGCCTCCAGGGCCAGTGTCTCCACGCCGTGGGGCTGCAGTTCATCCACCCCCGCACGAAGGAGCTCGTCTCCCTCTCCTGCCCCCTGCCGCCGGAGTTTGCGGCCATGCTGGAAAAACTGCGCAGACAAATGTAAGCGCCGCGCCCTTCGGCGCGGCGGGAAAAAGGAAGCAGACACATTCGTGTCTGCTTCCTTTTTGATATGCGATTGTTTTGCCGCGTCACTCGCCTTTGAGGTGGGCGGTGTAGCCTTCGAGGATCTGCTGGCCGTAGGTCTTCATGTCCTGCACGGCGGCGTCCGCCAGGTCGCCGGCCTCGCCGGCATCCTGCCCGGCGTTCAGGGCTTCCAGGGCGATGGGGCCGTTGGTCAGCCAGGAATCCAGGGCCGCTTCAAATTCTGCGATGGGCAGATCGGGATACCGGGCCTGGACCACTTCCGCGTCAAAGGCCGGCAGGCCCTCGATGTCCGACTGGCCCTCGTCAAAGGCGTCGCCGTAGAATTCCTCGGACATGCCCGCAAGGCCCGTGACGCTGAACACGCCGTAATTCGTGATGCCGTCGATCCAGGTCAGACCGTTCTGGTAGGAGGTCAGGCCGTTGCTGAACAGGCTGTTGAACAGGTGGCCGGTGATGATATTGTTGCACACGGAGCGCACCCGCTGGAAATAGGCTGCAGAGATCATGGCCGCCTCCGGATCCTCCTCCACTTGGAACACGTCGTCAAAACGAGTGATGGAGGTGATGTCCTCGGCGGTGAAAGAGATCTCGCAGTCCAGCGGGGCGGATTCATAGGGCTGGGAGGATTCCAGGGCGAACACGCCGACGGTGTCCTCGGTGAGATCGTTGGTATTGACCTTGTAGACGGACACACAGCGGATGGGATCGCTGCCGGCGGGGACTTCATCGATCTCCCAGGGCAGAGCATAGCCGGAGGCCACCATAAAGTAATTGGCGTCGTTGGGGTCGGTGATGCCCAGGGAGAAAGAGGCGCCCATGGGCTCATAGGTGTTGGTCTCGTTGAGGGTGACGGAATAGTGGGATGCGAAGGAGCTGAGCTCGGCATTCTCGCTCTCGTCGGGGATCAGGTCGTAGACGTGGACGAGATAGGTCTCCTGGTCGCCCAGATCGTCCAGGGCCACGCCGTCCTCCCGCTCCATCACGAACCAGCCCAGGGTCTGGACGGGGGCGTTTTCATCCTTGCCGCCGCCGCTGCCGCAGGCGGCCAGGAGCACCGTCAGGGCTGCTGCCAGCAGCAGCGCAATGCGTTTCTTCATTTGATCGTTCCTCCTCTTTCGGCCCGCGTGCCGTACGGGCGTTTTCAGCCTCAGTATATCCTATTATTGATTAATAATCAATAATAATTAGAGCTTTAATCAATTAAAGTTTGCCAAAAATCAAGATATGCTTCCTTTAGAGGAGGGGGATCTATGGAGCAACGATACAAGGTGGACTACCCGGCCATTGCCCGGCGCGTCAAGGAGGCCCGCCGCCGGGCGGGCCTGACCCAGGAGCAGCTGGCCGAGCAGATCGACATTTCCGCCAACGCGGTGGCCAAGCTGGAAAACAACCTGATGAACGCCAGTTTGCAGACGCTGGTAAACATCGCCAACGCCCTTCAGTTGGACATGAACGACCTGCTGGGGGTGCAAGCACGCGGCGGCGAACGGGACCCGTTTCTCGAGGGCCTGCTGGCGGACCTTTCCCCGAAGGACCGGGATTTCCTCGTCTATGTGATCAACGGCCTGAAGCTTTACCGTTGAGGGGACCCTGCCCGGCGGGAGAAAAGGGCAAAAAGGAAGACGGCGCCGAAAACGGCGCCGTCTTCCTTTTGAAAAGGTGCTGAAAGATGCTTTACAGCGGCTGGTGATGAAGGGTGTCGTGCTGCGCGGGCGCGCTTTCCTCCGCGTCCGTTTCCGCCAGGGCCCGGATCCGGGCCAGCAGCGAAAAGCGGCGGTTGCAGAAGGTGACGATCCGGCCCACCAGCAGCGCCGAAACGATGGTCCCCAGTCCCAGGCCCCGCAGGCCGTGGAAAAAGAGGAAGGACATCGCCAGGGCGATGAGGACCAGCGTCACGTCGAAACGGACTTTGACGCGGCCGAATTCCAGGCCGCATATCTGCGAAATGGCCCGCACAATGCCTTCGCCCGGCACGACGATGACATTGGGCGCCAATTCGATGGCCAGACCCACGGCCAGGATCAAGCAGCCCGCCAGCAGACCGATCAGGCGCACCGCCAGATGCTCCGGCGCGTACCACCACAGGACCGCTGTACTCACATCTATGATCACGCTGAACACCAGGGTCAGCGGGATCTGCAGGAATTGAACGGGATGAAAGTCCTTTTTCAGAAGGACGATCTCCCCGGCCACGAAGATCATATTGATCAAGAACGTGGTCATGCCGAAGCTCAAATGCTCGAAGCGCAGGCTGAGCACATAAGGGATGCTGGAGATCTGGGACGTGCCCAGGGCGGATTTGGTCATCAGCGCGATGCCGAAGGAATTGATTGCCAGCCCCAGCAGAAACCAGCCATAGCGGATCAGGATGATTTTTTTCGATTGCTTCAAAACTGTTACATCTCCTCTTCAAACGCGCGGCGGACCCGGCCCAGCAGCGCGATCAGCGTGCGTTGCTCTTCCGGGGAGAGGTTCTGCAGGGCGCATTCGTCCACCGCGTAGCCCACCTGCTTTACGGCGGCGGCCAGCTTGCGGCCCCGCTCCGTCAGGAAAATGCGCACCGAGCGCCGGTCGGCGCTGTGGGCGCGCCGGGAGACCAGGCCCTGCTCTTCCATCTTGCTCACCAGGCTGGTGATGGTGGATTTGTCCAGGGCGCAGTGGCGGCTCAGGTCCCCCGGGGTGCTCCCGTCGGCCTCCCAGAGGCATTCGAGGATCTTGGGCTGGCCGGAAAGCAGATGCAGCCCCGCCGCCATGGTCTTGCGCGCCAGAAGGCGGTTGTTGTAGTTGTAGCACTGGATCAGCAGAAAATGCAGTTCCTCATCCACCATGGCCGCGCCGCCCCTCCCCAAAAATCGTTGGATTTCAAATAGTTTGATATCAAACTATTTTTGCACCATTCATACTATAGTGCTGTGCGGCACAAATGTCAATAGATTTTTTTTGCCCGGGCCGATCGGCCCGGCGCCAGCCCGGCGGGGAGAAGGAAAGAATGAAGCCTTCCTTAAAAATAAAACGGGGAAAAGGCAAAAAATATTTTGAGATTTTTTGAAAGTTGCATCCTGCGATGCAACTTTTTTTAGTTTCGCCCTTATGGGTGAGGAGAGGTGTTATGAGCAAGAAACCATTGGATGAAAACAAACGGCAGTTTTGCCGGGCGTACCTTGACAGCCTGGACGCCCAGCGCGCCGCAGCGGACTGCGGCGCGGAAGACGGGTGGGCGCTGCTGGCACAGAAGGATGTGCAGCGCTGCCTTGCCCAGGCGCGAGAGTACGCGGGACAGAGCGTGGGCATGGAGGACATCCTGCGCCGTCTCTGCCAGATCGCCTTTTCTCGTCCCAACGACGCCGTGGCGCTGGCCTGCGGCGCGGCAAACGACGCCATTCCCGACCTGGACCTGATGGCCGTTTCCGAATTCAAGTACAAGGACGGCGCCGCCGAGGTCAAATTTGCCGACCGGGTGCGGGCCCTCCAGGTCCTGGGCGAGCTGCTGAGCAGCGATCGCACCGACGACAGCACGGCCGCGGAATTTTTCCAGGCCCTGCAGGAAAGCGCCGGCGGGTTCGACGGGAGTGCAGAAAGCGGGTGAGATTTTCCGAAAAGCAGAAGAAAGTATTGACCTGGTGGTGTCCGTCGTCGCCCGACTGCGGCTGCGACGCCATCATCTGCGACGGCGCGGTGCGCAGCGGCAAGACCGTCTGCACGGCGCTGAGCTTCGTGTGCTGGGCCCAGGCCAATTTCGACGGCGCGCAGTTCGGCATCTGCGGCAAGAGCGTGATCTCCGTGCGGCGCAACGTGGTGGCGGCGGTGCTGCCCTGGCTGCGGCGGCTGGGCTTTCGCTGGAAACAGCGCAAGACGGAGAATCTGCTGGAGATCTCCTGCTGCGGCCGGACAAACCGGTTTTACCTGTTTGGCGGCTATGACGAGAAAAGCGCGGCGCTGATCCAGGGCGTCACTTTCGCCGGCGTGCTGCTGGACGAGGTGGCGCTGATGCCCCGCTCCTTCGTGGAGCAGGCCTGCGCCCGGTGCAGCGTGGAGGGGGCGCGGCTGTGGTTCAACTGCAACCCCGAGGGCCCCCAGCATTGGTTCTACCGGGAGTGGATCTGCAAGGCGGCGGCGCGCAACGCCCTCTACCTCCATTTCACCATGGAGGACAACCCCTCGCTGAGCGAGCGGGTGCGGCGGCGCTACCGCAATTCCTACACCGGCGCGTTTTACCGGCGCTTTATCCTGGGCGAATGGACGGCCGCCCAGGGGCTGGTGTATGACTTCTTCGACGCGGAGCGGGACTGCGTGCCGCCGCCGGAGGAGCCATGTGAATCGTATGTGGTGTCTGTGGATTACGGAACGGCGAACCCTGCGTCCTTCGGGCTGTGGGGCAAGCGCGCTTCGGTGTGGTACCGCATCGACGAGTACTACTACGCCTCCCGGCGGGAGGGACGGCAGAAAACCGACGCGGAATACGCGGCGGATCTGCTGCGCCTGCTGGACGGACGCAGGGCCGAGGCCGTGATCGTGGACCCGTCGGCAGCCAGTTTTATTGAGGCGCTGCGGCGGACGGGACTGCGGGTACGGCGGGCGGACAACGACGTGCTGTCCGGCATCCGCATCACGGCGGGGATGCTCAAAGAAAAAAAGATCGTGCTTTGCAGCAACTGTGCCGACTGCCTGCGGGAAATGGGACTCTACCGCTGGGACGACCGCGCCGCGCGGGACGCCCCCTGCAAGGAGCATGACCACGCCATGGACGACATGCGGTATTTCGCCATGTATTTGGCCGGCAGAGAGGGCGCCGACCCCTTCTTTGCCGCGGCCGTGGAACGGCCGATCGGATGAAAAGGAGAGAAGTTGGATGAAACTGGGAAGAAGAAAGCGTGCCGCGGCGGCTGCGGCGCCGGTGCAGCTGCGCAGCGCGCAGCGCCACCCCTTCGGCGCGCTGGAAAACTATGTGCCGCTGCGCAGCGGCGAGATCGCGCTGTATCGCGCCATCCGCGAGGCGGTGCCCGTGGTGGACGCCGCGCTGATGAAGATCATCCGCCTGGTGGGCGGATTCACCGTCCCCTGCGGCGACGCCGCTGCGGAGCGGGCGCTGGCGGAATTCCTGCGCACCGTGTCCGTCGGCCGGGGACAGCAGGGCATCAACGCCTTTGTGGATCAGTACCTCGATTCGCTCCTGACCTGCGGACGGGCCGTGGGCGAAATCGTACCGCGCCGCGGCGGCGGCATCGCCGCCGTGCTGTGCGGCGAGACGGAGCAGGTGGAGGTGCGTGAGGGGGCATCGCCCCTGGAATTTACGCTGTGCAGCTGGGACGAGGGCGGGACGCTGCGGCCCCTGCCCCGCCAGGAGCTGCTGCTGTTCACCCCTTTCCAGCCGGAGACGGGCAGCCCCTACGGCGTGTCCCTGCTGCGCTCCATGCCCTTCATGACAGAGGTCCTGCTGAAGATCTACTACGCCCTGGGCCAGAACTGGGAGCGGGTGGGCAACGTGCATTTCGCGGTGCTCTACAAGCCCGGAAGCGAGGACGGCGAGCTGGTGCGCCAGCGGAGCCTGCAGATCGCCCGGGAATGGTCCAGCGCCATGGAGAGCACGAAAAACGGCTATGTGCGCGACTTCGTGGCGGCGGGCGACGTGGATATCAAGGTCATCGGCGCGGACAACCAGGTCCTCGACAGCGAGGTGCCGGTGCGCCAGATCCTGGAACAGCTCATCGCCCGCACGGGCATCCCGCCCTTTATGCTGGGGCTGAACTGGTCGTCCACCGAGCGGATGAGCTCCCAGCAGGCGGACCTGCTGACCACGGAGATGGACGCCATCCGGCGCACGCTGACGCCGGTGCTGGAGCGGATCTGCCGCTACTGGCTGCGGAGCATGGGCTGGGGGTGCGACTTTTCCGTGGAGTGGGATACCATCGACCTGCAGGATGAGGTGGAAGACGCCAGAGCGCAGCTGTACCTCGAGCAGGCGCGCAAGCTGCGCATCGAAAACGACAAGAACGACAAGGAGGAAAACGGGTGAGCATGGAAATACGCAAACAACTGCCGGACGGCGTGGCCCAGGCAGCGGCGGAGGAGGATCTGGCAGAGATCAACCGCCTGACAAAACGCCCGCTGACGGCGGAGGAGGTGTACACCTTCCGCGTCCGTCTGTGCGACAACGAGGTGGACCGGGACGGCGAGCGCTTCAGCGCAGAGACCCTTGCGGAGCTGGCACCGCTGTTCGTGGGCAAGAGCGGCATTTTTGACCACAACTGGTCGGCCCAGGAGCAGACGGCGCGGATCTACCACACGGAGGTGGAGCGCGAAACGGGCCGGACCACGGCCGCCGGAGACGGCTACTGCTGCCTGACGGCGCGGGCCTATATGCTCCGCAATGAGAAGAACCAGGCCCTGATCGAAGAGATCGAGGGCGGCATTAAAAAAGAGGTGTCCGTGGGGTGCAGCGTGCGCCGGGCGGTGTGCTCCGTCTGCGGCGCGGAAAAAGGGACGTGCTCCCACGTGCCGGGACAGCGCTACGACGGGAAGCTGTGCTTCACGGAACTGCAGGGCGCGGAGGACGCCTATGAGTGGTCCTTCGTGGCGGTGCCGGCCCAGCGCGGCGCGGGCGTGCTCAAGACTTTTTCCGGCGGCGGGGAGGATCTGCGGACCTTCCTGAAACGGTGCGGGGACCCGCGTCGGCTGGAGCAGCTGGAACAGCTGGAACGCGAGGCGGCATTGGGCAGAAATTACATGAAGGCCCTGCGCCGGGACGTGCTGCGGCTGTGCTGTACGGCGGAGACGGAACTGGACGGGAAGATCTTGGCCGGCGCGCTGGAAAAGCTGGAGGAACAGGAATTGCTGGAGCTGCAGCGCGTGTACCGCTGCCGCGCGGAGCGATCCGCGGCGCCGCAGCTGCCCTATGGCGCCACCGGCGAAAAACAGGACGGCAGCGCATTTTTGATTTGATCGGGAGGAGAAACGATGAAACTTTCTTATGAGGGAATCGGCGCGTGGTGCGCCACATTTGAAGCGGATCCGGAGACGGTGGCCGAGGGCCAGGTCGTGAAGATCGGCGCAAGCAACACAGCGGCGGCCTGCAGCGCCGCGGATAAATTCTGCGGCGTGGTGCGCTCGCTGCGCGCCGGCGTGTGCGCCGTGCAGCTGGGCGGCTTGGCGGAAGTGAAGTTCAGCGGCACCGCCCCCGCGGCGGGCTGGGCGACGCTGACCGCCGACGGCAAAGGCGGCGTCTGCACCGCCGAGAGCGGGCAGACCTGCCTGGTGGCGGCGGTGGACGAGACCGCCGGTACCTGCGTGATCAAACTTTGAGGAGGATGAGGACAATGGCATATCATTACGACACAGTGAAGCTCGAAAAGGGGATGTACGCCGAGAGCGGCAGATCCTTTACCCAGGTGCTGGAGGCGGCGGACCCCAGCGAGCAGTACCGCGGTACGGCCCTGGAGGGCATGGACGCCTATCAGCGCCAGCTCAAACGCTTTGACATCAAGGTCAAGGGCGCCTGCAGCGACGTGGTGGAAAAGTTTTTCCACACCACGGAGTCGGCGGTGCTGTTTCCCGAGTTCGTGTCCCGGGCGGTGCGCCAGGGCATGGAGGAGGAGAATATCCTGCCCGCCATCACGGCTGCAGTGACGCATTTCAACGGACAGGACTACCGCTCCATCGCCTCGGTACCCAGCGACGAGGACAAGACGCTGCAGGTGGTGGCCGAGGGCGCGGCCCTGCCGGAGACCCAGGTGAAGGTGCAGACGAATCTGGTACAGCTGCACAAGCGCGGCCGCCTGCTGGTGGCGTCCTATGAGGCCATTCGCTTCCAGCGGCTGGACCTGTTCGCAGTGACGCTGCGCCAGATCGGCGCCCACATCGCCCGCATGCACCTGAGCGACGCCATCGGCGTGATCCGCAACGGCGACGGCAACGAAAATCCGGCGGCGGCGTTCAAGGTGGGCACCAAGCCCATCGGCGGCACCGCCGGCACGCTGAGCTACGACGCGATCCTGGATTTCTGGGCCCAGTTCGACCCCTATGAGATGAACACCATGCTGGTCAGCAGCGATATCATGCTGGCCATGGCCAAGCTGGACGAGTTCCAGAATCCCCTGACGGGCCTGAATTTCCAGGGCACCGGCACGCTGACCACGCCCCTGGGTGCAAAGCTCCTGCGCACGTCCGCCATGCCTTCGGGCACCATGATCGGCCTGGACAAGAATTATGCCCTGGAGATGATCACCGGCGGCGAGGTGCAGGTGGAGTATGACAAGCTGATCGACCGCCAGCTGCAGCGGGCGGCCATCACCAGCATCTCCGGCTTTGCCAAACTGTATCAGGATGCGTCCAAAGTGCTGACGCTGAAGTGACGCCATGGCGGACAGAGATATGGCGGAGGAGATCCTGACGATCGCCGGGGTCGTCACCGGCGCGGCAGAGGAGGAACAGGAGTATCTTCTGGCGCTGTGCCGCGCGGAGCAGACCGCCCTAACGCGCCGGCTGAAAGAGCCGCTGGCGGAGCAGGACGCGGACGCCTTCGTATGCGCCGCGGCCTGGCTGGCGGCGGCGGATTATTACAGCGGCAAAGGCGCCGGCGGCGCCGTGAGCTGGAAGGCGGGCGAGGTGTCCGTTCAGGAGCAGGACGCGGCGGCCTACCGCGCGGCGGCGGAGAGCCTGCGCACGGCGGCCCGCCAGCTGGCCGCGCCGCTGGTGGAAGACGGCGGCTTTGCTTTCTGGGGGGTGAAGGGCTGATGACAGAGCAGTTTGCGCGCATCCTGCAGCGCTGGGGCGCCGATGCGGTGCTGGAAGGCGAGAGCGGGAAGCGCACGGTGCGCGCGTTTATCCAGCGCGTCCGCAGGGAGGATACCGACGCGCCGGAGGAGGCGACGTCCTTCGGCGCGGCGGATCTGCGGCGCTGGCTGTACATCGGCCCGGAGGACGCGGCGCTGCAGGCCGGCGACCGGGTGGCCTGCAGGGGAGAAGACTTTATCGTGCAGACGGCGGCGGCTGTTTACGCCGGCGGAGAACGGTCCCACTGGTGGGCCGTCCTCCGCCCGGAACGGGAGGCGCTGTCATGAACGGATTTGCACAGATCCGCGATCTGCTGGCCGCGCGGCTGGAGGAACAGGGGATCCCCGCGCTGGCGGAGTGGACGCGCGGGAAGATCCCGGCCCTGTCGGGCGTGGCGGCGGTGACGGGCATCTGCGAAAGCGAGAGCGGCCCGGCGGCCTTCTGGAATTATCTGGGCACCCGGTGGGACGAGGAAAAGGGCTGCGCGGTGGAGCGCTACGGCAGGACGGTGGAGCTGACCCTCTTTGTGGACCTCTATGCGCCGAAGGGACAGGCCGCGGCGCTGGAAGAGGCGCTCCGGACGCTGGAGGAGCTGATCCTGGAGCAGGGCGGCAGCGGCGTTTCCTTCCACGCCCTGCGCCGCGGCGCCATCGAACAAGACGGCGCCAGCGGTTATCTCAAAAGCAGGTGTACCGTGGGGTGCAGGGCCTGCTTTACGGCGACGCGCACGGAGGAGGGCGCGCCGCTGACGGACTTTATTTTGAAAGGTGTGTTGCAATGAACAGTATGACCATTCACGAGCGGCCGGGGGTGTATTCCTCCTATGACGCCTCCACGGTCATCAGCGGCGGCAGCGCCCGCAAGACGGTGGGCGTGGCGGCCCGGGCGGCCAAGGGGACGGCAGGTCAGGTCGTGGCGCTGACGAGTTATGACGCGGGAGTGGCGGCCTTCGGTGAGGATACGGAGGGCTGCGCCATGGAAACGCTTCTGCGCCTGCTTTACCGCAACGGCGCGTCTTCGGTGCTGGCGGTGGCGGTGGCGTCCACGGCGACCAAGGCGGATTACACTGCGGCCTTCGACGCCCTGGCAAAAGAAGAGGGCGTGGGCGTCGTGATCTGCGACAGCGATGACCTTACGGTGCAGCAGGCTTTGCGCGACAATGTGGCGGCGGCGTCCTCCGCCCGCCGGGAGCGCATCGCCGTGGTGGGCGCCGAGGACGAAAGCGTTGACGAGCTCATCGACCGGGCCGAGGCGCTCAACAGCGAGCGCGTGGTGCTCGCGGCCGGAGAGGGCCTGGACGAGACCGGCGCGGCCCTGGGCGGCGTGGCGACAGCGGCGGCTCTGGCCGGCGTCATCGCCGCCCAGACCGACCCCGCCGTGCCCCTCAACGGCGCACAGCTGGCGGGAC
>CAJFFX010000054.1 GCA_904374485.1 Candidatus Pseudoscillospira falkowii | reverse complement strand
GACTCCCAGCGCCAGGCCACCAAGGACGCCGGCAAGATCGCCGGCCTGGAGGTCAAGCGCATCATCAACGAGCCCACCGCCGCGGCCCTGGCCTACGGCGCCGAGAAGGAAGCCAGCCAGAAGATCATGGTCTACGACCTGGGCGGCGGCACCTTCGATGTGTCCATCCTGGACATCGGCGACGGCGTGGTGGAGGTGCTGTCCACCAACGGCAACACCCACCTGGGCGGCGACGATTTCGACGAAGCCATCATGAAGTACCTGGTGGCGGAATTCAAGAAGGAAAACGGCATCGACCTGACGAGCGACAAGGTCGCCATGCAGCGCCTGAAGGAGGCCGCTGAAAAGGCCAAGATCGAGCTGTCCGGCATGACCAGCACCAACATCAACCTGCCCTATATCACCGCTGACGCCACCGGCCCCAAGCATCTGGACGTCACGATGACCCGCGCCAAGTTCAACGAGCTGACCCACGATCTGGTGGAGGCCACCATGATCCCCGTGCGCAACGCCCTGAACGATGCGGGCCTGCAGGCCAGCGAGATCTCCAAGGTCCTGCTGGTGGGCGGTTCTTCCCGTATCCCCGCCGTGCAGGAAGCCGTGAAGAACATCACCGGCAAGGACGGCTTCAAGGGCATCAACCCCGACGAGTGCGTGGCCATCGGCGCCGCCATCCAGGGCGGCATCCTGGGCGACGATCCCTCCGCCAAGAAGGACCTGCTGCTGCTGGACGTCACGCCCCTGTCCCTGGGCATTGAGACCATGGGCGGCGTGTGCACCCGCCTGATCGAGCGCAACACCACCATCCCCGTCAAGAAGAGTCAGATCTTCTCCACCGCGGCCGACAACCAGACCAGCGTGGAAGTCAACGTGCTCCAGGGCGAGCGCGAGATGGCCCAGTACAACAAGTCCCTGGGCAAGTTCCACCTGGACGGCATCGCCCCGGCCCGCCGCGGCGTGCCCCAGATCGAAGTCACCTTCGATATCGACGCCAACGGCATCGTGAACGTCTCCGCCAAGGACCTGGGCACCGGCAAGGAGCAGCACATCACCATCACCTCCTCCACCAACATGAGCAAGGAGGATATCGAAAAGGCCGTCAAGGACGCCGAGCAGTACGCCGCCCAGGACGCCAAGATCAAGGAGGGCGTCGAGGCCCACAACGCCGCCGACCAGGCCATTTATCAGAGCGAGAAGACCCTCGCCGACATGGCCGACAAGATCAGCGCCGACGATAAGAGCAAGATCGAAGCGGCCATCAGCAAGCTGAAGGAAACGGCCAAGGGCGATGACATCGCCGCCATCAAGGCCGACACCGAGGCGCTGCAGCAGGCTTTCTACGCAGTGTCCGAGCAGATGTACAAAAACGCCAACCCCGACGGCGCCGCCCAGGCAGGCGCAGCCGGCGCTTCCGACAATGCAGGCGGCGCTTCCGGCAATGGTCAGTATTACGACGCTGATTACAAGGTTGTCGATGACGACGATCAGAAGAACAACCAGTAAGAAACGAATACCGCAGGCCAGATGGGACGGGGAGCGACTCCCCGCCCCATTTGGAGCTTGTATGCGAAGGTGAGCGACTATGGCAGAACAAAAACGAGATTATTACGAGGTGTTGGGCGTCGACCGGAACGCCAGCGAGGCGGAGATCAAGCGGGCCTACCGCAAGCTGGCCAAGGAAAACCACCCCGATCTGCACCCTGGAGATAAAGCGTGTGAGGCGCGGTTCAAGGAGGCCAACGAGGCCTACGAAGTGCTGAGCAACGCTGAGAAAAAGGCGAAATACGACCAGTTCGGCTTTGCCGGCGTGGACCCGAACTACGGCGCCGGCGCCGGCGGCTACGGCGGCGGCTTCACCGGCGACTTCGACTTCGGCGATTTGGGCGACATTTTTGGCAGCTTTTTCGGCGGCGGCTTCGGCGGCGGCCAGGCCCGGCGCAACGGCCCCGTCCGCGGCGAGACCATCCGCACCTCCGTTTCCATCAGCTTTGAGGAGGCGGCCTTCGGCTGCGAAAAAGAAGTGGTCATCAACCGCACGGAGAGCTGCAGCGAGTGCGGCGGCACCGGCTGCGCCAAGGGCACCACGGCGGAGACTTGCTCCAACTGCCGCGGCACCGGCACGGTGCAGCAGCGGCGACAGACGCCCATGGGTGTGTTCGCCACCACCACGACCTGTCCCAAGTGCGGCGGCACGGGCAAGATCATCCACCAGCCCTGCCCGAAGTGCCATGGCACCGGCGCGGAGCGCCGCCAGCGCACCATCAAGGCCAGCATCCCCGCCGGCATCGACAACGGCCAGACCATCTCCCTGCGGGGCCAGGGCAACGCCGGGAAAAACGGCGGGATCGCCGGCGATCTGCACATCACCGTGACCGTCCGGCCCCACGAGATTTTCCGCCGTGAGGGCAATTCCGTCCTCTGCGAGGCGCCCATCACCTTTGTGCAGGCGGCGCTGGGCACGGAGATGGAGATCCCTACCATCGACGGCAAAGTGAAATACACCATTCCCGAGGGCACCCAGAGCGGCACGGTGTTCCGCCTGAAAGGCAAGGGCATCCCCAACCTGAACGGCCGGGGCCGCGGCGACCAGTTTGTCACGGTCTTTGTGGAAACGCCGCGCAACCTGACGGCCGAACAGCGCGAGGCGCTCAAAAAATTCGGAGAGACCATGGGCGAGAACAATTATGGCGAGCGCAAGGGCTTTTTCCGGAAGTTCAAGAAATAAAGCAAGGAAGCGGAAAGGGCGCAAGGCATGTATCTGGCAGATTATCATACCCACTCCACCTGCAGTGACGACGGGAACAACACCATGACGGAGATGGCACGGGCCGGCGCAGAAGCCGGCCTGGACGAGATCTGTCTGACGGACCATGTGGACATCGTCAACTGGCTGGGCGAGCAGGTGTACGATCACGCCTGGGAGGCGGCCGCGGCGCAGTACGCGGCGGCCCAGGAAGCCCTGGGCGGGCGCATCAAGATCCAGCTGGGCGTGGAGCTGGGCCAGGCCGCGGAGGATTTCGGCCGGGCGGAGGTCTTTCTCAAGAAGGCGCCGCCCCTGGATTTCATCATCGGCTCCGCCCACAACTTGACGCAGGAGCACGGCCGCAGGGACTTCTGCACCCTGGAGCACCTCACGGAGGAAGAAGGCCGCGGCTACATTGCCGATTATATCGAGGAGCTCATGGATCTGGCCCGCTGGGGCAAATTCAGTGTTATCGGCCATCTGACGCTGCCGCTGCGCTATTTCAACGAGAATTTGGGCATGCGCATGACCTTTGCGGGATTTGAAGACCAGCTGGCGGCCCTGTTTGAGTGCATCATTCCCAAGGGCGTCGGCATCGAACTGAACACGAACCGGGGCCACACGCCCCTGCCAGACAGGGAGATTTTGAAGCTTTACCGCGATCTGGGCGGAGAACTCATCACCCTGGGCAGCGATGCCCACACACCGGAGTATGTGGGCTGCGCCATCCGGGACCGGCAGGCGCTGCTGCGCAGTCTGGGCTATGAATATTTTATGACCTATGAAAAACTGCAGCCGGTCTATCATAAACTCTAAAACGAACGGGAGGAGAACACCATGAAAATCGCCATCGGATGCGACCACGGCGGATATGACCTGAAGGAAGACATCGTCCGATTTCTGAAAGAAAAGGGATACGAGGTCAAAGACTGCGGCACCTACAGCAAGGAAAGCTGCGACTACCCTGTGTTCGGCGAAGCGGCGGCCCGGGCCGTGGCCAGCGGCGAATGCGCGCGCGGCATCGTCATCTGCACCACGGGCATCGGCATCTCCATTGCTGCCAACAAGGTGAAGGGCGTTCGCTGCGCCCATGTGGGCGACCCACTGACGGCGGAGATGACCCGCCGCCACAACGACGCCAATATGATCGCCATGGGCGCCGGCATCATCGGCAAAAATATGGCCGAGCGCTGCGTGGAGGTGTTCCTGAACACGGAATTTGAAGGCGGCCGCCATGGGCGCCGCGTGGCGCAGCTGGATGCCATCGAACCCTGACACCCCGAACAAGGAAAGGAGGGCGCCGCCATGGCGACCAAGGGCTATCAATCCTATCACGGCCGCATGCCGGGCTGGAAAAAACTGCTGATCGGGATTTTGCTGCTGATCCTCATCGCCGCGGTGGGCTTCCTGTTTTTGCAGAATTACCAGGTTTTCGACCAGGACGGCGCCCATTTCCGGCTGCCCTGGGCGGGCCAGACGCAGGCGGACCCCTCCGCCGAGGAGGAACTGGACGATGACGACGTCATCGTCGACGTGCAGGAGCCGGCGTCTGTGCTGGAGGAGCTCCGGGGCCGCACCCTGCCCGCTGAGACCCTGGCGGAGGAGGACTTCGCCTCCCTGCAGGAGGGCGAGCGCCCCGTGCTGACCATGAAGGCGGCCAACGGGACCTTCCTGGCCGGTGAGGAAGCCGCCGGAAGCATGGTGCGCGAAAAGATCGCCGGGCGGGATGCCGTGGCGCGGATCTCCTGCTTTGCCGACACGCAGCAGGCCGACGAGGAAAACGGCATGGCTCTGATGAGCGTCAGCGGCCGGGCCTGGCGGGACCCCGAGGGCAATAGCTGGCTCGATCCCTACAGCGCCGACGCGGCGGCGTACCTGGTGGATATCATCCGCACCTGCGCCGACCTGGGCTTCACGGAGATCGTGCTCGACGACGTGCAGTTTCCCAATTACGGCCGGCTGGACCGCATCACTTTTGACGGCGGGACCGATACGCCTGAGACCCGCCGCCAGGCCATCCTGGCGTTCCTGGACACGGTGAACGAGGCGCTGGAGGATACGGGCGTGACCCTTTCCGTCAGCCTGCCCGCAGAGCTTTTGGAGACCGGCGCCGACGATGAAGCCGGCTGGGATCTCAGCGGCATCGCAGAGCGGGTGGACCGGATCTATGTGGATGCGGCGGATCAGGCCGCGGCGGACGCGGCCCGCGCCGCCCTGGCGGCCGCCGCGCCGGAGAAGGACAGCAAAGTCTTCTGCGTGGCCTGCACCGCCGCGCCGATCACCGGCGGCAGCTATGTGATCGTTTCTTGAAGTGCATCGAAGACGAAAAAGCCCCGCCCGGGAACTCCTGTTCCCGGGCGGGGCTTTTGCCGAGGCGGCGCACCGGCAGGGGCGGGCAGAAAAATAGAAATGATACAAAAATCAAAAAGTATAAGAAAACAGTTGCAATGCAAGGGATTTTATACTAATATGTCCTCAGCGGGAGTACTGTGCTCCCGCTGAGGAGAGAAACGTATGGAAAAGATCAGCGTGATCCTGGCAGGGTGCGGCGAGGAGGAATACGCCCTGCTGGAGGAATACCTTTCCGGGCGCGGAGATTTTGCAGTGCTCTGCACCCTGCATGACGGGAGAGCGGCGCTGGAGGCGATCGCGGAGCGGAAGCCCCAGGCCGTGGTGATGGATCTGGTGCTGCCGGGGCTGGACGGCCTGGGCCTGCTGGAAGCGGTCATGGCGCTGGACCGGCCGCCCAAAGTTCTGATCCTGTCTCAATGGCTGCGGGAAGAGGTGATCCGGGAGGCACTGTACTGCGGGGCCAGCTATTTTATGGCCAAGCCCTGCGATCCGGATTCTTTGGCCCGCCGCCTGTATATGGCTGTGCGCGGCGTGCCATCGGGGACCTTTCCTGCGGCGGAAGCGGCGCGCAGTGAACGGACGGTGCGCCTGCTGCGCGCTCTTGGTCTGGCCGCGGCGCAGCGCGGGACGGAGCTGGCCCGCCGGGCGATCCTGCTGGCTGTGGAGGACCCGTCAGCGCTGCGGGCGGTGAAGACGCGCATTTACGAACCGTTGGCCGCGGAGTGCGGCGGCACGGCGGACGGCGTGGAGCACGCTCTGCGCTATGCCGTCGCCCGGGCCTGGACAGAGGGCGACGCGGAGTTCCAGCGCGCACTGTTCGGCAGCACGGTGTACCGCAAAAGCGGAAAGCCCACCAACGCGGAGTTTTTGGCGGTAACGGCGGACTGGGTGCGCCGGGAAGAGGAAAAGCTGCGCCATTATGCGTAGTAAAAAATCGGGCGAATGCAGGCCGCGGAGCAGGATGCTCCGCGGTTTTTGCCTGCCGCCGCCCTTGCAAAATCGGACCGCTGCCGCTATAATAAAACAATACCGGCCCGCGGGCCGGCTTGAACGCGCCCTTCCCGCCGCCCGAGCGGCCGGGGGAGGGCCCAAGGAGGAAACAATTACGTGACGCCACAAAAGTGCATGGCGGCGGCGCTGTTGGTGTGCGGCGCGGCTTACGCGCTCTGTCTCTGCCGCGGCGCCTGGAAAAACCGGGCCGCCTTCCGGGCAGAGCCGGGAGCGCTCTGGAACATGTCCCTCTGGGAGGCGGCGGTCTATTTTTTCACCACCATGGGCTTCCCGGATTTCCTGCTCAATACGGTGCTGTTCCGCCATAAGAAGTGGGTGGACGACCGGCGCCTGCCGGGGACGCTGGTGGCGGCCTCGATCCTGCCGGGGGCGTGGATCGCCTCGGCGTATCTGCTGGGCAACACGGCGGTGGACCTTATAACGCTTCTGCTCTGCGTAGCTGCCATCGGCCTGGGCAGCATCATCGGCGCCCGGGTGGTGAGCCGCATGAGCGGCGGGGCCATCCGCGCGATCATGGGCGTGGCCATGATCGCTTCCATGGGGGCGCTGATTCTGAAAATGATCGTTTCCGCCGGAGCTGTGGGCACGGCGATGGACCTTTCCGCCTGGAAGCTGTTTATCGCCTTGCCGCTCATGTTCGGTTTCGGCGTGATCAATATGTTCGGCGTACCGATGAAGCCGCCGGCCATCGCCCTGCTGCTGCTTTTGGGCATGGAGCCCATGGCGGTGCTGACGGTGGTCATGGTCATGGGCGTGGTCAGCCCCATGACCGGCGGCGTCCGGGTGCTGCGCAGCGGGAATTATCAGAGAAAGCCGGTCCTGGCGGGGGCGCTGGCGGGCTTTGCCGGTGCGCTGGCGGGAACGGTGTTCACCGTGTCCCTCAACGCCGCGGTGCTCAACGGAATTTTGCTTTTTATCATGGCGTTCACCGCCGTTTCCATGCTGCGTCCCCAGCGGGGCGCGGCCCGGCCGGCGGAAGCGCCATCGGATCAAGAGGAGGCGCAGCATGAATCGCATCAGTAAAGAAAACTATTATCTCGACATCGCCGAGACCGTGCTCAAGCGGGCCACCTGCCTGCGCCGGTGCTACGGCGCCATCATTGTGAAAAACGACGAGATCATCGCCACGGGCTACAACGGCGCACCCCGGGGCCGGAAAAACTGCGTGGATCTGGGTTACTGCACCCGCGAACAGATGCGGGTCCCCAGAGGCGAGCGCTATGAGCTCTGCCGCAGCGTCCATGCCGAGGCCAACGCCATCATTTCCGCCGCCCGGCGGGACACGGTGGGCGGGACGCTGTACCTGGCGGGGCGGGACGCCCGCACCGGCGCGCTGCTCCAAGACGCCACCTCCTGCCCCATGTGCCGGCGCATGGTCATCAACGCGGGCCTTGCCAAGGTCATCATTCGCCGCACCGAGGAGGAATATGAGGTGGTCCCGGTGCAGAAATGGGTGGACGAGGACGATTCCCTGGACCTGCTCCACGGCGAATGCTGCTGCGCCGACGGCTGCGCGGAATGAACGCGAAAAAAGGACCGGAAGACCAACGGGTCTTCCGGTCCTTTGTCGTTTTTTCGATCCGGATCAGTCGCTCACGAAAGGCAGCAGAGCGATCTGACGGGCGCGCTTGATCGCCACGGTCAGCTCGCGCTGATGCATTGCGCAGGTGCCGGTGGTGCGGCGGGGCAGGATCTTGCCGCGCTCGGAGATATAGCGATGCAGCTTGCCTGCATCTTTATAATCGATCCACTCGCACTTGTCTGCGCAGAACTGGCAGACCTTTCTGCGCTTGCGGGTGCGAGGACCTCTGTTATCGCGTTCCATAGCCATATCGGTTCCTCCTTTTTGATAGAATCAGAACGGCAGTTCGCCGTCTACATCGTCGATCTCAGCGAATTCGGACGGAGCGGCGCTGCTGGGCGTGCCGTATCCGCCGGCGTTTCCGCCGGCCGCTGCGCCGTAGCTGCCGGCGCCATAGCTGGGCGCGCCGTAGTTTGCGCCCTGGGAAGCGCCGTCACGCTTGCTGTCGCCGAAATAAATGTTGTCAACGATCACTTCCGCACTGCGGCGGTTGTTGCCGTCTCTGTCCTTCCAGGGGCGGATCTGCAGCTTGCCCTCCACCACGGCCATGCGGCCCTTGGTGAAGTAGTTGTTGACAAATTCCGCCGTGCTGCGCCATGCGACGCAGTCGATGAAATCAACGCCGGTTTCGCCGGTCTCCTTGTTTTTGAAGTCCCGGTCCACCGCCAGAGAGAAGGACGTGACTGCGGTACCGTTCTGCGTTCTGCGCAGTTCGGGATCGCGGGTCAGGCGGCCCATGATGATGATGCGATTGAGCATGATGCAGCCCCTCCTTATTCGCCTCTGCAGACGATCATGGAGCGCATGATGCCGTCGGTGATGCCGAACACGCGGTCCAGCTCAGCGGGGAACTCAGCGCCGCTGGTGAAAGACATGAGCACATAGTAGCCCTCGGTCTGGTCGTCGATCTCGTAAGCGAGCTTGCGCTTGCCCCACTCCTCGACTTCAACAGCGCTGGCGTGCTGCTCGGCCAGAGCCTGGAACTTGGCGATGACCGCCTTGATGTCCTCCTCGGTCATGGTGGGGTTGACAATGTAGACAGCCTCATACTTTGCAGAAACCTTAGCCATTTTTAGTACACCTCCTTTTGGTCTTGTGGCCCTCACGCGCGGTGAGAGCAAGGAACTTCCGCCCCGTTTTCGCGGCGGAAACCTGTAAAAATACAAGCTATATTATTATATAAGATTTTTGCAGAATGTCAAGGGATTTTTTGCTATTTTTCTGCTAAGATAAAAAGGCGGATAGGAACAAAAAGAAACAAAGCGACAACAAAAACTTCCCAAAAGAAACAAAAAGCAACAGTATCTCCCAGTGCCTTGACTTTTGTCCGGGGCTCAATTATTATGTATACTGCCGGCGCGAAGCTGGCGTTTCAGAACAGAGCAGGATCCCTGGTGTTCATGATTTGGGCGGGGCGCCGGTGCGCCGCCGCTGCAAAGACGGAGCGGCCGCTCCGTCTTTCGTGCGCTTATCCCCAAAATCCGACCATTCGCGGCCGTGACGATAAAAAGAGAATCGAGGAGTGTTTCCATGGTCTTTTCCAGTTTGTTTTTCCTATATGTCTTTCTGCCGCTGAATTTGCTGCTCTATCACCTCATGCCCTCTATGCGGGCGAAAAACGCGGTGATGCTGATCTTCTCCCTGATCTTTTACGCCTGGGGCGAACCGGTATACGTCCTGCTGCTCATCGGCATGGCCTTTGCGGACTGGGCCCTGGCCCGCTGGATCGGGAAGCAGACGCCGCGGTCCCGCCGCGCGAAATGGGGCGTGGCGGCAACGTGCATTGTGGATCTTGGCATCCTGGGCGTATTCAAATACGGCACATTTTTTATGGAGAACACCCACAATCTGCTGGGCTTTCCCGACGAGGTGCTCCAGATCGCCCTGCCCATCGGCATTTCTTTCTACACCTTCCAGCTGCTGTCCTACGTGGTCGACGTGTACCGCGGTGAGGTGGCAGCCCAGAGGAGCTTTCCGGCCCTGCTGCTGTATGTGAGTTTGTTCCACCAGTGTATTGCCGGTCCCATTGTCCGCTATAAGGACATCAACGCGGAGCTTTTGGAGCGTCATGCCACCCGCAGCGACATTTCCTACGGCGTCACCCGTTTCACGGTGGGCCTTGCGAAGAAAGCGGTGCTGGCCAACGCCTGCGGTGCCCTGGCCGACCAGCTGCTGGTGGCCGACACGGTGCCGGCGGCCGACGCCCTGGGCATCATCGCACAGCGCCCGGTGCTGGCGCTGTGGGTGGGCGTTCTGGCTTTCATGCTGCAGATCTATCTCGACTTTTCCGCTTATTCCGACATGGCCATCGGCATGGGCCGCATGATCGGCTTCCACTACCGCGAAAACTTCAACTATCCCTATATCTCCGTGTCCATCACCGATTTCTGGCGGCGCTGGCACATTTCCCTGAGTTCCTTCTTCCGGGATTATGTCTATATCCCCCTGGGCGGCAACCGGCGCAGCGCGCCCCGGGTAATCTTCAACCTGTTCGTCGTCTGGCTTTTGACAGGCTTCTGGCACGGCGCCAGCTGGAACTTCGTGTGCTGGGGCCTCTACTTCTTTGTGTTCCTGGTGCTGGAGCGGGCGTTCCTGCGCGGCGCGCTGGAGCATGTGCCCGCCTTCTTCGGCCACGCCTACGCGCTGGTGGTGGTCTACTTCGGCTGGGTGCTGTTCAAGTTCACCGATTTTTCCGTGCTGGGCACGGCCCTTTCGGGCATGTTCGGCGGCACCGGCGCGCCCCTTTCCAGCTTCGAGGTGGTCTCGCTGATCCAGAGCAATTTGCCCATCCTGGCGGTGTCCATCGTGGCCTGCACGCCCATTGTCCCCTGGCTGGGCCAACGGCTCTATGACCGGGGGGCGCGCAGCGCCCTGGCGTGGAACGCGTACCGCCTGGTGGTGATCGCCGCGCCGGTCATCTTACTGCTGCTGGCCACCATGTCCCTGGTGGGCGACAGCTACAACCCGTTCCTGTACTGGCAGTTCTGACGGAAGGAGGAAGTTTTATGCGCAGCAGACGTGCTTACGACCGGCGGGCGTCCTATGTCGGCGCCGCGCCCCAAATGGAACCGAAAAAGCCAAAGCGCGGCATGTACCGCAGCATCCAGATCACGCTGTTCTTTCTGGTACTGTTCGTGCTGGCTGTGATCTCCTGGATCATCCCCCTCCATCCGACGGAGTCGGAGGCGGAGAAGCGGGAGCTGGCCAAATTCCCGGCCTTCAGCGTCCAGGCCCTGGCCACCGGCGATTATTTTGACGATATCAACACCTGGTTTTCCGACACCTTCCCCTTCCGGGATGTGTATGTTTCGCTGAACACCCAGTTCAAATCCTTCCTTTCGCCCACGGACACCACGGTCCACGGCGATGTGGAGCAGGGCGACGAGATCCCCGACGAAGCCAAGGACCCCATGGAGGAGCCGGTCATCGAGGAGCCGGAGGAGCCCTCGGTGGACGAGCCCGACCACGAGATCGAGGAGCCGGACATGACCGACGTCCCCGTGGAGCAGCTGGGGGCCATTCTGATCGCCGGCGATACCGCCTATGAGTACTATAACTTCTCCCAGAAAGCGGCGGATGTCTATATCCGCACCGTGAACCGCGCCGCGTCGCTGCTGGAGGGCAAGGCCGACGTGTACGACATCATCGTCCCCACCAGCATGGACATCACCCTGCCGGCCTCGGTGCGCAAAGGCGTGAACTCGGCCGACCAGCGCAAGGCCATGGATTATATGTACGACTCCATGTCCGACGGCGTGAAAAAGGTGGATGTGTACGACGTTCTGCGCAATCACCGGGACGAATATATCTTCTATCGCACCGACCATCACTGGACGGCCCTGGGTGCTTATTATGCCTATGAGAAGTTCTGCGAAGTGAAGGGCACGGAGCCCGCGTCGCTGGAGCAGGACTTTACCACGGTGGAATATCCGGGCTTCCTGGGCTCGTTCTACAGCGATTCCGGCAAGAAGCCGGCTCTCGCCGGCGGCGACACCGTGATCGCCTATGTGCCCAACGACACCAACAGCATCGCCATCACCCAGAGCGACGGCAGCCCCCTGAACTGGATGGTGGTCTCCGATGTGAGCACCTGGAGCGCTTCGTCGAAATACTCCTGCTTCATCGGCGGCGACAACCCCTGGTCCGTTATCGACAATCCCAACGTCAACGACGGCAGCGCCTGCATCGTGATCAAGGAATCCTTCGGCAACGCCTTTGTGCCCTTCCTGGTGCCCGATTACGACAAGGTCTATGTAGTGGACTATCGCTCCATCGCCAAGGTCAAGGGCGACAAGCTCTCCGCCATTGTGGACGCCACCGGCGCGACGGACGTGCTGTTCATCAACAACATCTCCGCCACCCGCAACGAGAGCCTGATGAACGCCGTGGCCTCCTTTGTGGGGTGAGTGCGTTCGGAATGAGACAAAGACGTAAAATGATA